>CAVXEF010000001.1:0-12010 GCA_963760535.1 uncultured Phycisphaerales bacterium
CGACTGAGGTTCAGCGACCTTCCGGTAGCCCAGCGCCTTTATCACTTCGAGAACCTCGGTCCACGTCGGGAAAGGTCTGGTGTTTTTCCGCCTGTACTCGTCGATAGCCATAAGAAACTCAAATTGCTCATCTGACATCTGGCCTTCTTCGGCGGATTTGCGTTCATCGCTTCTGCGTCTTCCCGGCCCACGCTGACGGTCCAGCCCAAGACGCCTGTCCACAATGCTCGTCCTTCTATCTTCGCCGGAGCGACGTTCTTTAAAACATTTTTCGCCCATCTTGTTTGTCCCTATTTTTCTCTTCGGGTTTCTGACAATCTAAACAATTAACATCACAACAATTAGCCACATCTATTTAACTCCGGCAACCTGCCGCAATAGGCCAAAGAACCCGGCGCACAAATCTGCCGGTGGCTAAAACTCTTCGTCAAGAAGATCGCTGTCGAACTCGCTCTCGTCCGTATCCTCTAATGCCAAATCATAAAAATCGTCGTAAGCGTCCTGAGATTCGATAACCACATTCGCCTCATCGAGAAAATCTTCAGGAACCATCACTGCGATAACTTTGCCATTTTCTTCCTGTTCGTCCTGCTCTTTGATTGTAACGGGGATATCGTTGCTTTTCAGAATAGTTTCATAGTCTTTGGCCTGCTCCGCGTTATCAGCCAAAACGACCGTCACCAACTCCTGTATCTTCGTCCGTGATTTTCGACCTTTTTGGGAGCGCTTTGCCATTTTATCTCTCCACACTAAGTCAGGTTAAATTCCCGCCAGTTCCCGAGAAATCTTTTTATCCGCCTCCGGCGGACTCGTTTTGCTATTTTCGACAAAATCAGCCCCACCAATTATTTAAATTGTCAAAAATTGCCGCCCCCCAAGTCTTCTGTCGAAGACAAAATTGGGGGTAAAATTTGCTGATTGGCACATTTTTTTGTTGCAAATTCGGCTGAGGACGTGTAAATAAAACGCCGGTGGACCTTCATATCGTTGTTTATTGGACGTAGGGGTCAAGCTTGTTTTTGTATCGAAACGTTATGAAGCTAAAGCCCACTGAGATACGTCGGTCTCAGGGATAAAAAAGTGGACTATCAAAACTTAATTCCTTTTAACATGGAGGATTTTTAGCAATGGCAAAGAAAAAAGAGTCTCTAATTGTAGCCAGCAAGGTCAAGGCTTACGTCAAGGGCAAAGGGATGATGACCTCGCACGATGCGCTCGAGGCAATCAGTGACAGAGTCTATTGTATGCTCGATAAGGCCGCTGAACGAACCAAGGCCAATCGTCGCAGCACACTCAAACCGCAAGACCTGTAAGAGGATTTTTTTCCTCACCAGCTTGTGCCCCTTCGAGGCAATGCTATTAAGGGATAGCTGTCCTGTACTACTTCGGCGTACGTCAATGCCGTAAGCAGGCGGGACAGCTTTCCCGTGGATACTCAACGCCACCCAATCACTTTGAGCGACGGCAGTATACAAGTTATCAGTCCTTCTTGCTCCTCATCACCGATTGGTCAACAAAAACCAGCAATTACAACAGCCGGCACACCGCCGGTTTGTGGTAATTTTGCCCCTCACATAGACCAGTAAAATACTGATTTTTAATCCGAAAGTCCCAACTATTCAAAAATTTACTGTACGTCTCTTCTTCAACCCTCAGATTTACATACAAGACCGAGGGTAATTATACTGTTTTTTTGCCCATCGTCGATTAAGGCTCCCTCGCTTCCTGCCGATTACGCTACTAATAACAGGCAGCGAATCCGCAATTCGGTCTCTGCCCTGGAACCAACAACCCTTGATATCGGACGCAATAGGAGAGCTAACCATAGCTTTTTGGTCGATGGGAAATTACATAACCAACATGGCGAGGGTGATATGAGAGTCTTCATGTTAGGTTGGGAATTTCCGCCGTTCATTAGCGGCGGACTTGGCACAGCCTGCTATGGGCTCACAAAAGCAATGGACCAGCTTAACATAAAGGTAATCTTCTGTTTGCCCGACACAGCAGACAGCGGCTATGCCACTCATGTAAAGCTGCTGACCTCATCCTCAAGGCTGTCCCGTCCGGTAAATTCAAAAACGTGGCCTTTCGCACAATTCCCTCACTTTTGCAGCCGTATTCGACCTCACAAAGTTATCAGCAACGCCTATCTGCAAAGCAAAAACGCAGAACACAGGCTCAGGGAATCTGTACCGGCCCGATGGACTACTCCGGTGATATGTACAGCGAGGTCTGCCGTTATGCAGCCGTTGCCGCTGAGTTGGCCGAAGATGAGGAGTTCGATGTCGTGCACGCCCACGACTGGATGACATATCCCGCCGGAATCGCCGTGGCAGCAATCAGCGGCAAACCCCTCGTTGTGCACGTCCATTCCACCGAATTCGACCGAAGCGGCGAGCACGTCAACCAGATGATTTATGACATCGAGCGAAAGGGAATGCACGCAGCGGATAAAATAATCGCCGTCAGCAATTTCACCCGGAACATCATAATCAATCGCTACGGCGTCAGCGGCGAAAAAGTCGAAGTGGTGTATAACGGCATCGAATACAATGGCAACGGCAATATGAATTTTGGCAAAGCGCAAATCGGCAGAAATGAAAAAATCGTCCTGTTCCTCGGCCGAATAACTATGCAAAAAGGCCCTGAATATTTCCTGTTGGCAGCCAAAAAAGTTCTCGAAGTAATGGATAACGTCAAGTTCGTCATGGCCGGGGCTCGGCGATTTAATGCGACTCGCAGTCGAAATGGCAGCAGGGCTTGAAATCGGCCACAAGGTCTTATTCACAGGTTTCTTACGCGGTGAAGACGTGGAGAGAATATACAGGATGGCCGACCTGTTTGTAATGCCTTCCGTCTCCGAACCTTTTGGACTGGTGCCGCTCGAGGCACTCGCAAATGATATACCCGTAATAATCAGTAAACAAAGCGGTGTTTCGGAGGTTCTGAAGCACGCCCTCAAGGTGGACTTCTGGGACATCAACGAAATGGCCAACAAAATCATTGCCGTTTTGAAATATCCTCCGCTGGGAGCAACGCTGCGGGACAATGGCCGATATGAGGCCGGAAAACTCCAGTGGAAAGACGCCGCTCAAAAGTGTGTGCAGATTTACGAAGAGCTGCTCGTTACGGTTTGACAAAACCCTGTGTTGAAAAAAAGAAATTATGGCTTCTGTATGTTTCTATTTTCAGGTACATCAGCCTATAAGATTAAGGCACTACACCGTATTTGACGACAACAACCGGTACTTCGACGATTATAAAAATGCCGCTATTTGCACCAAGGTCGCGAACAAATGTTATCTGCCGACAAATCGCCTGCTGCTGGACCTGATAAAAAAATATGACGGCAGATTCAGGATAGCCTACAGCCTCACAGGGGTACTGCTCGAGCAGCTCCAGCAGTACAGTCCGGAAGTTTTAAGCACCTTTGACGCCCTGGCCCAGACCGGCTGCGTAGAATTCCTCGCTGAAACCTATTATCACAGTTTAAGCTTTTTGTACTCGCGCGATGAATTCCTCGAACAGGTCATCAAACATATGGAAACCATCGAACATTTTTTCGGCCAAAAGCCGCGGGTTTTCAGGAATACCGAACTCATATACAACAACGATTTGGCCGCTCTTATCGAATCAACCGGGAAATTCGACGCGATAGTGTCTGAGGGGGCAGACCACATCCTCGGCTACAGAAGCCCGAACTTCGTCTATCGCCCGAAAGGCTGCAGCAAACTTAAACTGCTGCTGAAAAACTACGCCCTCAGTGACGACATCGCCTTTAGGTTTTCCGACCGCAACTGGTCGCAGTGGCCTTTGACCGCAGACAAGTTTGCACAGTGGGTGTCCGCCACGAATGGAAACGGCAATGTTGTTAATCTGTTTATGGATTACGAGACATTCGGCGAACACCAGTGGGCAGATACCGGCATATTTAATTTTATGAGCTATCTGCCGCAGGAGATTCTAAAGCATCCTGACAACGATTTCAAAACCCCCAGCGAGGTCGTCCGCTCTTATGAGCCGGTCGGTGTAATCGACGTGCCGCATCTGATAAGCTGGGCCGACATCGAAAGAGACATCTCCGCCTGGCTCGGAAATGCAATGCAATCAAACGCTGTTAATGAGCTTTATCGGCTCGAGAAAAAAATTAAAAACAGCAACGACGAAAATCTCATCTCAGACTGGCGGAAACTGCAAATATCCGACCACTTCTACTATATGTGCACCAAGTACTTTGCCGACGGCGATGTCCACAAATACTTCAATCCTTATGACTCGCCTTACGATTCTTACATCAACTTTATGAATATTCTGAATAATCTTGGCAGCCGCTGCTCTGCTCAGACCGTCGAAGCTGCGTTATGACAATACCCTGGGGGCAAAATTGTGCTGACACTGCAAAAAACAAAAAATACCGTAATCCTCTCTGTGCCGACAGCCAACAGACCCATTGAGGATTTATTGAGTAAAGAGTGGCTGCTGACTAACAATCGTGGCGGCTACGCATCGTCAACAATAATCGGCTGCAATACCAGAAGGTATCACGGCCTGCTTATCGGCTCGCTCACCCCACCCGTCAACAGAATAATGGCGCTGGCAAACTGCCTCGAAATGGTCATAATCAATGGAAACATATTTAATCTTTCAACCTTCGAATTTTACGACAAATTGACACCCGAAGGCTTCGCCTTTTTGAAGCAGTTCCGCCAAGATGCAGGCGTGCACTTCGATTATGTAGTGGACGGCCTGGAACTGACCAAGTCTGTATATCTGCTCCGCGACAGCGATACCGCAGTCATCATCTACGATTTTACAACCGTCACTGAACCCGCAGAGTTTGTTTTAAGACCTTTTGTTGGCCTGCGGGATTTCCACACACTCCAGAAGTCTTACGCCCATTTGCGCTCGGAATGGTTCGACAACAGCCTGATAGTTCGCCACGATATCACAGACAGTTGCGAATTATTCCTGAGCTGCCCTTCTATGAAATTCGAAGAAGACCCCCAATGGTGGTTCAACTTTATATATCGCAACGACAGAGAAAGAGGCCAGGATTTCGCCGAAGATTTGTGGACTCCCGGCTTCTTCAAATGCCGGATTGATTCACCAACCAAAGTCATATTCTGGGCAAATCTCCAACGAGCTCAGAACTTCGAAATTCAAGATTCGAAATTCGATATTCGCCAATCGATTGAGGATTTGCTCCGGCATCGGAAGGATATAATTGCTGCCGCAAGAACAAGGGACAGGAAATTTAGAACTCTCTGTCTCGCAGCTGACCAGTTTATCGCAATGCGTACTCCGGTCAACCGAGCGACGAGCCACGAGCGACGAGCGACGATTTTGGCCGGCTTCCCGTGGTTTGCAGACTGGGGCAGGGACGCCTTTATAGCTCTGCCGGGCCTTTTGCTTGAAACAGGAAGATTCGATGAGGCAAAATCGGTTTTAACCACCTTCGCCAAAGCTGCAGATGACGGTATGATTCCAAATCGCTTCGATGATTATACTAATACCGCGCACTTCAACAGCATCGATGCCTCACTATGGTTCATCAATGCCGCATTCAGATATTTAGATGTCACCGGCGACCTGAAAACCTTTGAGCAGCGGCTTCTGCCGACTATCCGTTCTATCATAGATTCTTACCACAAAGGCACGCGATTCGGTATCCGTGCCGACGCCGACGGACTTATAACTGCCGGCGACAGTGAAACCCAGCTAACGTGGATGGACACAAAATATAACGGCGTCGCCTTCACCCCCAGATATGGAAAAACCGTTGAAATCAACGCACTATGGTATAACAGCCTTTCTTTGCTTGCCCAATTCTATTCGTCACACCATAAGAAAAAGGGTACGCAGTACGCAGTACGCAATACGCAATACGAAAATATGGCCGACAAAGTCAGGGACAGTTTCCGTCGGCTGTTCTGGAACGAAAGCACAGGCTATCTTAACGACTGCATTTTGCCGGACGGCACAATTGATGCGACGCTTCGGCCGAACCAGATATTTGCCGTGTCACTGCCGTTTTCGCCGCTGACGCCTCAGCAGCAGGCCTCGGTAGTAGATACCATTCAGCGAAACCTGCTGACACCCTACGGCCTGCGGACATTAGCGCCGAGCGACAGCCGTTACAAAGGCATCTACACCGGCCCGCAACAGCAGCGAGACGAGGCTTATCATCAGGGTACAGTTTGGCCGTACCTGATTGGACCGTTCGTGGAGGCGTATCTGAAGGTCAACGGCTTCAGCAGAAAAAGCAAAGGCCAAGCCGCCGAGTTTATCGAGCCATTGATGCAGTCCGCCTGCGGCGGAACTAACGATGGCTGCCTCGGACAGGTCTGTGAGATATTTGACGGCGACCCGCCCCACAAACCTAAAGGCTGTATCGCCCAAGCCTGGAGCGTAGCAGAACTGATAAGAGCCTACCGACTAATCGTCTCGGCGGAGGCTCGTCGAGCCGGAGCGGGATACACGGCCGGCAAAGAAATCGCCAGCCTACTTCATCTGACCTTTCCCTTTAACAGCTCCCCTGCGATTGAACTCGCCTGTGCCTTCGACTCAGTGTTTTTTAGCTGTTCGAGTAGTTTTTGCTGTCGCATCGTGAAACAAACGCTGCCGGAAACGTCAAACTCAGCGACGCCTAAAAGCTGTTGCATCTTTTCGATTAGCTCATCAATCCCCGTGCCTAACTTTGCACTTATTTTTACCGTCCTTGGCTAAAATTCTCAGGAAGTTGTCCTGCATCGAATCTGGCTGGGCAGGTCGGACTTATTCAGATACCGTCAGAACTTTTTTGCCAGCGATTTTCTCAATCAGCCGTTGCCCAGGTTGCGCCGCCGGCTGGCTGCTGTCCAGAACAAGCAGCACGAGGTCAGCTTCTTCCAAAAGCTGAATAGCTTTTTCCTGAGACGCCTTTTCGATAACGCCGGCTTTTTCGCCAAACTCTTCATCCAGACCAGCGGTGTCGATTATCTCAACTGAAAGCGGGCCGATTCGGCACTCGGCACTGACCCAGTCGCGGGTTGTGCCTTTAATATCGGTAACGATTGCCTTCTGTCGGCCGGCAAGACAATTTAATAACGTGCTCTTACCGGAATTTGGCGGCCCTGCTATAACAGCCCTCGCTCCGTAGATAATCAGCTTCGCCGTCTGACTTCTTTCGAGAATCTCACTGGCCTGCGCTTTAATTTCACCAAGCGATGCTGTGCCGATATTATGCAGCCACTGACTTAAGCCTGCCTGGACTTGATTGGCGATTATTTTGGCCCCGACAAGTGTCTTGGCCTTTAACCGGGCCAGTTTAGCCTCGATTTCTATCGCGGTGGTGCCCTGCCGCGTCGATAAAATTTTGGCTAAAAGCTCCTCGGCATCCAGCGGCGTTACCCCTTCTCGGCTGAGCAGCCGCATAATAACTGCGACGATAAGCGGATTGCCGTGACAATTTATTGCGTAGATATTTTTGTCTTCGCAGCCGATTGTAACCTGGTCGATGGTCTCGCTACCATCAACAATTGTGCCTAAGAGAATTTTACCGGTCTTGAATTCCGCCGGCCTTTTCCAGATCTGACTCCGGCTTGCGCCTTCGCCAAGACGAGCAGGAACAAATATCTTTTCCAGAAGCTTCTGCGCCGATTCACCAAAGATTTGAATAGTCGCTATTGCGCCAACGCCTTTGCCTGTCATTACCGCAGCAAAAAGACTCATCTGCTATACACCCTACTGAGGGAATTCGCCGGATGCGAGCTTTAATTTCTTCATCAGTAGCCACACGACCCGGAATAAGTGCTGACCGGCGACAATTGCAGGTCCATTGAATAGCCAACAAAGTTCCAGAGACCCAAGGCACATCTTTACCATTGGCCATATTGCCTCTGGTTTATCGAATCGAGCCGCGAGCACAGCCAGTATTGTGAAACCAACAGGCAAGGCCGACACAACTGCCAGAATCAGTCTTTTGCGTCTGGTGAGGTTCGACTGGAACACGGAAAGACAGCCTATCAAGACACCTGACCAACCTGATAATGCCGTGGCGCCTATTGCGAAAAGAGCAACTGAGTCTGCGGCCAGTTCGCTGGTAGGTATATGCGTGCCTTTGAGCATAGGTTTTACGCCCCGGGGTATAGCCTTATATGTCAGAAACAACCATACGAAAAGTATCACAAGAATTAAAAAGATGTCCATGGTGCGAGCGATTGTTCGCTTGTGTTTTTCAAAGAAGACGATTTTCTTGGATGGTGGAGGCTTGCCGAAGAAGTAATGGATGACAATAAGACCGGCGGCAATCGCCACCCACAACCAAGCACTGAAAAATACCTTTGGTATCTTATCAATGACCATTAAATTAGTGGGAAATACTACTTCTTCGATTCGACAAATTTTTGATACGCCAAAGCGATGCCCTTGACGACGAGGTTCGGCACATACGAATCGATAAAATCGCAATCGTCTTTTATGACTTTCGCACCCGCACCGGTAATAACAGTCTGCGGCCAGGTACCGATTTTTTCAGCGTAACGTCTGATTACCTCCTGCAGAGTACTGACCGCCGAATAGTACAGGCCGCAATTTATGGCATCAGTGGTATTTTTGCCGAACGGCAGATTCGGTTTGCTGACCTCGACTCTCGGCAGTTGTGCTGTATCATTATGCAGGGCATTTGCGCTCATTTCAAAGCCGGGAAAAATCACTCCGCCGCAAAACACACCCCTGTCATCCACAAGGTCGATTGTAACAGCGGTGCCGAAATCAGCCACTACAACAGCTTTTTCAACGACTGCGTAAGCTGCCGCCGCCGCGACCACTCTGTCCGCACCTACTTTGCATAATTCTTCCACCGACAAATTGATGGGAAACGGTATGTCTTTACCGACCAGCAGTATCTTCTCGCCGAGAGTATCCTTTACGATTTCCGCGATACGCTCAGCCCAGGCCGGTTTCACACTGCTGGCAACAATGACGCCGTTTCGTTTTTTCTCTTTTGAACTTTTTAGAACCGGAATTTGTTCCCAGGCCGTCTTGAAACAATCTCTCAGCTTGGCCTGTGAGTCGCCCGGAATGGATTCAACGAATTGCTCTTCGCCTTTTAAGTAAAGGGCAACTGTGATATTCGTATTGCCAATATCTATTGCGATTAGGTTCATAATTCGTCGCTCGTATTTCGCCTGTCGTCCGTAGTCTTTTGCCTGTGGTCTTATGTTTGTAGTCTGCCGTCTGCCCTCCGTCCTCTGCGCCTCTCCCCTATTTCTGTTTCAGCCCAAATGGAAAATTTAAGCGCTGGCGAAAGCCACCCGAGGTGATGTAGAGCGAGGAAAATGGGGGCAACTAACCTATCGCTAACATACTGTAGGTCTGCTGAATTATAGCGTTAGAGTTTTTAAGAATAGATTCCTAAGCATCTCTTTCTTCCTCGTCTTCATCACCATATTCTTCTTCATCCTTATCGCCGAAATCTTTATCTTCTTGTTCGTCGGTTCGGCTTTCGTCCTCATCCTCCCGGGGCTCATCATCCCGCCAGTCCTCTCCTTTGTGTTTCTTACCCATCTTTTTTATCCTCCCGCAAATTAAATAGCACCTAACATATCTTCCACAATGATTCTATTTAACTACACAGCGAAGCAATATACCGAAACTACTGGAGAGCGTCAAGCCCAAAAACCACACGTATCTCCCATTATATCCTGCACTTACATTTTTTCGGAAACAATTCTTCTCAGATGCTTTTAACCTTTTGCCACAGAAGTTCGGTCAGCTCTTTTACCCCTTTTCCGGTAACCGCTGAGATTGGGTAAATCGTTTTCCTGAGCTTGCTTTTTAAATTTTCCACTATTTTTCCATCGGGGTCGAGGTCTATCTTGTTGGCGACGATAAATTCACACTTTTGGGCCAAGGCCTTGCTGTACTGCTCCAGCTCATTACGGATTATGTAATAATTTTCCGCTGGGTCGGAGCCATCCACAGGCATTATGTCAAGAATATGGGCCAGAATTGTGGTTCTTTCTATATGTCTCAAAAACTCAATGCCAAGCCCCGCCCCATTATGTGAACCTTCGATTAGCCCCGGGATATCAGCCATAACGAATCTGCGAAAGTCGCTTAACTCCACAATTCCGAGTACCGGTTCAGTCGTCGTAAACGGATAATCGGCGATTTTCGGCCTCGCAGCCGAGCATCGCGAAATGAGCGTACTCTTTCCTGCGTTTGGCATACCTATCAGTCCGACATCAGCGATGAGTTTAAGCTCAAGTCTTATATTTCTTTCCTGCCCTTTTTTGCCTGGCTCGGTACAGCGCGGTGTCTGGTTCGTCGGAGTCGCAAAGGCCTTATTGCCTTTGCCGCCTTTTCCGCCCCGGCAAACACAGACCTTTATCCCAGCCTCGCTGAGGTCCTTCAGACGCACCTTCAAATCGTTATCGTAAATAAACGTTCCGGGCGGAACTTCTATTATAAGGTCACTGCCGTCCGCACCGTGCTTATTGCTGCCTGAGCCGCTGCTTCCGTTTTCAGCATACCAGTGATGCTTGCCCGTGAAATCCATAAGGGTATTGAGATTCTCGACCGCCCGAAAATAGATGTCTCCGCCTTTTCCGCCGTCGCCGCCGTCCGGCCCGCCTTTGGGGACGTACTTTTCCCGCCGGAAGCTCAGACACCCATTGCCGCCATCACCCGCCTTAACGTAGATTTCTGCCTCGTCGATAAACATATCTCGTACTGCGTCCTGCGTATATCGTATTGCGTATAAAAAAAGGATGGTACAAAACCATCCTTTTGCTGCCAACTATTTTTATTATCGCTTAGACGACGTGGACTTTTCGGCCGCGGAACCGCACTTGTCCATCCGCCGTGGCAAACAGTGTATAGTCCTTACCCATTCCGACGTTTGAGCCTGGGAAAAACTTCGTGCCGCACTGGCGAACGATTATCGAGCCAGCCGTAACCTCCTGGCCGCCGAACAGCTTCACACCCCTATACTGGGCGTTGCTGTCTCTGCCGTTTCGCGTAGAACCTTGTCCTTTTTTATGTGCCATAATCAATCACCTTTGTTTTTTAGCACAATAAGTTACTGATTCACGAAAACGTGATTTTAACAGCCACGCCTGATGCTGTCCAGCAAATTTTTGAGATTCGGTGAAAACCAAACGTTTTTCCGGTTATTCAGCCTGTAATATGGCCTTGATTTCACCTAATGGAAGCACGCCTTCGGTCGCTATCTTTATTTTCCCCTGCTTGTTGATAAAAAAGGCAGAAGGAACGCTGGATATCCGGCTGAAAGGGGCCGGCATTGCGCCCATATCAGTGGAAAAAACCGTATAGTTAATTTTGTTTCGCCTTGCAAAGCTTCTGACCTTTTCGGCGGTTTCCCGCGGGAATGTAGTTATATACGATATTGCCAGTATCGCCAACTCATCCTCGCTGATGAGGTTTCGTAAAGCGATTAGATGCGGCACTTCTATTCTGCAGGGGCCGCACCAAGTCGCCCAGAAGGTAATTATAACGTTTTTGCCGCGGTAATCGCTCAATTTGTGCTGCGTGCCATTGATATCAGTCAGCGTAAAATCCGGCGACATCCTGCCATACCACGACTCGTAAATCGGATCCCAGCCTCTTCTGGTCCTGATAACATCTTCTAAAGTTACTTTAGCACTGCCGGCAGGTCTAATATCCGTCCTGGCAGTTTCCCGGCTGCTCTTAACCAGCGATTCAGGTGACGGAGTTCGGGTGATACACAATGTCGGTATCTTCAGCGGATTGTCGGCCTTTTACTGCCAACATCACTACCGCCGCAATCCCAACTACTGAAACGCAGATTGCTACCCAGATGATGATTCTTTCTTTTTTCGCCGGCATCTTAGCTTCTCTTGTAGGAGCGCTTCATGAATACCACTATACATCACGTCAACCCCCAAATAAAGACTAAATTCACCAACTTTTCAAATAGGCAAAATTCGTTTGACAACCCGAATTTTAGAATTAGCATAAGAGTTCTTACATTGCCTGAAAAAAAAGA
>CAVXEF010000002.1:0-12381 GCA_963760535.1 uncultured Phycisphaerales bacterium
CTTGCCCATTTTTTGGCCGTCAACGGTAACCATATTGTTGTGCAGCCAGTATCGAACGAACTGGGTGTCGTTGGCGGCTTCAGCCTGTGCGATTTCGCATTCGTGATGAGGGAACTGGTTTTCTATCCCGCCGCCGTGAATATCAAACGGCTGCCCCAGATACTTTGTGCTCATAACCGAGCATTCTAAATGCCAGCCGGGAAAACCCTGCCCCCACGGACTTGGCCACTGCATAATATGGTTCGGCTCAGCCCTTTTCCAAAGAGCAAAATCGGCGGGGTGTTTTTTGTCAGGTGAGACCTCCACGCGTGCGCCTGCCTGCATATCTTCGATGTTTCTGCCGGATAGTTTCCCGTAGTCTTTGAATTTGGAAATGTCGAAATATACTGAGCCGTTCACCTCGTAGGCGTAGCCTTTTTCCAAAAGCTTTTTTACGAGCTCTATCTGCTCAACGATATGCCCGCTTGCCCGCGGGCTTATACAGGGGCGAACGCAGTTCAGCCTGTCCATATCCTCGAAGTAGCTGCGGGTGTATTCCTCAGCCAGTGCCATCGGATGTTTTTTTTCTTTCGCCGCTGCTTTTTCAATCTTGTCCTCGCCTTCGTCGGCGTCGTCGGTCAGATGGCCTACGTCAGTGATGTTCTGCACATAAGTTACGCCATATCCCAGATACCGCAGATATCTCACAAGCACATCAAAACTCACGTAACTTTTGGCGTGTCCCAGATGAGCGTGCCCATATACCGTCGGCCCGCAAACGTAGATTCCGACCCTGCTTTTCTTCAGAGGCTTGAACTCCTCTTTTTTTCTCGTCAGACTGTTATAGAGCTTTAATCCCATCAACAGACGCCTTCAGTGATATCACAGTGTTCTTTTGAATTTTCTTTTTACCATTGCTATTGCGGTTGCGGCGATTGCTTCGCCGGCGCCTATTTCGCCGAGTCCTTCGTTTGTTTTCGCCTTGACATTGACCGCGTTAAAGTCGATTCCCAAAAGACTCGCAATGGTCCTTTTCATTTGTGTTTTGAGCGGTCCCAGTTTCGGCTCTTCAGCGTGTATTGTCAGGTCGATATTGACAATCTGCCAGCGCTGGTCTTCGATGCGCTGCTTTACATCGCGTAAGAGTTCTTTGCTGTCGGCATCCTTGAATTTCGGGTCGGTGTCAGGAAATAATGAGCCTATATCGCCCATAGCTGCTGCGCCGAGCAGCGCGTCGATGATTGCGTGCAGCGCGACATCGCCGTCGCTGTGGCCGAATAAGCCGTCAGCGTTGGGTACGTGGATTCCGCCTAACATCAGCTTCCTGCCCTCAGCAACGATATGGATATCGGTGCCGATGCCAGTTCGATATTCGTGGTCGTGCTCTTCAATCACAGTGTGCCCTTTGTACTCGGAATGTCGGTTCCGATGATTTTTACCGCTGTGCCGAGAGCCTGTCCGAGTCCTTTGAAAATCGCCTCAGCTATATGATGACTGTTTGTTCCGTACGGCACGTTTATATGCAGATTAAACCTTCCCGTATTGGAGAAGCTGCGTACCATTTCTTCGATGCACTGGACGTCGAAGTCGCCGATTTTGTCGGTGTGGTAGTCGACGTTATATACGCAACTCGGCCGGCCGGACAGGTCCACCGAGACATTTGCGATTGTCTCTTCCATCGGAACGGAGCTGTGCCCGTACCTGGCGATGCCTTTTTTATCACCGAGCGCCTCGACCAGCGCCTGGCCGAGGCATATCGCTATATCTTCGACGGTATGATGTGCGTCCGTTTCGAGGTCGCCTTTGGCTTTTACTGTCAGGTCGATTTTGCTGTGCTTGCTCAGGTGCGTGAGCATATGATCTAAAAAACCTAACCGGGTGTCGATTTCGTATTTGCCGACACCGTCGAGATTAAGCCTGACTGTAACATCGGTTTCTTTGGTTTTTCTCTGGATTTTGGCAGTCCTTTGTTTCATAGCGATGTCCTTACTTTGATAGGATTTTTTTCAAAGCCGAGAGCAGTTTATCGTTTTGTTCGCTCGTTCCAACGGTGATTCTAAGTTTATCATTTAGGTTAGGATAATCGAAGTATCTTACGTAGATTTTTTGCTCAATCAACCTTTCGTAGATTTCAGCCGCTTTGGTTTTTTTGCATTTTGCCAGGACAAAGTTTGCGCTGCTGTCCGGGACGTCGAAGCCGAGGTCTCTTAGCTGCCGGGTTAGTCTGGTTCGTTCAGCTTTTACTTTTTTTACGTTTTGTCTAAAGTAGTCCTGGTCTTGTATGGCAGCAGTCGCTGCGGCGATTGCAATAGAATCGACGTTGTAAGAGTCCTTGGCCTTCATCAAACCTTTTATCAGTTTCTCATTTGCAATACCAAAGCCGAACCTCAGTCCCGCGAGCGAATATCCTTTGCTCATCGAACGAAGGATAATTACGTTATCGAAATCTTTTACAAGCTCAAGGCAATTGTCTTCTGCAAAATCGATGTATGCCTCGTCAATCAACAGTATACCTTTTAGTTTTTTTGCAAGCCGGCTGAGGTTTTGTTTCGGTATGAATGTCCCGCTCGGCGCGTTTGGATTGCAGACGATGGTTAGGGCAGCTCCTGCTGCAGCTAATTTTTCAGCGGGCAGATTAAATTCACTGTCGAATGGAACTTCGAGCGCCTCGCAGTTTTGCAGATTTGCCAGTACCGGATAAAGTGAATACGTTGGAACTGGATATGCGACGGCCCGGCCTTCATCGCAGAATGCGCAGAAAGCCATCTTCAGCAGCTCATCGCCGCCGTTGCAGCAGATTATATAATCTGAGGGGACACCGAATACCTCTGAGGCAGCCTTGCGAAACTTGCTACCCTGCGGGTCGGGATATCGGCGCATTTGTTCTTCGGATATATTGCGGATAGCCTCCATAACAGCCGGCGAAGGCGAATAGGGATTTTCATTGGTGTTGAGTTTTACCACATCGATTTTAGCTGGCTGAAAGCCAGGCTGATAAGCGACCGCCTTTTCAACATTATCCCGAAAATAGTTCATCATTTTGTCCCGAACAGTTCCTGGGACAGATTATACGGATATTTGGTCAGAAGTGAAAGGGCGATTTTCGCAGTTGTTTAAGGGCAGGTATAGGTTGATTTGTGCAAGCAGGTTTTCGTCAGGCCACGCTACTTTTTGCAGTAGTCGATGAGCCGTGCGATTTCACTTCGCAGGTCTTTTCGGTGGACAATCTCATCGACGAAGCCGTGTTCGAGCATAAACTCGGCTGTCTGGAATCCTTCCGGCAGTTCCACTTTAATTGTTTCGGCGATGGTTCGAGGCCCGGCAAAGCCAATCAATGCGCCGGGTTCCGCTATTATGCAGTCGCCTAACATCGCAAAGCTCGCCGTCACTCCGCCGGTGGTTGGGTCGGTCAGGACCGATATGAAAAGTCCGCCGGCCTCGTCGAATTTGGCTAATGCGGCAGAAGTTTTGGCCATTTGCCCCAGCGAAACGACGCCTTCGTGCATCCTTGCTCCGCCGGAGCAGCTGACCACCGCTAATGGCAGTAATTCAGCCATTGCCATATCGACCGCTGCACAGAGTTTTTCGCCGACCACAAAACCCATAGAGCCCATCAGGAAGTTCGGCTCCATCACCGCCAGCATGATAGGCCTGCCTTTGATGAAGGCCTTTCCGATTCGCATAGCCTCTTTGGCGCTGCTTTTTTTCTCATCAGCCTTGATTCGCTGTTTATAGCTCGTGTCTTTGAACTTAAAGCCTAGCGGGTCGCTGGTAGTCAAATCGCTTAATACTTCCTGGAATGAGTCTTCATCGGCGAGGTATCTGATTCGGGTCTCGGCGTCGATGCGAAAATGGTGGTCGCATTCAGGGCAGACGTTGAGGGCATTTTCGACCGCGCTTTTGTAGAGCATCTGCTCGCACGCTGGACACCGCGTCCACAGCCCGTCGGGCATCTCTTTTCGCTCGCGAACGAAAAGCCGTTCCATTTAGATTTTGTTTCTTTTGCCATAATAGGCATAACAATTATATCGGCAGGTCGCCGAGTGATTTTATCAAAGATAGGGACGGTTTTCCAGAGATAATTATCGGCTTGTCACGGCGAAGCGCTGTGCGTAGCCGGACAGGCATTACGAATGGCGTTGATTGCGGCCAGACGGTCGGGTTTTGAAAATATAGCGTTACCTGCTACGAGGGTGTCTGCGCCGTATGAAACTACGATTGGCGCGGTTTGAGGGTCTATGCCGCCGTCAACTTCAACACGAATTTCAGTGCCGACAATTTTTCTGACCTGAATAATTTTTTTCGCCGCTTCCGGCATAAACTGCTGGGCGCCGAAACCCGGACGAACGGTCATTACCAGAACCATATCGCACAGCGGGGCAACCTTTTCCAGCGCTTTGACGGGTGTTTCCGGATTTATACATATACCTGCGGTACATCCGAGATTGTGTAGTTGGTCGATGAGTTTTTCCGGCTCGTCGGCAACTTCGATGTGAAATGTTATGTGGTTGGCACCAGCCTCGGCGAATGCCCCGGCGTATTTAGCCGGCTCGCTTATCATCAGATGGGCGTCGAAAAACAGCTTGCTTACCTTCCGCAGTTTGGCAACCACCGGCGGCCCGATTGTAATATTCGGCACAAAGTGACCATCCATTACATCAAGGTGCACCATATTTACGCCCGCTGATTCAATCTCGGCTATCTCGTCGGCTAACCTCGCAAAATCAGCGCTTAATATCGACGGCACGATTTCTATCGTCCCTGCTTTAGGTAGTTGGTATGGCATTGGTTTTTTGATTTATCCGTTTAAGGTTTTATTTTTCATCGAGGATTTCGATGCACTTGAATTTTTTGCCTTCGAGAAATTCAAGTGACGCTCCGCCGCCGGTGGAGATATGGCTGACGCGTTTTGAAAGGCCGAGTTTCTTGATGGCACTTGCGCTGTCGCCGCCTCCGATAACGCTTATTGCTCCGTTATCGGTTGCCTTTGCTACTGCTTCAGCCACAGCTTTTGTGCCGGCGTCGAACGGCGGCATCTCGAACACGCCCATAGGACCATTCCAGACAACGGTCTTGACGCCGGCAAGTTTTTGGACGAACAGTTTTATGGTTTCAGGCCCGATATCGACTCCCTGCCAGCCGGCCGGGATATTGCCCGCAACGACCTTATTTGCCGCATTTGCCTTAAGTTCTTGTGTGATGACAGTATCAACCGGCAGCACCAGTTCGCATCCGCCTTTTTGAGCCGCGGCCATAAGTTCTTTTGCCTTATCGACGAAGTCATTTTCGCAAAGGCTGTTTCCGACGGTCAGTCCCTTGGCCTTGAAGAAAGTATATGCCATAGCTCCGCCGATAAGGATACGGTCAACCTTTTTCATAAGGTTTTCGATAACTTTTAATTTATCGGATACCTTTGCTCCACCCAAGATGGCCACGAACGGTTTTTTAGGTTTATTCAAGGCGTCGTCCAGAAATTTGAGTTCTTTTTCAACCAGAAAGCCGATAACTCGGTCTTTTCCCTTCATCATATCCGGCACAGTGTACATCGAAGCGTTATCGCGGTGGGCGGTTCCGAATGCGTCATCGACATAGACATCGCCTAATTCTGCCAATTGTTTTGCGAAGATGTCTTTAGCTTTTCGCAGGGCGGGGTCTTCTTTTGCGTTTTTATCTTTTATTTCTTCTTCTTTGTGGAATCGGACGTTTTCGAGCAGTAAACAATCACCGGGTTTGAGTGCTGCTGCTTTTTTCTTTACTTCCGGTCCGATGCAGTCATTTGTAAAGATGACGTTTTTTTTCAGCAGTTCGCCCAATTTTTTTGCGACAGGTGCGAGTGAGTATTTTGCGATTTTTTCGCCGTCGGGTCTGCCGAGATGGCTCATCAGGATAACCGAACCGCCCTTATCGAGGATAGTTTTTATCGTGGGCAGCGCCGCAACGATTCTGGTGTCGCTGGTGATGTTGCAGTTATCATCCAGCGGCACATTGAAATCGACCCGCATCAGAACTTTTTTCCCTTTTACGTTTATATCCGCAACCGTTTTCTTGGCCATAATAGTTCCTTCACTTTCATTGTGGTTTGTATGTATCCTGCCGGCCTTTTTACAGCCTGGCCAATCTTTCGATGAGGTCTGCGCTTCTGCAGGAATAACCCCATTCGTTGTCATACCACATAGTTACCTTGACCATATCGCCATCTAATACCATAGTATTGGTAGCATCAAATATCGAGCTGGCGGGGTTGCCGATAACGTCGCTGCTGACGATTGGCTCATTGTTATACTCAATGATGCCTTTCATCGGACCTTCGGCGGCAGCGCTTTATCGCATCGTTTATTTCTTCAACGGTAGTCTTGCGGGCGGCAAGGAATGTCAAATCCGTAATCGAGCCGTCCGGCACCGGTACTCGCAGTGCGTAGCCGTGGAGTTTGCCTTTCAATGCAGGTATTACCTCACCCAGAGCTTTGGCGGCGCCTGTGGTTGAGGGTACGGTGTTGAGGGCTGCGGCACGTCCGCGGCGTTTGTCCTTGTACGGCATGTCCAGAATTGCCTGGTCATTGGTGTAAGCGTGAATGGTTGTCATCAGTCCTTTGACGATACCAATTTTTTCATGCAGCACCTTGCAGACCGGAGCCAGCGAATTGGTCGTGCAGGATGCGTTGGAGATACACTTCATACTGGCCTTGAGCTGGTCATCATTGACGCCCAATACAATCGTTGCATCGGGTTTGTCTTTGGCAGGGGCCGATAGCAGCACTCTTCTGGCGCCTGCCTGAAGGTGAGTATCATAGCCGGCCTTGCCTTCAGCGGCCCGGCTTGTGAACTTGCCTGTGGATTCGAGCACTACATCCACGCCCATTTTGCCCCACGGCAGCTTGGATGGGTCTTTTTCATTAAGAATTGGTATTTCACGGCCATCGACCATGATAGCACTGCCTTTGACCTCTACTTTGCCCTCGTATTTGCCCTGGGTGGAGTCATACTTGAACATATAGGCCAGCATATCCGCGTCAAACAAGTCGTTGATTGCCATAACCTGAAACCGTTTTGGCTGCTTTGCCATGACCCGCAGCGCTAATCTGCCGATTCGTCCGAATCCGTTAATTCCAACCTTTGTTGCCATCTGTAATTCTCCTTCCTTTCGGTACCTACAATAGGGCTTTGTTTATTCGATGACGACTTAACGATAAGCAGGTCAGTTACTTTATTCACAAGCGGCCGGCTTGTCAAGGTTCTGTTGATAAGATTTGCAGTTGAAGTATCCTTTGAGTTTCGCTGGTAATCTTTGCCTTTTCGCTTATTCTGACAGGCCAGAGCCATATTATTTTTTCACTGTCGGCGATAACGAGCATTTTTTGGCGCAGTTGGTGTGGTATTTTTGCAGCCGTTACAAATTTGCCGAGTTTTTTTTCGCCTGCAAGTCCCAGCGGCCGGAATCTGTCGCCTGCATTTCGAGAACGAATTGCCAGAGGAAATTTCAGCTTATCAAAATCGAATCGTTCGATGGATTTATTCTTCTCCGCTCTGAATTTTTCGATATCAGCGCCATTGGTCTCGGTGACAGTCGCCTCTATAACGCAGTTGCCGAATCTTGTCTTTCCCGGGATTTTCAGTCTGACAGGTTCGTTGATGTGCTCGGCAGTTGGGCTTTTTCTTTCAGGATGCTCAAAAATCAATGTCCCGTATTCATGCCAGGCTGTAAATCCGACAGGGAAGTTCGAGTTTTTTGCCGCTGACATTCTGCTTTGCTAATCGCAGTATCTTTTCGTAATGTTGCTGGGTTAGATTTCTTTCTTTGCTGCCGAGTGAGATTAGACCTTTGCGGACAAGCTCAATTTTTACCGGCTCCGGCTGATTCGAAAAAATTTCCAGGTTGAATTTTATTTTGTCGCCGGTGCAGTCGGCAAGTTTCGGCCAGACTTTTTCTGTTACTTTGCAGACCGAATTATGAAATCGCCTGGCTGATTGTGATAGGCGGAATAATTGTTCGATGATACTATCTTTGCATTCCTGTTGCAGGACCGGCATCAGCCGGTGTCGGATGAAGTTGCGCCTGTAGGTGCACTGATAGTTTGTGTGGTCGACGCGCCATTTCAGGTTCCGCTTATTTAGATACTGAAGAATTTCGTCTCTGCTGACGCACAGCAGTGGTCTTACGAAACAGATGTTCTCGGCGAAAAGTCGCCTGGGCCAAATCCCGCCGAGTCCGCGAAAGCCTGTCCCGCGGGCCAGCCGCTGCAGAATGGTTTCAGCGTTGTCGTTTTTTTGATGGCCTGTCGCTATACAGTTGCAGTTGTTGGCCTTTGCGATATCGATTAGACTTTTCAGCCGTAGCTGCCGGGCTGCCGTTTCAATTGACAGTTTATTTTCACGGGCAAAACTGCTGGTCTCGATTCGTCGTGTCTCTATCGGTATATTTAGGCGTCGTGTTTCTTCGATAACAAATTCTTCGTCTTCGTCGGCTTCCGCACCTCTTAGCTGATGGTTTATATGGGCGCAGACAAAATCACCCTCGAAAAGCCCTTCGGCTTTTAGCGTCTGCATCGTATGCAGAAGGGCGATTGAGTCCGCTCCGCCGGAAACAGCCAGCAGAATTTTGTCTCCGGAGCAAAATAGCCCATTTTTTTTCGCAAAGCCGGCTATGTTTTTCTCAAATCTTGTCAACATCCTTCATACTTGTACGCCTGTGGCGTATAAAAAAACGGGTCTGACGTTTAGCCAGACCCGAAACCTTATCTAAGGAATTTTTTCGCGAAGTTTTGTAAATTTTATCTGCTATTTGCTCTGTTCGCTTTTCTTAGTATCGCAATTCGTTCTTCGACAAATTTTTTCTCGTCCTTGGTCAGACCGCCTTTTGCGATGGCCTTTTGATAAAGTTCGAGGGCTTCATCTCTGCGTGACAGTTGCAGGTCAAGAATACACGCTGCCTTGAACTCAGCCAGGTACGGCGTCTGCGGGTCCCATTGCCACGTCCTCTCGTAGTACAGTAGTGCAATCGCATAATCCTTGAAATATTCATAGATGCCGGCGGCCCTGAATGCAGCGTCGTCTATCTTGTCACTTGTGGGATATCTTTTTATTACTTCATTGTATTTCCCCAGTGCCACCCGAAGCTGGTCGTCGTCGATAATGATAATGAATCTTTTTGCCAACTTTTCTCGTCGCACTGCATCGTCATACATATAATTCGCCATCTCGATGGAGGCTGTGGGTTTGAGGTTTGGTCCGGCGACACTCGCCTCAATGATATAGTGATATTGTCGCGTTTTGTCGAGCGATTTGAGTTCTTTTTCGGCCCAGGCCAGTTTCATATCGTTGCCGGTATTGGTGTAATGGTCTACGAGCTCCTTAAGAGTTCGGCGGTATGCCTCGCGGTTGGTCACAACCTGTTCGATGATGTCGGTTTCGGCTGGCGTCTGGGTCTGGATTACGGGAGCGGGTGCGAGCAATTTCTTTTCGCCCTGGGGTACAACTCGGCCTTGCCCGCTGTTGGGGCCCTCGCAGCCGACTATCAACGCCTGCAGGGAAACTATAAGTATTACGGTCAGAATTGTTCTTGCCATAATGGCCTCCTTTCAACCAACGCAAAATACTTTAGTGACTTGAAAACACCGCACAACCCGCTGCTGAAAGCCGCGAGTCGTTAAGTCTCTGCCGGCGTATGTATTATCACTCACACGCCGCAGCGGTCAATTATCAATTAAAATACCATTTCGTCAAGGGCAAACATTCAAAAAAATGGGCTTGGCGCGTTGGTGGGATTATGCTATCGGTGTAATAGTGAAACGCAGCTGTTGGGGAAATTTCAATTCCAAACTTTGGAAAGGGAGCTTGCGTTATGTCCGAGAGTTACGACTGTATTGTGGTTGGTGCCGGACCCGCCGGGCTTGGAGCCGGTCTTTATGCCTCCCGTGACAGGTTCAAAACATTGATACTCGAAAAGTTCTCACCCGGCGGCCAAATCAGTACCACAGACAAAATCGAAAACTACCCCGGCATTGAGCGAATCGACGGCCCGGGCCTGATTGAAAAAATGAAAAAGCAGGTCGCCAGTTTCGGCGCGGAAATAAAAACCGGCTCCGAGGTCACAAAACTTCAGAAACGCCGCGACGGCAGTATTGCTGTTTTCTGTGATGTCGAGCAGTATATCGCAAGGGCTGTTATTCTCGCGCCGGGAAGCAGCTACCGGAAACTCGGCATCCCCGGCGAGGAAGAATTCCGCAGTGCCGGCGCCGGCGTCAGCTATTGTGGAACCTGTGATGCGCCGTTTTTTAAGGGTAAGCGCGTTGTTTCTGTTGGCGGCGGCAATACCGCTCTCGAAGAAACGCTGCACCTGGCAAAGTATGCCGACAAAGTTACGCTGATACACCGCAGGGATGAATTCAGAGCGACAAAAGTGGTGGTGGAAGAGCTTTTGGAAAAAGTCAATGAGCACAATTCAAACCTGACTATAAAGTACAATACTGTGGCAACCGCTATACAGGGCAAAGACAGGGTTCAGTCCGTTATACTCAAGAATCTTAAAACCGGCCGGGAGCAGGCTTATCCCTGCGACGGCATATTTATATTTATTGGTGTGGTGCCGAACACCGATTTCCTGAAGGGTTTTGTGGAGTTGACTGACAACGGATTCATCAAGTGCGACTGTGCCTATCTTCGGACAAGTGTTCGGGGTGTGTTCGTAGCGGGTGACTGCCGGATAGGCGCAGCCATGCAGCTGGCAACAGCCGTCGCCGACGGCGTTACAGCCGCTATGATGCTAAGGCACTATTTCAGAGACCCCAAATGGTGGAACGAGCCTGTCAGTGATTTGCTTCAGCCGGGGGGCTGGTAGAGCAGTTAATACCAAAATTAAGTCGGCGGTCAGAGTAATTTGTTGATGGCGGCAGAGAGGTCTTTTTTGCTGGTTAAGCCGACCCATTGTTTGTGTATTTGACCGTCTTTGAACAGGATAGTTGTTGGTATTGCGTTTATCCCGAACTCGATAGCGCTGTCGCGGGCCTCGTCGGTATTGAGTTTGCAGATTTTTGCTTTATCTGCGTATTCATTCGCAATTTCCTCAATGATAGGCGCCAGCATCTTGCATGGTCCGCACCACGGCGCCCAGAAATCCACCAGTACCGGTATATCAGAGTTGTGAACGACCTCGTCGAAGGAAGCATCGGTTAGTTCGATTACATTACCCGCCATTGCCTAATCCTTTCCAAATCGGCAGTAGAAAGCCGAAGGCATTCTATCTATGAGACCCCCCTATGTCAAACCCGAATTTGTATTTTCCTGTTCATTACCTGCAGTGGATTCTATTCTTTGTTTTTCCTGTTCCTGGGGCGAAGGTTTTGTCCTTTTCTCGGCCGGCAGCTCGGCAATCGGCACAGGGGGCTGCTCTTGTTGTCGGGTTTGGGCAGCCTGCTTACTATCGACTTCAGCGGAGGCAATGATTGCTTTTCGGACGGCCTGTTCAGCCGGCTCATCGGTCAATGCCCGCAGATAGAGCTGGTCGGAGGGCCCCGACTGTTCAACTGCCACCAGTTTTTCCCGGACAAGTTCAAGAATCGCCAAAAATAGTCCGACCATTACCACTCGATTTGCGCTGGATTCGAAGATTCGTTCGAATCTTATCACGCCTTCGGTTTGCAGCCGGTGCAGGACCTCTATCTGATACAGGTCGATGGGGGTGTCGTCGGTAATATGGCTTATATCGATATTTAAACTGGTAGCCTTCATAATTGAGTCGAAGGCCTCCAGCAGGTCCCATACGCTGACCTGTTCGATGTCGACCGCAGGCTCAGCGTTTGGTTTAAGCTGTTCTATTATGGTGGCAGGCCGGCAGAATCGATGACTCGCATCTTCAGCGGCATCGCTCAGCAGATTGGCGGCATCTTTGAACTTCTTGTACTCCAGAAGCTGGCGGATAAGTTCCGCACGAGGGTCAGCCAGTTCGTCAGCCTGGAGCTGGTCGGGTTCGGCTCTCGGCAGCAGCATAGCTGATTTTATTTGCATCAATGTCGCCGCCATTACCAGAAAGTCGCCCGCCAAATCAATGTCAAGGCTCTTGAGAATCTCGATGTAGCAGATGTACTGGTCGGTTATTTTGGCGATGGGGATGTCATAGATATCCACCTCTTCCTTGCGGACAAGGTATAGCAGCAGGTCCATCGGCCCTGCAAATATCTCAAGATTTACCCTATAATCAGCCAACTAATTCTCCTGATTTCGGTGGGATTCTAAAATCTCCAGCGCCTTTTCAGCCTGGCTTTGGCGAACGTGCAAACTGGGTCTTCCCATAGCAGGTATGGAATACACGTTTGCAGCATTTGCGCCTGTTACAACGGCCTCAATTCCGAAATCAGCCAGTTGTTGTTTCGCCAATTCGGCTTCGATGTAGTTTGCGAACTGTTTAAT
>CAVXEF010000003.1:0-10927 GCA_963760535.1 uncultured Phycisphaerales bacterium
GCCTGTCAGGAGTTCCTCGAATACGGCAAGCGGCGGTCCTGAACACTGTTTCTCGGGCGGCCTATCCGACTTGAGCGGCGGCTCGGTTTCCTCGAGGGCCGCTTCATTGTAGCGGCCGGTTCCGCATCCGGCCTCTGCAATAGCGAAGAAATCGCAAATCCGAAATCCGCAACAGCTATTTCTTCTTCTTGCCCTTACTCTTCTTTGATTTCTTGATGCTCTTTTTCATTGTTCCTCGGCATCCGCACGTATTGCACATTTTTGCTTCCTTTCCAATTTAGGCGAATTTTTATGTTGAGGATATTGAACAATTTACTCGGCCTGCCTGCACAAATCATTTCTGGCTGGGCGGTTTGTTGCAACTGTGCCCGCTTAGCCGTATGCACATAGGCGGCGCAAAAGGGCAGATTAAGAAAGCTACTTCTCATCGGTGGGCCGGCGGTAAAGACCGTTACAGGGGATGGTAATGGTTTCGCCGTTATTTGTCTTAATCTCAAGCTCATCACTGAAGTATGGTGAACGGTCTTTTTTCGGCGGTGCGGTTATCTGCACCGTAAGTTCGATACCCTCGTTGCGAGGCTGTTGAGAAATGACTTTTGCGAACCCTTTTTTTGAGGAGACGGAGTTTATCTGGAATGGTTTGCCGTCGGCGCTTGTTATCAGAATTTGTCCTGTCTGGGATTTGCCCGATTCGAGTTTGGTCAGCAACAGCCTCTTGGGCTGGGCCTGGAACGGCTGGATAACCTCATAGGGGATGTTCACAGAATGCTGCTTGGGGAGAGCGAGTTCGATTTGGATTGACCCAGTCGGATATTCCTTGAGTTTCCGGGTATCGACTTTTGGTTTCAAAACAAATTCACTTTTCTGTGTATTTGGGTCGAACTCTATACTGATTATGTTATCAGGTGAGGTAAGGCTTGTTATGGCGAAGGAGTTGCCATCTTTACTTTTCAGCGTAATATCCGGCGCAGCGGCGTTTTCCTTCCCTATGAGAAGCCGCATCTGCGACGGCGAAACTTCAATGTAAGGGGCTACATTCGCTTTTATCGTCAACTTAATCTGCGGGTTTTCTGGGTCGTTGGTATTGACGTAGATGTTTTTTTCTACGGAGCCGGGACTGTTTTGTCCGCTGTAATCGATTTTTATAGCGCCGTCTTCGCCGGGCTGGTACTGTGTCTTGGCCAAGGTAGGAACGGTGCAGCCGCAGGTTGATTTGATTTCGCCTATGTTCAGAAGTCCCGAGCCGATATTCTTGAACCGAAATTCACATTCGCCTTTTTGGTTGATACCCAGCTCGCCGAAATCGTGAACTAACTTTTCAAAGCTGATTTTGGGTTTGGCTTGGGGACTTTTTTCATTTGGCTCCGAAGTTTCGTTGGTTTCGATCTGCTGTTGTTTGCTGTTGTTGGGGCGTCTCTTGTCCGGCTGCCCGGACCAGCCCGACACCACATACTAAAGTGATAACTAAAAGGTAGCGACTCAGCATATTGGTATTTCCTCACATAATCTAAATGTGTAATTTGCGTTCGAAGTCAATCATACAAAAGAACTGCTTAAAAGCCAAGATATTTTTTTCATAGGAGAAGAGGTTGTTTGCTTGATTTTTTGCAATAAATTTGCCTTCCAGGCCGTCTGTATATATAATGTCGACAGTGTGGTATAATTATACGACTTATGGAGGGCTTTTAAGAGCTGGGCCAGTTTGAGGGCATTAACTTATGTGCCGCCATTTACCGGAAATAGCCGTAAGGGTGTGTCGCCGGCGAACGGCTTTTACGCTGATTGAATTGCTTGTAGTTATCAGCGTAATCGCCATTCTAATGGGGATATTAATGCCCGCACTCGGCAGGGCCAGAAGCGTAGCAAACAGAACGACCTGTCAATCCAATCTCCGGCAGATAGGCGTCGCATTCAGGGCGTACCTCGACGACAGCCGCGATATAATGCCGCTGGCCTGTGCCTATCCCTGGGACATCACAGACCCAACAAACGCCGGATTACAGCCCCCCAATCACACAGTTTCTCGGCCCGATGCTGCAAAGCCCGCAGGTCTTTATCTGCAAGGCGGATACCATCCAAAAATACTATTTAAGGGTGGGAGGCACGAGCTACTATTACAACGGGAGAAGGCAAACACCGATGGGATGGACGAACGGTCTGGGCGGAACAGCGATAAGCGCCTCATTCCTCGCACAAAGCGGCGTTAAAGAGAAAAACATAAATGTTATGAGTGATTTTGACTCGGTTCACCCAAAACGCGGCACGCATGGCGGGGTAAACTACCTGTATGCCGACTGGCACGTAAGCGATTACAAAAACCAGGATTAAGAATATGACAAAGAAAAGCAAAACAATTTTGACTGCAACCATCGTTCTGGCTGCCGTCGTGGCTGTTGCAGTCCCGATAGCCGTGCATTGGGCAGGCAAGCCCAATTTTTCAAAAATGAGCCCCCGGCAGATTCGAGAGTATTTTGACTCGAATGAGTTCCGTGACGCCAACGAACAGACAAGACGCGAGATTCGTGAACAGATGGGCGAGGTGATGCAGGCAAGGATGACCGCCCAGGTAAATGGGTATTTTGCACTGCCCGAAGGAGACCAGCGCACGGCGTATTTGGACAAGATAATCGACGAAATGCAGGCCAGAAGGGCGGAGTTTCTCGCAAGAAGAGACCCTAATCGTCCGCCTGACGGGAATGGCTTCAGGAGATTTGGCCCGCCCGATGCAAATGGCCGGCCGAGATTTGGCCAGCGAGGAGCAAATAGCAGACAGCGGCCGCGGATAAATCCTGAAAGAATGAGAGCGAGGTCGGAAAGGTTTAGTGCCGATACGAGGGTGAGAATGATGCAGTTCCGCCGAGACCTGTTTAATCGTATGCAGCAGCGCGGCATACAAGGCCCGATGATGGGCCCAGGCGGTCCCGGCCGCGGCTCGGCGGAGTCCAGGCGGATGGCCCGCCACCGCTAACACCGCTTTACAGATAGCATTCAGCGGGGCCTATTGTGGATTTGTGAAGACCTTTGTCAAAGAAGAATTGGCGGATGCATGTGCAAAGATGGCACTTTCCTGCGTAACGTTCGGTCGGCTTATAACCCAGATTCACCGCCTCATCCAATAATCCGACAGGTCCGAGACCGAAACAATGTCAATCAATCACTCTGTCATTGGCCGGCTGCCAGTTCTGCCATATATTCATCTAACGGCTGTGAATTACATTGCCAACAATTATGCCGCTGCAGGTTCCGCTAAAAATATTACCAAACGGGTCGATATGAACACCCTTTGCAGCGAGAAAATCCGTTTTGCAGTTCATACAGGCCAAGGACTCCGTTGTTATTGATGCACCCAGTTTAGCTAATTCTCCAGCGGCTCGGCCGGTGAATCGACAGGGATAGTCATTTACAGCCCTGATATACTGTTGTTTCAGTTTCTCGTTTGAAAGTTCTTTCATTTTGATAGGGTTTTCTAAATACTTTCTCCATCGGACTAACACACGAGCAGGCCCTAAGATATCCAATGCTATGTCTGCTAATAGCCGAACGGGTTCTATATCAACATATTTCTGGTGAAATGGGTCGGTGCTTATTTTGAGTCTATACATTCCCAGCTTGTCAAGAGTTTCTAACCGTTGTCTTATTAATCCTTCATCAGAGGCCCAAAAACCATTTGTTTCTATCATATTAACTTCGCCAAGATTATGTTTCTTTGCCTGTTGCAGGATTTCTTTAAGATGGTCCCAGTAGAGGAAAGGCTCACCACCGGTAATGTGTACCTTCGCAGTATTCCCAGCCAGAGCTTTCAACGATTGCCAGGCACTGATTGCGGTATCAACAGGCATTAGCCCATTTTGTTGGGGACCACAGTTGTAATAGCAAAATTCGCAGCTGCAATTGCATTTGTACGTAAGGAGCAACCCTGCTGACCGCCACAGCTTAAATTTCGGCTCATCCCGCCCAACCTCTTTGTTGTAAATATTGTCTGACAGTTTCATCATAGCTTGCGTTTCGAGTTATTTGTGCTGCTTATTGGCGTTCGAGAATATTTCTTCAGGTGTACCTGTATCACAGTAATGTCCGCAGGAGTTATGCCACCTATTCGGCTCGCCTGCCCCAGCGTACCAGGCTTGAAAGCTGACAGCTTCTCTTTTGCTTCGGCCCGAAGGTGCGTAATCTCATTATAGTCCAGCTCAACCGATAGTTTCACTTTTTCTAAACCGCCCATACTCTTTACAAGACGCTCTTGTTTCGTCAAGTAGCCCTCGTATTTTGCGTCGACTATTACTGTCTCCAGTGTTTCGTTACTGACATCCATAGCACGGACGTTTGGCTTCTCTTTAAGTGTCTTGGCAAGTGGATTCATTGGCTGCCGAAGTTGTTCCCACAAACTCAAGCCGTTCGAGTATGTACTCTGGAGATAATTTTTGAGCTTATCGATGCAAGCCAATTTTTTTTCAAATCGCTTCCACCGCTTTACATCCACGAGCCCCACCAATTTGCCGGTTTGAGTCAGTCTGCGGTCCGCATTATCGGCTCTCAACAACAGGCGAAATTCCGCTCTGGAAGTGAACATTCGATAAGGCTCGTCGATGTCCTTTGTCAAAAGGTCGTCAATCATTACGCCGATATACGCCTGGTCTCTGCCGAGGACGATTGGCTCAACGCTCTGAGCAATTTCTGGCAGCGTTGATGCCGGCGATGATACCCTGGCCGGCGGCTTCCTCGTATCCACTGGTGCCGTTAATTTGACCCGCCAGGAAAAGCCCCGATATTCTTTTGGTTTCGAGGCTGCTTTTTAGCTGAGTCGGCGGACAGTAATCATACTCAATCGCATAGCCGTAATGCACAATCTTCGCATTCTCACAGCCAGGCAAATTTTTTATCATTTCATCTTGGATATCCTGCGGCAGCGACGTGCTTATGCCATTGCAGTAAATGACTTTTTGTTCCTGTTCCTCCGGCTCCAAAAACACCTGATGCCGTGTCTTGTCTGAAAAGCGGACAATTTTGGTTTCGATGCTTGGGCAGTATCGCGGGCCTGTCGATTTTATCTGGCCTGTATAGAGCGGCGCACGGTCGAGGTTGTCGCGAATCAACTTATGAATCTTCTCGTCGGTATAAGTAATCCAGCAGGGTATTTGCGGCCGGTCAATTCTATCATTCATAAACGAAAAAGGCACCGGCTCTTTATCGCCCTGTTGAACTTCTAACTTTTCATAATCAATCGTCCGGGCATCTAATCGGGAGGGTGTCCCCGTTTTCAATCGCTTAACGACCAGTCCCAATCGCTGCAGGCATGCCGAAAGCTCAACAGCCGCTGGCTCGCCGCGTCTGCCGCCCTCGAATTGTTCTGGGCCGATGTGCATAAGCCCGCGAAGAAACGTCCCTGTCGCGACGACCACCACTTTTGCGCTGCACGTCCAGCCATCTTTGCATCGTACCCCTGTGGCGCACCCATCTTTGACAATGATGTCGGTGACCATTTGCTCGATGATAGTCAGGTTCGGCGTTTGCTGCAGCGCTTTTATCATAAACTGCTGATATTTGTACTTGTCAGTCTGTGCTCGCGGTGATTGTACCGCGGGGCCTTTTGAGCGGTTGAGCATTCTGAATTGAATTCCCGTTGCGTCCGTCGCCAGGCCCATCAATCCTCCCAGTGCGTCGATTTCGCGTGCAATCTGTCCTTTCGCAATTCCTCCGATAGCCGGATTGCAGCTCATCGTGGCTATTTTATTTTTGTCGATGGTAATAAGGCAGGTTTTGGCGCCGATTTTCGCTGCGGCATGGGCGGCCTCTACGCCGGCGTGACCAGCGCCTATCACGATGCAATCAAACTCATTTGCTTTCATGGGAATTCGCCATCGCAACCGCTGAGGCAATTGCGAAATTAGCTGTGTGCGTAATACTTACGCTTATGTGTTTGATTCTGAGTTTGTCGGCGATTTTTTTAACCTCACCGCTGAGACTGACTTGTGGCTGACCTGAAGGATTATTTACTATTTCTATGTCCGTCCAGGCGATTTTGCCGCGCCAGCCAGTGCCCATCAGTTTAAGGATAGCTTCTTTTGCAGCGAACCGGCCGGCAAGCTTTTCAATTCTGTTTTTATTCGCGTCGGCGTAGGCCTGCTCGGATGCGGTGAATATCCTGTCTAAGAAACGCTGGCCGTGCTGCTTGGCCATTTCTTCTATTCGCGGAAAATCAACAAGGTCTATGCCGTGCGCTACAATTTCCATTAGAATACCCAAATTGTTCAATAATCAATAATGCTATTTGCTCATCGCGTAGATTTTTCGCAGGCAGAAATTTATAAACTCATCCTTGTTGCCCATCTGTGCCTGCTGTACTAACTTGGCGCCGAATTTATCGGCGGCCTGTTTGCGTCGGTCGAAATCTATCTTGGCCTCGAGCTGCTTTTGCACTTTTTCGAAAGGCTCAACAGTTTTTTTCTGTTTGTCAATCAGCTTCATTATGAAGATATGTCCGCCGGACTCGATTGGCCCTGCAACCTGGCCAGGCTGAATTTTTTCCGCTTCGATGGCGAGAACATCATAGGGTTTTGCAAGAGACTCCGGCTGCACCGGACTCCACCGTCCACCGGATGATGCATTGTAGCCATGCGAGTAGAGTTTCGCCAGGCTGTTGAAATCTTCACCGCTGCGCAGGCGTTCCATCAATTCAGCCGCCAAGTCTCTGCCGATTTGCTTGGCTGTCTCGTTCGTATCCGCAGATTTGAGCTTCGCCAACTCTATATCTATAAGGGCAAATTCCAGTTTGCCGGGTGTCATGAAGGATTCCTCCTTCATGTTATTGTAGGTCTGTAGCAGCTCACGGTAAGTGGCGGACCTTTCCTCCGGCAGCTTCGTCGATATGTAGTATTGACTGAGGATGATTTTTTTCTGGTAGTCTTTGAAACTTGCCCAGTTCAGGCCGTCCTGCTTGAGGGCGTGCTCGGCCTGCGCATAATCACCGCCGAAGCTGACAATGAATTTCTGCACCTCCGCATCGGCCAGTTTTTCCAGGCGCTCATCAAGCCCTTCGCCGAGTTCTCTTTTAGCCTGCTGATAGAGCAGGATATTGGCTATTTTACCGACCACAAACTGCTCGACATCGCTGCGTATCTGTTTTTCGAATTGCTGATAGTCATTTGCTTGAGCGACCGGTCCGAGGTATTCCAGCAGCGGATGAACTATCTCATCAGCCGTTAATGACTCATCGCCGACAACCAGAACGAACCCTCCTGAACATTCCGGAAGACCTGTCGTTTGCGGCAACGGTATCGCAGCCAACTGTTCTTTGGTAAACTTCGGTTTTTCATTTCCGCCGCAGCCGGTTATGACTGAAAGCGCCAGCGCCACTATAGCGGCACATTTACGCATAGCACCGTTCTCCCGATTCCCGGATAATTATTAGCCGCCAGTGATGAACGACGCAATAATATACGCCGATTTCTCGCGAGTCTGCTTAAAAATACCGGCTAATTACCGTACTAAAAATCAGAAGCTTTTGCAAAGGTTTTCGGGTAAATCCGCCTATGGCGGATAAAAATGGTTACAGCAGGAATTGGTTGTGCGTTCTTTCGCGGCCGATTGTTGTCTGTGGTCCGTGGCCGGGATAAACAACGGTTTCATCCGGCAGAGCCAGAAGCTTTTGCTTTATGCTCTTTATTAGCTGGGCTGTGCTGCCGCCCGGTATATCTGTTCGGCCGATGGAATCAGCGAACAGGGTGTCGCCTACGAAAACAATTTGCTCTTTTTTTGCATACAGGCAGACGCCGCCCGGCGTATGGCCGGGTGTATGAAGCACCTCCAATTTTATGCCGGCCTGCTCGATGAGGTTTCCCTCTTCGAGAGTGAAATCAGCCCTCGGACTATCGCCGGCGGCAGGAGTTATGCCTGCGAGAAACGACAGGTTGCTCTGGCGGTCTGTGAGCATATACGCATCACGCTTATGGACGTAAACTTTTATGTCGGGGAAGTTTTTGCGCAGTTGCGCTAATCCGCTGATGTGGTCGATATGTCCGTGAGTGAGAACCACAGCGACCGGATTTAGTTTATGTTGGCGGAGAAAATCGACAAGTTCGTCAGCATCGAGGCCCGTGTCGATAATCAGGCAGTCGCTGGCTGATTCACTTTCGCGAAGGATGTAACAGTTGGTTTCGAACGAGCCCAGAACCAAGCAGTTGATTTTCATTTGGCTTTTCCCTTGAAAAAGTTGGCAGATTAGCAGAAATGCCGTCTGCGGTCAATACTTTTGTGCTTGACCGATAGTTTGTGGTCTGTTATTTTGCCGTGGCTGTTCAGCATTTGCCGATGTGAATGCGTATTTTTGATTAACAGCGTACCGCATAAATTGCCGATAGAATTGGGCGGTGTAAGTGTTGAATACCCTGGTGTGTTGGTTTTATGCTTCAGGACTGAGACTATGCCTGAGTTTTCAAGACAGAAAAAGGCGTACGGGCTTTTCAAAAGGTATCCAGGCAATCCGATATTGACGCCGGAAAGTTGGCCTTATCCGGCGAATGCGGTTATGAATCCGGGCGCCATCAAATTGAATAATGAGACACTTCTGTTGGTTCGCGTCGAGGATATGCGCGGCTTTTCACATTTGACCGTTGCCCGCAGCAGTGATGGGTTCACGAACTGGCAAATTGACTCTGCCCCGACCCTCGAGGCTGAAGAAACTTCCGGAGAAGAAAGGTGGGGACTGGAAGACCCTCGCATCATCTGGCTTGAGGAGCAGAAGCAGTTCGGTATCACGTGCACATCTTTCAGCGAGGGGGGGCCGGTGGTGTCACTGGTGATTACCAAGAATTTCAAGACCTTTGCGAGGCTTGGTGCACTTTTGCCGCCGGAGGATAAGGATGCCTGTATGTTTCCTCGCAGGTTCAAGGGACGCTTCGCTCTGATTCATCGGCCTATTGTCCGCGGCGAAGCGCACATGTGGATTAGTTTCTCGCCTGATTTGAAGCACTGGGGCGACCACAGGCTGCTCATCAGGACAAGGACTGCTTACTGGGACTGCCACAGGGTCGGGCTGGCGTGTCAGCCTATAGAAACTCCGCACGGCTGGATGGTATTCTACCACGGCGTCCGTGTAACAGCCTCCGGGTCGATATACCGGCTCGGACTGGCACTTCTGGATTTGGATGAACCCTGGAAGGTACGCCGGCGAAGCGACGAGTGGATTTTAGGGCCGCGAGAAATTTACGAACGTCTCGGTGACGTCAGTGGCGTTGTGTTTCCCACAGGGGTCACTATCAGCAAGGAAACCGACCAGCTTAACCTCTACTACGGCGCCGCGGACTGCGCCGTTGCTGTTGCGACGGCAAGCCTGAGTGAGTGCATTGACTATATTATGTCCTCTCCCAAAGCGACGGAATAATCTGTCGGTATCTTGCTGCTTAACCGCCGGCCAATTTTTTGCGAAAGGCATCCGTTTCCCACTGTTTGATGAAGTCCTGCTGTCTTTTATTCAAGCCGCGAATCCCGCCCAGGCGAGAGGCATTGGCACGAATAAAAAGTGAGCTGACTACAATTTCGCTGACCGCAGGTGCGATTTTTTCAGAACCTGCGACAAAAAGTCCGACGCCTTTAACTAAAAATGCTGTGGAAAGGTTCAGACCGTTTTTGATTTGCGAGCTCAACCTGGCGGCAATCGCCGTCGAATTGCATTTGTCTACCCACATCGCCGGCCCGTTGGCATACAGCAGTTCGTCCGGCGTCAGGACGCCCGATGAGAGCATCTTCTTTGCATTTGTTTGGCGCCAAAATGCTGCGATTGTTTCGTTGAAGAAGTAGCTTATTGAGGCATACCGGCCGGTCGCTTCAGAGAAATGCCCTGCGAATGCAAAGTTTTGTATCGGTGATGGTCTGATTACTTACAGGCCTTGTTTTACCCGCCTTTAGCTGCTTTAGTTTATTGTTGCAGGTTTCGACCACTGTGCGCACGAGCCGCAGCGCTGCACTTGCGCTGTTTGCTGTAACAGCAAGCCCATGATTTTGGAAAAACATAATCGCTGGGTTTCTGCCATAACGATTTTTGTAGTCAGTGGTGATTGCTTTAATTTTTTTGGCGAGCATATATCCAAGTCCAACGTAAGGCACCCACACCGGCGGAAGATTTTCATTCCTGAACAGCTTCTGAAGTTTTTCACGCCCGTTTTTGGCGCAGGTATACGCCAGCACGGCCTGGGGGTGTAAATGGACGACACATTTATCGAGGAGGGCGTGAAAATGGGATTCAAGTGACGGCCGTATTTCGTCGGTCGTCTGTCGTCGGTCGTCTGTCGTCGGTCGTTTATCATCGCAGGCAAGGAGCAGTCGGTTCTTGACCTCAACTTCTCTGGCTTGTGTGTCGAGCTTGGCGATTGACTTATCTTCTATAATCGACAGGGCCACATCCAGCCGCAACCTCCGCCAGCCTTGTTTTATGCTCATATCTTTCAGAGCTGTTCCGCTGGCTTTTATATACATATATTTTCCGTCGGCTGTTTTTACAGACGTGTTGCCGCCACCGGCCTGAACCAGAGCAATATCTCTGCCGGTTGCATTGGATATCTTTATTAAATCCGCTAAAGCGATATTCATTTTGTTGGTGTGCTATTTGATTTTTGTATCAGTTTATCTTGGTGTGGCATCAGGCAGACCGCCATCAACCGGAATTGTTGCGCCGGTCGTCGGTGTCTGACGCGTGGCAAAAAACAGCACGGCGTTCGCTACGTCTCGGCCGGTAATCTTTGTCTTGAGCAGATTCCGGTTGCGGTAATACTCCTGCAGTTGTTTTTCGTCCATTCCTCTTGCTTTCATTCGCTCGGCTCCGACGGTTTCCCACAGGCCGGATTTGTATTTGCCTTCCGAAAATACTGCATCAGGTGCAACCATATTTACGCGGATGTCGTACTGGGCAAATTCAAGACTGGCGATTCGCCCC
>CAVXEF010000004.1:0-14417 GCA_963760535.1 uncultured Phycisphaerales bacterium
CATACCCAAGATAAGGTTTGACAGAGACAAGATTATTCAGGTGCTTACTAATTTGGTGAGTAATTCTATAAAATATACCGAAAAAGGAAATATTACTATCAGCACGAAGCAGGAAGATAATACGGTGCATGTAATCGTGCAGGATACCGGCACGGGCATTAAAGCCGAAGATATGCAAAAGCTTTTTCAGACCTTTGCGCAGCTGGATGGCGGAACAGGAAAGGAAAAAGGCGGCACCGGCCTGGGGTTGGCAATTTCTAAAGAGATAATTCTTGCGCATAAAGGAAAAATCTGGGCGGAGTCAAAGGCGGGTAAAGGCTCAAGTTTCCATTTTATTCTACCCATTAAAGAGAGGAGAACAGTGTGACTAAGACAATTTTGATAATCGATGATGATAACGATTGGGTACGGGTGATTAGCATGAGGTTACAACGCGAAGGATACCAAGTAGAAGCAGCATTTGATGCTGTAAACGCGGTTTCGCAGACGATAAAACTAAAACCAGATTTGGTACTTTTGGATATCAGAATGCCCGCAGGTGACGGCCTTGGAGTGCTTGAGAAGCTAAGGGCGAATGTCAATACATTTAACATACCTGTAATAGCGCTCACAGGAATAAGCGATAAGCAAACAATAGAAGCTGCGGTGGAATCGGGTATATCCGGGTATTTCGTGAAACCAGTAGATATGGACAAGCTGATAGAGAAGATAGAAGAAGTTTTAACTGAGAAGTGCATCAGATTCACTATTTAATAAAAGCGTTTCTTTAATGTTAAATAGCAGTAACAAGGAGAGGTCTATGGGCAAAAAAATACTAATTGTTGACGACGAGCCCGACCTGCTAAAAGTTACATTACTTAGATTAAAGAAGACAGGTTATGAGGTATTTGGGGGTGTGGACGGCCAGGAGGCACTGAATCTGGCGCGCCAAATTACACCCGATTTGATAATTCTTGATGTGTATCTTCCGAGGATTAATGGCGATGATGTTACCAAAATATTGAAGAAGGACGACGAGTTAAAACATATCCCTATAATTTTAATCTCTGCAACCACCAAAACTCTTGCTGAAAGAACCAGAGAGAGCGGAGCGAGCGATTATCTCGCCAAGCCATTTGAGCCGGAAGAGTTAACGGGCAAGGTTGAAGAGATTTTAGCTCAAGGAGCAAATTTATGAAGAAAATATTAGTTGTCGATGATGAAAGAGATGCGCTGTTAATGCTTGAGAAAAGATTAACAGTTGAGGGATACTCCGTTATTATCACAACTAACGGCACGCACGCCATAGCTTTGGCAAAATCGCAACACCCTGACCTTATTATACTTGATATAGTAATGCCGGGGATGGACGGCGGGGAAGTGGCGGCAAAGTTGAAGGAGCATCCCTTAACCAGAAGTATTCCCGTGATATTCTTAACAGCTCTACTCACAAAAACAGAGGAATACGAAAAAAACCACACGATTAGCGGCAATATCGCTTTTGCGAAACCCTTTGATACAGAAGAATTACTGGCTCAAATAAAAGAGCTTCTATGTAATGTGACGACCTCGTAAGCTAAATACGCCGCGTTTGCGGTAATGGTGTAAGCGGACATTGCGCAGACAACCCTGGGTGAAACCCAGAGTTAAATACAAATACAAACGCCATTTATTATTTTTTTGATTTTGCGAGCCAGTCGTGGGGGTTTTTGGCCAATATTTCGACGTCCTTGCTTTGCATTATATGGCTGATGATGGCGGGAGGAACTTTCAGTTTTACCATTGCTTTCTCAACGCGCTGCCAGAGTTTATCCCCCCGCGCTTGTCTGCGACAAGCAGACGCGGGGGCAGCCAAATACAATTCGCTGACAAGCTCGCCTAATTTTTGCAGCATTATCGTATCGAGGTTGTCGTAGTAACGGCTGATTAGGTCAGCCTGGTATCCGCCACACGAACGGCGGATAAACTCGGAACGGTCGGCTTTAGCCATACCCAAAATCCTACGTTTTTCATTCGTTACGCCACAGGCGTACAAGTTTGGGCGGTTTTTCCGCCTTCGTCAAAGTGGACTTCGGCGGATAAATCCGCCATCCCACCTACGGCGGGTAAAAGGCGGATAAATTTGCTGGCTTTGCGGGGACAAGCAGCTATAATTTCACAAATCTAACGAAAAACAGAAAACGCCGGATAAATCTAAGTAGTAACGGATTACGGGTCCGCCACGGGCGGATAAAAATGCGAAAAGGACGGCTATTCGTTCTGAGTCTGCTGGTTTTCTCGGCGGTATTGGTATCATTGGCAGCCAACGAAGACAGAGCCAGCGATGAGTCCGGCTCGGTGCTTCGCCGAGACGAGCGAGGAGGAGCCTTTGCCGGTCAGGATTTGCATCTGCAGGGCGGCAGCCTTGTGAGCTATCAGCTGAGCACCGGCGAATATACGCTCGTCTTCGAAAAGGGATTTTCGATGTCAATCGGAGCTAACCGGTTCTCCAGCGACAGCGCAGTTGTGTGGTTAAAGACAACAACAACGGAGTACCACGGCAGGGTCAGCATCGATTATGATGCGACCGTGTATCTGCAGGGCCGAATTAAGATAGAAAGGGCCAAAACTGCCAAGGCCACAGCCTTGAGTGAAACCGTGATTAAAGAAGGCGAATCGATGGTTATGCGGTTTGCGGTAAGCGGTGAGATTTTTGCAACGGCGGACAAACGAGAAATAGCCGACCCACGAGGATTAGAGATTTACCAAAAGGCGATGGCGGCATTGCCGCCAACAGGGCCGAAGTTCGTTGTGCAGACCCCAGGCCCTTGTGCCTGAGCTGCTGCCGGAAGGAGTAAAACCAGTCGTTGCCAAAAAGCCGGGACTACTCGAAAGGCTATTTGCGCCAAAGGTAAAAAAGACGCGGATGGTCGCAGCGAAAGCTGAAAAAGAGGCTGTTACTGCCAAAAAGCCGAAACCTGAGGCTCAGCCACGTGCTGAAAAGGTAATCGAGCAGAAAAAGGTTCAGCCAGAGGCAGCCGAAGCTGAGGAAAAAGCTGCTGCCAAAACACCCGGATTTATTGAAAAACTATTTGGGCCAAAACAAAAAAAGATAGTGGGTTCGACCCATTCGACAAGCTCAGGGCAGGCAGGCTCACCACAAGAAACTGAAGCGGCAGAACCGGTGGAGGCTGAAGCAGCTAAACCCACAAAAGAGGTTGTTCAAAGAAGAGCTGAATTTGTCAAAGCAGTTGAACAGAAAAGAACTGAGGTTGAGCAAGCAGAGGAGAAGGGGAAAAAGCCAAGATTTATGTATCCGATAAACATAGCACCAGCGGGCGAGGTTAAGCCAAAGATAGAAAAGGCGCCATCCGCAATCGAAGGCAGAGACATCGCAACGGTGACCGGCAGATTTTACCTGTGGCAGAAAATGGAGCAGGAGGGTAAAGACTTTCTGCTGGAACTTCAGGCTGACAATGCGGTTATATTTTACGCCGGCGAGCAGCTTAAGGTCGGCAAAGAATTGGAGGCTGGGGCCGGTGATGTGCTGGCCAAGGGGTCGGTGGAGGCGATTTACCTCTGCGGCGACGTCGTTATGACGGAAGGACAGCGGACAATCCGAGCGGATGAAATGTACTACGACTTTTTGAGAAAGAAAGCCATCGCGGTAAACGCGGTGATGAAGAGCTTCGATGCCGAGCGCAAGGTTCCGATTTATGTGCGTGCAGCGAAACTGCACCAGATTGCGGAGAATGTATTCGCGGCGGAAAATATCACACTGACAACCAGTGAATTCTATCTGCCGCAGATTTCTCTAAATGCCTCGAGCGTCATTATCACCGACACGACCACAATCGACGAGCGGCTGGGTAAAGTTTCAAACAGAAGCTACGACGCTGAGATGCGTGATGTGCGTATGAAGTACGGCAGGAATACGTTTTTCTACTGGCCCTTTGTGCGGAGCAACCTTGAGAGGCCGGACGTTCCGCTCAAGAGCGTTCATACCGGCCACGACAAGACGTGGGGCACGTCGGTTGAGACACGGTGGTATCTGGCACGGCTGTTAGGTCTTCGTGAGCCGCCCGGTACAGATAGCACACTGGCACTGGACTACTACGAAAAGCGAGGTTTTGGCACGGGCGCAGAGATTGATTATACAAGAGAGAATTATTACGGCAGACTCTTAGGATACATCATACGAGATACCGGCACGGATAGACTCGGCAGATATAAGCAGCCGAGAAGACCTAAAGCCGCCCCGAGAGCTCCGCGGCCGGTTCTACTGGATGAACAGATACTTTCTGCCTTATAACTGGCAACTAACAACCGAGGTCGGTTACGCATCGGACGAACGATTCATAGAAAGTTATTACCGGAATGAATACGATGTGGGCACGCAGGAAACCTATGCACATTTGAAACGCACAGAAAATAACTGGGGCATCTCATTTCTGGGCAAGGTTCGAATAAATAATTTCGCCGACCAGCTGGAGGAGCTGCCGACCGGCGAGTATCACTTAACGGGTCAGTCGCTTTTCGATGACAGGTTTACATTATACAGCGATACGAGCGGTGAGCCGGCTGCGACAGAGAATCGGCAAGGACCATAATTCAATAGACATTGATGAGAGCCCGTTCACATTCGCGTCGCACAGGACAGAGCTTGATTTGCCAATACGAGCGGGGAAATTCAAGATTGTGCCGTATGTGGCCGGCGTCTTCGGCTATGACAACCGCAGCGGCTTCACAAGAACACTTGTCGACGGCAGCAACACAGGCAGCCCCGGTGATAAAGCTGTGTGGATAGGCGAGGCGGGTGTTCGGGCGTCGATGCAGCCATTCTGGAAGGTGTATCCGAATGTCAAGAGCCGTCTGTGGGATTTGAACCAATTGCGGCATATTGTCCAGCCGCACCTGAATGCTGCACTTTTTGGCGAGACCGACTCGGCTGTTGAGCAGCGAGATACGCTGAACTTTGGGATTTCTCAGCGTCTGCAAACCAAAAGAAGGGCATACGGCGGCAGGGACGTAAACAGCCTGAGCGTGGATTCGACACTTCGACAAAGCTCAGTGCAGGCAGGCTCACCACAAGACGAGAAGATGCGCACGGTGGACTGGATGCGGTTGGATACGGACTTTACGTGGGTGAACAACTCGGCCGACGCCGGCGCCGACACTGGGCCCGACAGATTTATCTGGAACCGGCCGATGATGCCGCTGCGAGTGATGTCGGCACCTGAAATTTTCAACGGTGACCTTGGAGACCCGAACCTGTACAGATTTGAGATGTTCGGGCCAAGACGCAACTATTTCAGCGCCGATTATTTGTGGCGTGTGAGCGATACGACGGTAATACTGAGCGATTTGAATTACGACCTGCAAAGCAGCGTGGTGCAGCAGTTTAATATCGGGCTGACGCATCTGTGCTGGCCGAACCTGAGCCTTTATATCGGCAGCAGATATTTAAGAAATGTCGAGGTTCTGAATCAGAAAGGCTCCAATGCGTTTACCTTTGCCGCGACTTATACAATCGACCCTCGCTATACGATTGCTTTTTCTGAGCAGTATGATTTTGACTACAAGGCCAATATACGAAGTGACATAACGCTGATAAGGCATTACCACAGGATTTATTGGGCAATTACCTACAGCGCGGACGAAACGCTGAAGAGCCATGCGATTGTTTTTAGTATATGGCCGGAGGGTATTGAGGAAATGGCGATGGGCCCGAGAAGATATACGAAATTAGGAAGAGCAGGAGGCTATTAATGTCGACGCTGCGAGCAATAACTTTTGGGTGATTCTCCGCCACACGAACGGCGGACAAGAAGGAGAACATTATGGCACTTGTCGGTACGAAGAAAATGTTCAAGATGGCGTACAAGAATGGTTACGCAATCGGCGCGTTCAACGTGAACAATATGGAGATGACGCAGGGCACCGTCGAGGCGGCGGCACAAGAGAAGGCACCACTCATTCTGCAGGTATCCAGAGGCGCACGCAAATATGCGGGTATAAGCTATCTGCGGGCGATTATAGATACAGTGGTTACAGAAAACCCTGATATTCCAATCGCGATGCACTTAGACCACGGCGACTCATTCGAGACGTGCAAACAATTTGTTGATGACGGGTTCACTTCGGTAATGATAGACGCCTCAGCAATGCCGTTTGAGGAAAACATTAAGATTACAAAGCAAGCGGTCAAATACGCGCACGACCACGGCGTCGCGGTCGAGGCGGAATTAGGCCAATTAGGCGGAATCGAAGAAGATGTTGTCGGGGTCGATGAAGTGAGAAAACATCTTACCGACCCGGCTCAGGTAGAAAAATTCGTGGAAAAAAGCGGCTGTGATTCGTTAGCGGTAGCCTGCGGCACCAGTCACGGCGCTTACAAGTTCAAGAGCGAACCCAAACTGGCTTTTGACATTATACAGGAAATAGCAGACAGGCTGCCGGGATTTCCGCTGGTTATGCACGGCTCGAGCAGTGTGCCGCGTGAATTTATAGAACTTATCAACAAGTACGGCGGCAATATGCCGAATGCGATAGGCGTGCCGGAAGAAGCTATCAGTAAAGCAGCGAAGATGGCGATTTGCAAGGTCAACATCGATACCGATTTGCGTCTGGCGGTTACTGCCAAAATCAGGCAGGTTCTCGCCGAGAAACCCGGCGAATTCGACCCTCGCAAATATCTCGGCCCCGGCAGAGAAGCCATCAGAGAAATGGTCAGGCATAAGCTGCATATTTTGGGCTGTGCGGGTAAGGCAGCCGAGTGTGCGTAATCCCGTAAGGGATGCCTTACGGCAAGACTCGTCAAACGGTCAACCGTCCACCGCACAACTAAGCCGTTACACATCGGAACTGCCGCTGGGCGGCCTTTAGAGGTAAGTACGAGATGCGAAGTATCAGATACCTAATTATTTTGTCCGCGATTGTTTTTCTGCTGAGCGGCTGCCGGAAGGTTTAAGGCCCAGGCGGAGCCTGCTGAAGCTGCCAAGGCTAAATTGGCTGAGCCTAATGTTGTTGAAGCTCCGGTTGCAGCGGAAGCCGGACCGGCCGACGCCAACGCCGTCGGAGCGGTTTGCGAATTAATCTACAAAGGTGAATTCGAGGCTGCCTCTGATTTGATGAAGCAATTTCACGCGGCAAGCCCCGAATTCAATCAGCTGGCGGAGATTATCGCCGAATACAGGAAAATAAACGAGCAGCGACAATCGGCCCTGCAGGCTGCCTTTAAGGAGCAATTAGACAAGTTAGAAGAGTTCCGAACCGCAGCCGAGTCAATCGAGGCAAATGACGTTAACGAGGTCAATGATATCCCAAAGATACTTGCGGTTGTCGCCAGGGCCGCTGAGTTTGCAAACGAACAGCAGAAAGAAAAGCTACTATCTGATAAATTTGTGCAACAGACGTTCGAGAAAGCCAAGGCCAAGGCGGCTGAGTTCGAATCCGAGGGCAAATGGATTGACGCGTATATAGTCTGCTACAGCTGGTTAGCCATAATTGAAAAAGACAACAAGGCGTATCTGGATTATGCTGAAGAGCTTTATGAAAAGGCTAACATCGCGGCGACATTTGCGGATAGTCCCTGCGAGACACGGCAGGAGCGTTACAGCGGCATAAAAAAGCAGATGTTTGTTCGAGCAATTGACACGCTGAACTTTAATTACGTCGGCCCCGTTGATTACGCCGAGATGGCGACCAAGGCCATCAAACGCTGCCGACTGCTGGTGGAAGTGTTGTCGGCGTCGTTTGACGAGATATCGAAGACCGAAGCCGCTGAAACACCCCAAGGAAGATTCTCTTTCGCGGCCTGACAGCCAAGAAGTAACAGCATGGGCGGGGAGTCTTGAGACCATCTCGGCTGAAATCGAACAATCTGTAACAGGTATAACCAAAGATAAGTTTATAGACGTCTTTGAGAAAACTCTGGCGCTGAACGAAGCAACTGTGCAGATACCGCCTGGTGTGCTGATATCGCAGTTTGCGGAAGCGGCGTTATCGGCGCTTGACCCCTATACGCTTATAGTCTGGCCCAAGCAGACGACGGACTTCGAAAAGGCGCTGACGAATAAGTTTACAGGGATTGGGATACTGATTGCCAGAAAAAGCGGACTGCTGACGGCGGAAAGTCTCCTGCCTGATACACCTGCTTATAGTTCCGGCCTTGATGCGGGCGATGTGATAGAAAAGGTCGACGGCATCGACACAAAGGATATGACCCTCGAGTGTGCGGTCAAGCGGATTACAGGCCCGGCTGGCACAAAGGTAACACTGACAGTCAGAAGCCCCGGCGAAGACCAAGCGAGGGATATTACCATAACGAGGGCTGAAATAACCGTCCCAACAATCAGCGGCTGGCAAAGAACAGAGCAGGGTAACTGGATATATATGACTGACGAGGCTGACAAAATCGGCTATGTGAGTATCACCAATTTCGGCCAGATGACCAGCTCTGACCTGGAAAAGGCACTTGCTATCCTGGAAGCGGAGGGGATGAGGGGATTGATTCTGGACTTGCGATTCAACAACGGAGGGCTGCTTAACAGCGCTATCGAGGTAACGGACAAATTTATCGAAGAAGGTCTGATAGTCAGCACACGTCCGCGGTTCGGCGTCAATACCTATGCGCTGGCACACAAGGCAAAGAGCTACTACGGCCAGCCGCTGGTTATATTGATAAACGGCGGCTCCGCGAGCGCTTCAGAGATTGTGGCAGGGGCACTGGCAGACAAGGTGCACAAACGGGCGACACTGGTCGGCGAAAGAACGCACGGCAAAAGCAGCGTGCAGACAACAACGCCCTACCCCGGTGAGGGCGCTCAGCTAAAGTACACGATGGCCTACTGGTATCTGCCTTCGGGGGCACGTGTGCCAAATCATGATGAGGTTAAAAAAGCAGGCAGAGAAGACTGGGGCATTGCGCCGGACATCGAGGTTAAATTGACAAGCAACGAACTCAAGAAGATGTTAGATGTGCAGAGGGATAATCAGGTACTGGTTAAGGCCGGCCATGACAACAGCGCTCAACCGGTGAAAAGGCACATGCTCAAAGAGAGCCTCGAAGCCGACCCGCAGATGGCGGTCGCCCTTTTGGTTGTTAAGAGTAAACTGATTGAGGCCGAGGTCGAAACCGAGGCTGTGGCAGCTGTGCCGCAGGCTGCGGGCGTAAATTGACCCTCGACTGACAGAGGACGAGATGACAGAAGACGGAAGACAGAAGCTCGAACGACAAAGAAAAGAGAAACTGTCGCGGATTAAAGAACTGGGTATCGACCCCTACGGCGGCAAGTATGAAGGTGCCGAGCTGGCTACGGACATCAAGGCCGGCTTTGTAGAAGGTGATAATACCCAGCGGGCTAAATGCGCCGGCAGAATTGTTCTGCTGCGAGATATCGGCAAGCTGATTTTTATTACGCTGCGTGACTGGAGCGGGACAATCCAGGTGGGGCTGAGTAAAAAGCTGTTAGGTGAAAGCGCCGGGCTGGCCGCTCGCCAAGCTGCTTGAGCTCGGCGATATAATCGGCGCAGCCGGCCAACTGGGAAAAACCGAGACAGGCGAAATTACCATCTGGGCAGACAGTCTGACAGTGCTGAGTAAATCCCTGATGCAGCCGCCGGAGAAATTTCACGGCCTTGCAGACGTTGATTTGCGTTACAGGCAGAGATATGTGGATTTATGGGCAAACCCCGAAGTGATGGAGCGATTCAAAAAGCGAAGTGCCATCATCTCATCGATTCGCGAGTTCCTCGAGACACGCGGCTTTCTGGAAGTTGAGACGCCAATGATGCAGTCGATAGCGGGCGGGGCGGCGGCAAAACCATTTACGACGTATCATAACAGCCTAAATATGGATTTGTTTTTGCGAATCGCTCCGGAATTATTCCTGAAAAGGCTGCTGGTCGGCGGAATGGAAAAGGTATTCGAGATAAACCGGAATTTCCGCAACGAGGGTCTCAGCCGCCAGCACAATCCTGAATTTACCATGCTCGAACTATATCAGGCATACGCTGATTACAATATAATGATGGATTTGACTGAAGAGCTTACTGGAATGCTGGTGAAAAAGTACTGCGAGGAAAGAATCGTCGAATTCGATGATATGCGAATAGACTTCAGCAGGCCCTGGCGGAAGGCCAAATACGCCGAGCTGTTGAATGAATACAGCGGATGCAGTATTGATGACATAAAAGCCATCAGAAAAAAGGCCGCTCAATCAGGTCTTGACGAAGCGGATATGGACGATGTGGTAGTTGTCAACAAGGTATTCGAGGCAACCGTTGAGGATAATCTCATTAATCCGACATTTGTACTTGACTGGCCAGCGGCGCTTTGTCCTCTGACCAGACGCAAAAATGATAACCCAAAATACGCCGAGCGGTTCGAATTGTTTGTCGGCAGAATGGAGATGGCAAACGCCTACACGGAATTGAACGACCCTGCTGTTCAGGAGGAAAATTTTAAGATTCAGCTTCGCGGCCAAGAAGAGTCAATGGCAAAGATGGATGCCGACTTTATAACGGCACTGAAATACGGTATGCCGCCGGCAGGCGGGCTGGGAATTGGAATCGACCGGCTGATAATGGTTCTGACCGGTGTGACGAGTATCCGTGACGTGGTGCTGTTTCCGCTTCTTAAACCTGCGAAGGAATAACTATCTAACCACAAAGAAACCAAACCCCCGTGCTTTCTTGCGAAAGCAAAAACGGGGGCTAAATATAACGACAAATCATTGACGATTAGCACGATGTTAAAATTATTTCTCTGGCTGCGATATCTGCGTAAGAAAAAGATTGTGCTGCTAAGTATCGCTGCTGTTGCCCTGTCGAGCTCGCTGCTGATAGTCGTAACCAGCCTTTTCAACAGTTTTATCAACGCTTTCGAACAAAGCGCGGTCGAGACGATGGGTGACGTTGTCCTGACGCCGCCAATCAAGTTTGCAAATTATCCGATGCTCATCGAGCGTCTGGAAAAACTCAGCACAGTTGAGGCTGCGACGGCAACCCTGTCGGTTCCGGGCCTGATACATTTGGGCAAAGGCAACGTCCGTGCAGTAATAATCTGGGGGATTGAGCCTGACCGTCGCGAGAAGGTTACAGGTTTTAAGCGTTTTCTGCTTAAGCAAAAGAACTCCGGCGCGGCACCATCATTTGGGATTGAGTCTTCGTCGGATAAACTGGGGGGCTTCGTGGGAGTGGGTGTAGTGGCTGAGCCTGACGAAAAAACCGACGAATATAACTTCGGCGAAATCGAAAAAATGATGGGAAAGCAGGCCGTGCTCACCACAGGAGCAATAACAGAGTCCGGGGATGACGAAGAGTACGGCAGGCAATTCAGGAGGAAAGTTCTGCCGTTTACAATCACCGATATTCTTTTTACAGGGATGTATTACGTTGATGAGAATTTTGTTTATCTGCCTATAGAGCAGCTGCAAAAAATTCTATATCCGAATGAAAAGAACGGAGTGGCAGACCAAATCCAAATTAGACTCACCGACAATGTCAAAACCGATGCTGCGATGGCGCAGATTCGATGGGTATGGGAGGAATTTGCCGTGGAAGAGCTTGGGTGGAACCAGTACCTTATAAGCCAGGCTGATATCAGCACATCCAAGCAGATGCAGAGTCAATTCGCCGCCGAAATTCGAAAGCAGATGGGGGTACTACTATTTATATTCGGTGTAATAAGTTTGACGGCGGTTGTGCTTGTTTTCTGCATATTCTATATGATAGTGGAGACGCGCCAAAAGGACATTGCAGTAATCAGGAGCTGTGGAGCGGGCGGCGGCGCCGCTGCGCTAATCTTTATTGGATTCGGCGCCTGCGTTGGGATAATCGGCTCTGCAGTGGGAGCATCCATCGGTTACGCAGTGACAAAAAACATAAACACCATCGAAGATTGGATACGGCTGATATTCGGCTTGAAGCTGTGGAAAAGCAGCGTTTATATGTTCAGCAGGATACCAAACGAGGTTGACTGGGCCTGCGCTTTACCTATCGCATTTTTTGCTATTATAGCAGCCGTTGTTGGGGCACTGATACCGGCTATTGTTGCCGCAAAGACAAGGCCGGTGAATATATTAAGATACGAATAATTTGGCGGTTGGATGTACAAAGTTATTTTGCCATTTCGATACCTGTTCAAAAAGCGGATAAGTTATCTGGCGCTTGTCGCCGTGGCACTTTGCGTTTTCACAGTCGTTGTGGTGATGACGGTGATGACGGGGCTGGTAAACGACTTCAAGCAAAAAAATCACAGCTTTGCGGGTGACTGTGTCGTCGGCACCGAATCATTAGTGGGCTTTGCATATTATGAAGATTTTATGAAGGTACTTGAGCAAACCGACTTTATTGAAACTGTATCGGCTGCGGTAAAAAGCTATGCGTTGATAAACCCAAAAGGCTACCATCGCAGCCTTGGCGTTGAGATTATGGGCATCGACCCTGTCAGACACAGCCAAGCTACAGGTTTCGGCGAAACACTGCACTACAACAAGAACGACGTTTCGAGGGCGTTTAAGCCGAGCTACGACCCTAATCTTACAGGCTGCGTTGTTGGGATAGACCTGTGGCTCAAGCGCGACGCCAGCGGCCGGTATACTTACGCAGCCGGTCCTGAAAAACAGGCGCTTAATGTAAGCTGTTTTCCTCTGACACCAAAAGGCGCACTGGCTAAAGCAGGTGCAGGTGAGGTCGAGACGAGGACTTTCTACTACAGCGACACTTCGCACAGCGGCCTCGCACACGTTGACAGCTCATTTGTCTATTTGCCGTTTGAACAGGCGCAATCGCTTTGCGGTATGGACAGGCCCACCAAAAGGGCCTCCTCGCTTCATATCAAGTTCCGGCCGAACACAAAACCCGAGACCGGCTGTGAAAAAGTCGCATTGCTATGGCAGCAGTTCGTCAGAGAAAACAAAGAATCGGCGGAGCTGCTGGATAGCGGTAAAGGTGCAAAGCTGGAAGGATTACCGACGTCCATTCATCGCGGCAATGGAAAAAGAGCAGACAGTGCTTACCGCAATGTTTATACTCGTGGGCGTTACGACAGTTTTTATTGTGTTCGTAGTTTTTTATATGATTATCAGCCACAAGAGTAAAGACATCGGGATACTCAAGAGCGTCGGGATTCCAAACAGGAATATACTGATGCTTTTTCTGTGCTTTGCTTTCTGGATTGGCGTCTTCGGCTCAGCGATAGGCGCTGCAGCGGGCTGGCGATTCCTGGTACATATAAACCAGATAGAAGACTGGCTCTTTGAGCACTTCAAGTTTCAACTCTGGGACAGAACCATTTACGCCATAGGTGACATTCCGAACCAAATAGAATTCAAGCTCCTGGCGGTCATCATCCTTTCAGCGATTGTCGCTTGTCTGGCTGGTGCGCTGGTACCGAGCTGGCAGGCAGCGAGGTTAAAACCCGTGGAAACATTGCAGGTAAGTCAGTTATGAACAAACAGGAATATATATTAGAGGCTGAAGGGATTTGTAAACATTACCGGATGGGCGCAGCCGATAGTCAGAGTGCTCAAAGGAGTGGATTTGGCTGTGAAAAAGGGTGAATTTCTGGCGATAGTGGGAGCTTCCGGCAGCGGCAAGAGTACGCTGCTTCACATATTAGGCGCCCTGGACAGACCGGATAAGGGTGTTGTACGGTTCGAAGGACACAATTTGAGAGAGGCAAGTGAGAGAGAATTAAACCGCTTCCGTAATAAAATGGTAGGTTTTGTTTTTCAGTTTTACCATTTATTGGACGAATTAAATGTGTTAGAAAATGTGCTCCTGCCGGCGATGGCCGGGACAGGCATCGTGGGCTGGCTCGGAAGGCGGCAAGCAGCGAAAAAACGAGCTAAAGAACTGCTTTTGGAAGTCGGCCTAAGTAAAAGGGCCAATCATAAGCCTTATCAACTTTCGGGCGGCGAGAGACAGAGGACAGCTATAGCGAGGGCCTTGATGAATGAGCCGAAGATACTTCTGGTCGATGAGCCGACAGGAAATCTTGACTCTGAGACGGGAAATGGTATCCTGAGAGATTTTTGAAAAGCTAAATAGTGCCGGTGAGACAATTGTGATGGTTACTCACGACGAAGGCATCGCCCAAAGGGCTGGGCGAATAATAGCACTGACTGACGGCAAAATAGAGCACAGATACACAAGGTAAATTCGGCTTATGCTCCTATTAAAAGGAAGAATTTTATGGCACTGAAGATTTGGCTTGACGACAAGCTTGTTGATGGAGCGGACGCGAAAATATCAATCTTCGACCACGGTCTGCTTTACGGCGACGGGGTCTTTGAGGGTATTCGCGTTTACAACAGCAAAGTGTTCGAGCTGGAGGCCCACATAAGACGGCTTTATGAATCCGCCAAGGTGATTCGACTTGAAATACCGATGACCAAAGACAAGCTTATCAACGCCATTGAAAATACGGTTGCAGCCAATGAGGTTATTGACGG
>CAVXEF010000005.1:0-11296 GCA_963760535.1 uncultured Phycisphaerales bacterium
GTCGCTGCCGATGTTCGGGCCTCTTATAAGACAGCGTGTAGTTTCGCGGTTTGCCTCTACGCTTTCGACTCTTCTGGGCAGCGGCCTTGCAATGGCTGAGTCGCTCCGGGTCGTGGCTGAAGTAACCGGCAACAGCCTTATGAAGCGGGCAATCCAGCAGGCGCGTGAGCGAATTCTTGCCGGTGCTGATATCGCAACGCCGCTTAGAGACAGCGGTGTCATCGACCCTGCCGTCGCTCATATGGTCGCCGTCGGTGAAAAAAGCGGCGAACTGGAAAAAATGCTTAAGGATATCAGTGAAAATCTCGAATCCTCAACGGATATAGTGATTGAAAGGTTGGGTGCTGCTGTCGAGCCGATGATTATAATTGTTATGGCTGCAATAATCGGTGTAATTGCCTATGCGACGATACTGCCGATTCTGGAGGTTTCGGCGGGTAAATTTTAAACGATTGGCTACAAAGGAGGTGCAAAACAGATGCAAAAAAGAAAAAGAAGATTGCGAAAAGGCTTTACGATGGTCGAGCTTATGGCGGTTCTCGTCATCATCGGACTGCTTGCCACGCTGGTGGTGACAAAGGTCGCTACGAAGATAGACCAGGCTCGTGTAACGACGACCAAAGCCAACCTGAAAATTCTCCATTCGGCTGTTAATCAGTTCAAGATGGATACGGGGCGATTTCCGAGCGAAGAGGGTGGACTCAAGGAGCTTGTTGAGCAGCCGACCGACGTTACCAACTGGGAACCGGGAGGCTATGTGGAAACCACCGAAATCCCAAAGGACGGCTGGGGAAATGATTTCATCTATGAGCGATTCCCAGAGAGCGGAAAACCCTTTGTAATCAAGAGTCTGGGGGCCGATGGGCAAGAGGGCGGCGAGGGCTACGACGCAGACCTGTATAGCACCGATGCATTCTAAACTCAGTTTTAAGTACTGAGTTTTGCGTGTTGAGTTTTTGTTTTTATAAAGATGATTATTCTATGAAACTCAAAACTAAAAACTCGAACTAAAAGCTGCTTTTACACTGACCGAACTGGTAGTGGTACTTGTGATAGTATCACTATTTGTGCTTCTGGCGGCGAGGAATCTTTCCGGGCTGCTCGCAAGCCACAGCTTTAAGGCGCAGGTGCAGGATTTTGTTTCGGCGATGCAAATGGCGGCAAGCGCCGCAGCCGAGACCGGCAGAAGATATGAGGTTATTGTTGATATTGGCCAGCAGAGCTACATGCTTCGCGAAATTACTTCACCGGATTTGTCAGAGGTTCTGGAGGAAGAGATAATCATCGAGAATGATTTTAATGACAACTGCCGCGTCATTTATGTGCTTTTTGACGATGGTGACTACACAAACGAAGGCAGAGCAAAATTCCGGGCAGGGCATTCAGGCTGGCAGTACGGCGGAAAAATCGCGCTCCTCGATAATAATCAGCAGGAATATTCGGTTATTGTCAATCGGCTGAACAGAATTGTTGAGTTGAAAAAAGGTTATGTTGAATTTTTAGTGCCTAAATTCAAAGACGATGTGCCATTTTAAGAACTTAAAACTTAAAACTCAAAGCTCAAAATTCCAAACAGCATTTAGTCTGGTTGAGACTGTAACGGCCTTGATTATACTGGCGATAGTTACTTCGAGTGTTCTGGTAGTTATAAACCGTTGTGTCGGTTCGGCGGCGGATTCGGTTATCCGCCGTCAGGCTTTTGAGGTCGCACGCGATAATATGGAGGCCCTGCTTACTTCGAGCACAGTCTCAGAGAAGACTGAGATGGGCACCAGCGATAAGTATCCCGAGATTCAGTGGCAGACGACCATCGAGTCATTTTATGAGCCGGTTACCAACAGGATGTGGATACAGGCGGTTTGTTCAGCTGAGTATACCGATACGGCGGGCGAGCAGCAAACAGTCAAATTGACCCATTGGCTGACTGATTTGTCCAAGGAGCAGCTGCTTCAGATGCTGCAGCAGCGCTACGAGCAACTGGCGGAAGACCAACTTCTCAAGACCGTCGAAGAAGCCGCCAGCTACGTTGACGTTGATGTTGAAACCATTCAGCAATGGGTCCAAAATGGCATGCACACTACCAAGGAGGGTTATTACATTAAGGGCTACCTCGAACTCTACAAAAAATACGATGGCAATCCGCCGGCAGGAGAAATAAGCCTGGTACAAAAGAAAATCGCGGAGAGTCCTCAGCCTTCGAAGTCTGAAAATCAGCAGCCACAACCAGGTCAGTCGCCGCCAGATAAGAAAGGCGCTGAAACCACACCGTCGGAAGGTCCTGCGGCAGGCCAATGTGACGGTGTCTGGATATGCGGCAAGTGTTATCCTTCCGATACCCTCAATAATATGGATTTTTCAGAAATATGGAAACTGCTTACGTCTAACTGTGAATGATTGTGGCACTAATAGAAAGCGATATGAGAAAGCGATTTAAGACATTTACTTGGCGGAACGGTTTTTCATTGGCTGAGATGCTCGCTGCGTTGACAATCAGCTCGATGATTCTGGTTGCTGTTCTGAGTATTTACAGCAGGGCGGAAAGCACTGCGGCTGGCGTTACGCGCAGGTTAGACAGTGTCAGTCTGCCGGCTGAGATTCTACAGCGCATCGCCGAGGACCTCGACAGGGTGGCCGGCACCAGTTCGGGAGCGAAAATTACCATTGAGAATAAAATTGTTAACGGCCTGCAAACAGCTAAGCTGGTGATTTCGACAACCTTCTATAACAAACAAAATAAAGAGCAGACATTCGAGGAGATTGTCTGGCAGGGTAATTATGACTATGAGGCGGACAGGGGCCTTATCCTATACCGCAGCCACAGCGGCATTACAGCTGAAGATAAGCTCCTCGATGACCAGAAAGAAAACTGGGAAAAGGAGCTTTTCGTACCGATTTGCGCAGGCATTACTTTTTTTAAGATTGAGGCTCGCAAGGACGAAGACCTTATGGCTGGATGGACGGACGCTTCGTTGCCCAATGGAATTATGGTTACCATATCCTTTGCGGAACCTTTCAAGAACTTAGACGGTACCTTGGATGTGCCCGAGGCTGATAAAATCAGCCGAACCATAGCTGTCAACAAAAGCAGAAAAATCAGATTTGAAATTGTTGAGCAAGCCACAGGGAAACAAGGTGATGAGCTCAAACAGCCAAAACAACCGCAATAGACGAAGCCGCAGCGGCATTGTGCTGTTGATTACGCTGGTGCTGCTGGTTGTGCTTTCAGCGATGGGCTACGTGCTTACTGCTCGCGTCGCAGCCCAGCGTCACCGCGAGCGGTATATGATAGATTATGCCAATGCACGCTACGCTTGTGACTCGCTCGTCAAGTATGCGATTGCCACCCTCGGCGATATTAATATTCCGCCGTTAATTGTCCGTGCGAATGAACCGGACTTCTCAGACACATTTGCGATGACCGAGGACCGAATACCAGGAGTTTTTAAAGAAGTGGAGCGCCGAAAAAGCTCTCGAGGAACGCTATGACGCCAATCGCACCGGTGACGTCAACGATTTTAACGATGCAAATGATGTGAATAATATTGGTTTATATGTGCGCGGTATTGCCGACATCAATAGTCCTAATTCCCTGACGGTACGGGGGCCGTACGGCCCGGTCTGGCCTTTTATAACCGAGCCGGTCGAGTTCGAGATTGGCTCGGCGAAGGTCAGGATTGAAATTGAAGATGAAAATGCAAAATATCCGCTCGGCTGGGCGATGATCGACAATGAAGAAATCCGACGAGAGATTCTGGCATCGTTTAAGACCTTCTGCGAATGGATGGATGTCAATGAAACTGACATCCGTTCAATGAATGAACAGTTCCAGCAAGTAAGCAAAATAAAATCATTCCAGCTCGACTTCAAGCCGATAGAGATAAAAAAAGAGGCACCGCAACCGGCAAGAAGCAGACGCCAAAGAGGGCGGCGCGGCGGACCTGCCCTCTGTAACGACGACGAGCATACCAGCCACCGTGCATACGACGGATTTTGCAAGGCTCTTTCATAGTTCGTTAATTGATACGGATGTGCTCGCCAGACCGACAATAGTCAGCGAAAGCAGAAAAGAATCGGCTCTGAAGTATATGGGGATGTGGGGCTCGAACAGGGTCAATATAAATACCGCGCCCCGGCAGGTATTAGAAGCTGCTTTTACATTCGGCGGAGATTACAGGGAAATCGCTGAAGAAATAATAAAGCGAAGACAAGAGAAACCTTTTGAAAGTATAGAAGAGTTGCGGAAGTCGTTGTTCAAATATTCCGCTTCAATTGAAAAGTGCCAGCCTTACATTACGACGCTCAGCAACTTTTTCACCATTAGAATTACTGCAACAAGCGGAGTGGCGAAGGCGTCGACGGTTATAGCACTAACAAAAAACGGCAAAGAAGTACAAACTGTTGCAATAATATCAGGGTAAAGAGGCGTCTTGCAGGAGTTTGGCAGGTGCAGGGTCAGAACTATTTGGGGATTTATTTAAGCAAAGACAGAGCGACTGTCCTGTGTTTGGAGTCGCAGGTGCAGCAGGTAAGGTTGCTGGGCTGTTTTAGCGTTTCTCTCGAAGGAGCTGAGGCAACCCCTCGGGCACTGGCAGAGCTTATCGCCCGCGGCTGCGCAGAAAGAAATCTGCAATTTTCAGAAGCTGTGGTTGCTCTTGATTGCGCGATGTTTATGCAACATAAGCTTCACAGTGACTTCAGCGACCAGAAACAGATTGCCGCCACAATCAGATTCGACACCGAAGAGGCCCTTGCGACGGATATAAGCGAGGCTGTAATAGCCTTTGAAATAGCTGCAAGTGACCAGACAGGTTCGAGCTTAAATGTCTTCGTTGCTCAGCGAAAAATTTTGTCCGATATGCTTGTTGCTCTGCAGGCAAATAATATTGACCCCGTAAGTATCGAGCCTGACATTAACTGCCTTTCCAGGTTTATTCGCCGCAATATCTCCGCTGTTGCCTTGCAGCAGGGCGGGAAAACTTTTTACGGGATGCTTTCGGGCCGAAATGGTTATTTTATTCTCTTCTCAGCAGCTCAAAAACAACTGGCTGCTCGGACATTTCTGCTCAGCAGCCGACAGAACAGGACCGAACTGCTGGCACGGGAGACGCCATTAACGGCTGCCCTTGTCGGAGATGAGGGGCCGATAGAGCGCCTTAGGGTTTTCGATTCTACACGCTCAGTAGATTGCAAACAGCTTGGCGACAGGCTCGGCCTCCAGACCGATGAGCCGGATTTGGCCAAAGCCGCCGGCACAGATGTGGACAGCCTCGGTGACTGCGGTGACCTCGTTGATTTTGCGATTTGCTATGGGGCGGCGCTGGGTTGTCTGGAAAAACAGCCAGGCTTGAATTTCCGCAACGATTTTTCACCCTATCAGGGCAGAAAACGCCGGCTTGAGAAGACAATTAAGCTTCTGAGCGTGTCTGCTGCGATTGTTATACTCGCGATTGGCGTGTATTTTCAGTCGCGGCTGTTACAGAAAAATAGAGACATCAGCAGACTAAATGAAAAACTCGCAAAGCAGTACTCTGCGGTTATGCTCGGTAAAAAGGTGCCCGCCACATCCAGCGTCTCGAAGTTGCTTGCGGCTGAATTGAGGCGCATCAGAGCCATCAAAAGCGGCCAATTTGGCACCGCAGGTGAAGAATCCATACCGGTTAGACTAACGCTTGTGCTCGAAGCCTTTAACAAATGTGCAGCGCAGACGGACCTGAGGATAGAAACTATTACTATTACAAACAGGAATATAAACATTGTCGGTGACACCTCCAGCCGAAATAATACACTAAAGCTGTTCGAAGCCCTCAAAAGCGTCAATCTTGATGTGCAGCAGCAGCGCCTCGACCCCAAGGCCGACCGTGATACTTTCAGTATAACAGTGGCGCCAAAGAGTGGTTAGGTGAAAGATGACAAAAGAGTTTTATAAAAATCCGCTTTTTTACTACATAGCTGTTCCTGTTATAGCTGCTGGCTGGGTGTTGCTTACATGGACTGTGCGTTTGCCCCATGCGCATCGGAAATGGGATTTGAGCCGGGCTGAGTACGACAAGGTTCAGGCGATAATAACCGAGATTCTAAATGTTGACCCTGACCGCCTCGATTTTGCCGGCTCCAAAAAGAGCGATACCGAGTTTGATTATGCGGTGGCGGTTGAAAAGATTGCAAGTTTATGCAGGATACCCTCCGCAGATTACAGGCTAAGTTCCGGGCCGATTATCACTTCAACAGACGGACAAAAAAGCCAGAGAGCGAAGATTATTCTTCAGCAGGTTGATATAAAGAGGTTTTCAGAGTTTCTCACAACAATCCAGTTCCGCTGGGCCAGCTTGCAGTGTACCGAGTTGAAATTGCAGCAAAAGAAAGGCCTTAAGGATAAATGGGAGGCGGACATCGACTTTGCCTATTACTACTAAAGCCTGCTGGAACCCTGCATCACTCGGTATACTCCAAGGCTTCATATTTTATTTTTTCTTCGAGATGAGGACAGGGGTAGCTAACACAATATATAGTATATTGCCTATCTTTCCCGGAATGGATTTTTTGCAGGTAATTTCTGTGCAAGAATGGGGTGCTTAAAAAGCAATTTTCAATACTGGTAACTCATTTTTGGGGCGCAAATCAGCATAAGATTAGGTTTTTGAAGCAATTAAGGAAAAAGCAAAGTTTTCTAAAGTTTTTGCAATTATTATGTCGATACCAGTATTGATAGAGCATATAGGGGCCCAACAAAGGATTTGAGGGCATACAATATATAGTGGTTGCCAGTTCTCGGACGAAAAAATGGATGATTTCGCCTGCAGCTTGGTGAGCAAGGTAATTAAAATGCGGAATTTTGATGTAAATGGTTGTGAAGGTCAAAACTCCGGTGCAGAGCCGAGCAGCCGGAATCTGTCTGCTGATGATGACCTGCTTATGGAAAAGATTCTCGACAACATCAGCACTACGCCTATTGGCCAGGTGTTAAAAAGGATTGCTTCGCTGCCGGAGGTACGTAGGGACAAGATTCTGGATATTCGCCGGCGTCTTGCGAAGGGTCAATATAGTTTCCCCGAACGCCTTGACTTGGCACTCGATAAGGTCCTTGAGGACCTTACCACATAAAACAGGGACCTGCTCAAAATTGAGCCGGCCTGATTTTTCAGACTATCTCAGGGATTTCGTCGTCCGGCTCGTCCATTTCAGCCGGTTTATAGCCGGGTTGTTGTGATTTTTCCAGTTCTTCTTTGAATGCAACCGTAACTTTTTCCTGGATTTTCTTCCTGCATTCGACATTAATTGGGTGGGCGACGTCGGCATGCAGCTTCGTTCTGCCCTGGGCATCCCTTCTGGCGCGGTTGTCCGCCAGTTGCGCCCCACAATTGTTACAGAATTTGGCTCTGAGATGGTTTTTGCCCCCGCATTTATCGCAGTGGTCGCTCATCTTTCTCGAGGGCATCGCGACAAAGTAACCGTTTGTACCTTCGATAACCTTGATGTCGCGAACTACAAACTCATTGTCCATCGTCATCGAGCAAAAAGCTTTTAGTCTGTCGTCCTTGTTAGCCATAAGTTTGACTCTAACCTCAGTGATTTCCATTTTCTTTGCCTCGCTTAAAAGTTTACCATCTCGTGCTTCTCACGATAACGCTTTTGCACGATATTTCCTCGAGTTTCCGTTTGTTTTCGTTAGCTTCCTTTTCACCCTTTTCCTCAAAAACCCAAAACATCCCTGAGCCGCTGCCCGTTAGATGCAAAGGCTTCACACCTAAAGACTCTATCTTTGCCTTTAGCTCAGCGAGCTGGCTGTATAAGCTCAAACAACTTTTTTCGAGCATATTTGCGCACATTTTAGTTACTAAATCAACCCCGTTTTTTTTGATAAGGCCGTTTATTTCACCGCTGAGCCTTTCATAAAGGGCCGGTTCATGCATATAATTGGCGTAAACCTTTTGTGTGGAAACACTTATATCTGGCAGAATCAAAAGGGCGCAAAAGCTGAAATCTTTCTTTAATTTTTTAATTTTTTCACCTCTTCCCGTGCAAAACGCCAAAGGCCCATCCAAAAAGAAGGCTACATCGCTGCCTAATTGGGTTGCGAGTTTAGCAAGTTCAGTATTGGGAAGTTGTAAATCTAAATATTTGTTTAGCCCGATGAGAGTTGCCGCTGCGTCGCTGCTTGCCGAGCCTAATCCCGAACCGGCTGGGATGTTTTTTGTAAGGGTGATTTTGATGTCAGCTGCTTGGCCGCAACTTTCCAGCAGCATTTCAGCGGCTTTGTAAACGAGGTTTTCTTTTCCTTCGGGAGCCCATTCTGGGCCGTTGCAGACAAGTTCGATGCCGGCTTTTTCGCTTGGCTCGATGAGGATTTCGTCAAAAAAGTTGACCTTGGCCATTATTGTCTCTATTTCGTGGAAGCCGTCCGGCCGTTTGCCGGCTATTAGGAGTGATAGGTTTATCTTGGCTGGGGCCAGAACTAACAAACCATCATCTGCTTTTGAAAACTGTTCACCGACTCTCATATTCTTCCGCCAATCTTTGTTGACATTATAGCAGGTCGGCTTTATTGTTAGAAGTATGGAACCGGTTACCAATTTAATTGATTTTGTCCTGCATCTTGATAAGCACCTTAACTACATCATAGAAAACTTCGGCCTTTGGTGTTACCTTATTTTCTTTCTCATTATCTTCGCCGAGACCGGCCTGGTCGTAACGCCATTTCTCCCCGGCGACTCTCTGCTCTTTGCCCTCGGGACTTTGGCCGCCACCGGTTCCCTCAAGGTTGCCTCGCTTTTTGTTGTTCTTTCCGCCGCCGCGGTTCTGGGCGATAGCGCTAACTACGCCATCGGAAAGTATTTTGGCCAAGTCATATTAAAGCACGAAGGCACTTGGTTCCTCAAAAAAGAGCACATCGAGCGAACGCACGGGTTCTATGAAAAATACGGCGCAAAGACCATCGTCATGGCCAGATTCGTGCCTATCGTCCGAACCTTCGCCCCTTTTATCGCCGGCGTCGGCAAAATGACTTATCTGAAGTTCTTCTCCTACAACGTGATAGGCGGACTGCTCTGGGTTACGCTGTTTATCTTCGGCGGCTTCTTATTCGGAAATATCCCCATTATCAAACGCAATTTCTCCCTTACCATCTTTGCGATTATCATAATCTCAATAATGCCGGCTGTGATTGAGGTCATAAGGCAAAAAAGGCAAAAACCCAATTGAGAATGCAGGATGAATGACACGCAAAGACAAACGCTGTTAAAGGTTGCCCGCGATACCGTCGAGGCGGTCATCACCCGAAAACGCCTCCCTAAAGTCGAGACCGACGACCCCGAGCTAAACGCCCACTGCGGCTGCTTCGTAACTCTAAAAAACCAGCGAGTGAACTTCGCGGCTGCATCGGCCAATTTATCTCCGACAAGCCGCTCATTGAGCTAATTGTCGATATGGCCACGGCCTCAGCTACTTCCGACCCGCGATTTTTCGGCAATCCTGTTACCCCAGCCGAGCTGGAAGATTTGGACATCGAGATATCGGTTCTCTCACCGTTAAAGAAAACCGACGACCCATTGTCGCTGCGTCTGGGGATAGACGGCATCTATATAAAAAGAGGATGTACTTCGGGCTGTTTTCTGCCTCAGGTTGCCACAGAGACCGGCTGGAATAAAGAGCAGTTTCTCTCATACTGCTGCGCACACAAGGCGGGTCTCTCGGCTAATGCCTGGAAAGACCCCGCTACCGAAGTGTACCTGTTCACCGCTGAGGTATTCGGCTCACCATTCAAAGAAATCTAAGCAGGAAAGATTCTATTATGAAAAGAAAACTCGCGTTGATTTGCATACTGGGCATTATTCCAATCGTCGGCTGTCTCGAAAGCCAGTCTCAAACCGGCGGCTCTAAAGCTCAGCGAATCGATACCTGTGCCGGTATGATAGAGTATTTGCAAAGGCTGAATCTGCCGGCCCTGAAGTCTGTTGAGGTCTGGGAAAATGATTATGGGCCGGGCCTGAAAATTACTACCGAGCATTACGAAGTTTTTACCACGCTGCTGGAGCCTCTGATGCTCAGCGAGCTTCCGGGATTTGTGGAGTCGGCCTACCGCGGTTACAACAATCAGTTGCCCCAGCCGGTCGAAACGGCGGCTAAGTTCAGCGTTTATCTTTTTGCCGAGCGCAAGCAGTGGGAGGATTTCACAAAGAGCTTCACCGGCCCGCAGGCGCCGCTGTACTGCAAAATAAAGGCCGGCGCCTATTATCTGAACGGCTCGTGCGTCGCTTACAATATCGGAAGAGAGCGCACATTTTCCGTGCTCGGCCATGAAGGCTGGCACCAGTTCAACAGCAGGCACTTTGCACTTTCGTCTGCCGAGCTGGCTCGACGAAGGCGGCGCAATGCTCTTTGAGGCCAGCAGGTACGACAGAGGATTATTTTATTTTGAGCCGAGCAGAAATCTTGGCCGACTTGCTGCATTAAAGAATACCCTCGCTACTAACAAAATGATACCGCTTAAGCAGTTGGTCGGTATGAATCCCGGCGAAGCACTGATGGAGAACCAGGATGCGGTAACAGCTTTTTATGGCCAGTGCTATGCCCTTGTGCGGTTTCTGCGGGAGGATAACTACGGAAAAAGGCTCGGCAATTATTATAAGCTGATGATGGATGGACTAAAAGGCCAATGGCCGCTCGAAGAAGAGGGCAAAAGAATCGCAGCGGACAGAAACATCCCGATGACCGTCTGGTGGAACCGTGCCGTTGGTACGGAACTGTTCAAATATTACATAAGCGATGATTTTGACCAAATCGAACAGGAGTATACAACTTTCTGCCGAAAGATAGTCTACCACATCCAGCTAAAAGAAGGATAGGGGATGGGGCTTTCAGCGTCCATATGGTGAGCCTGCCGCCCTGGCGAGGGTCGAATCCATCATTTTGGCATCAGCTTCACCTCGCCGCAAACAATTGCTGGCTGAAGCAGGGTATAAATTTACGGTTCAGCCGGCGGATATTGACGAGTCAGCGATTTCACCTGAGGGTCTCGAACCCTGCGAATATGCAAAGCGTTTGGCTCTTGCCAAGGCCAAGAGTGTCGCTGCTGAATTTCCCGGCTGTATTGTAATCGGGGCTGATACCGTTGTTGATTTCGAAGGCCGGATAATCGGCAAACCTCATAATGCCAAAGAGGCAGAAGAGATTACGCGAAAGCTTTTCAGTAAGCCGCATAAAGTGATAACTGCTGTGGCGATTGTGCGGTTGGATAGCGGCGTCGAGATGGTGGAAAGCGATACCACCACTATTTATCCAAAGAAGATGACGGATGAGC
>CAVXEF010000006.1:0-7880 GCA_963760535.1 uncultured Phycisphaerales bacterium
TTTGACGAGAGAGTGGTTATTAAGTACACCGGTTCATCGGTAACGCTTATCACAGATATTGCGCCGGCCGCGTGGATATTTCGGGGGTCAAGGAGGGCCAATTATTGAGATAAAAGAGTATAACTGTTTTCCAGTTAGCAGAAGATTTTTTAGGCGGCTTAAAACAGCTATTATGAAAAATATCGGTATTTGCATTCTTTTTTTGGTTTTGTTTGGGTTTAATAGTGTCTGGGCCGACCCCTTGCCGGCTTTTCCCGGTGCCGAGGGCTCAGGCCGTTTCGCGACGGGTGGGCGCGGCGGCACCGTGTATGAAGTAACCAACCTGACCAACAGCGGCCCCGGCTCTATCGTCGACGCACTTAGCGTCGGCAACCGAACCATAGTCTTCAGACTTTCCGGCACAATAGACCTTGGCGGAGTCATGCTCGAGCCCAAATCCAACACAACTATAGCGGGTCAGACCGCTCCCGGCGACGGAATCTGTATCAAGGGTCGCATTCACATCAAGAACAACGTGCACGATATCGTCATTCGTTACGTCCGTATCCGCGTCGATGAGGGCGCTGCCAATTCCAGCGGTGACGCCGTAGATATTGATAGCGGCAACAATATCATCATCGACCATGTCACCGGTTCCTATGCGAGAGACGAAGGGATTTCGTGCCAGGAGACTTCTAATAATGTTACTGTTCAGTGGTGCATCATAAGTGAGAGCCTTACATATGAGAGTCACAGTTACGGTTCGCTCATCCGTGGTGAATACGGACAAGAGAAGACTTATCACCACAATCTGTACGCGCACAACTGGGGAAGAAATCCCAGACCCGGCAACTACACCAATACCGCAACTGACCCGGAAGGAATTCACTTTGATTTCCGCAACAATGTGGTCTACAACTGGAAGAACAACGAGCCAGGCTACAACGCTGACACAATTTCAACGAGCCGTTATAACTTCGTCGGTAACGTTTCCATCGCTGGTCCGGAATCTTCCGTCACCAATCAAGCCTTCAAGGAAAGCGCCAAGGACGCCTACGCATACTGGTCCGGAAATGCCTACGGCACCACTTACTACAACATCTCAGTGCCTTCTGACCAGTGGAGTCTTGTAAAGTTCAACAACTTTACCACAGCACAAATCACTGCCTACAAGGCACGCTCCTATGAGATACCGATGGAACCGGTGACTACGACCTCGGCAGCACAGGCCTTAGTCGATGTGCTCGCTGAAGCAGGCGCAAGTTTTCCTTCGCGTGATATAATTGACTCCCGCATTGTCAACGACGTGATTAACGATACTGGCCATTCTATCGCCACTACAGACGAGCAGCCTGAAGGCGGCTGGCCCACACTTATCTCCCTGCCCGCTCCAACAGACAGCGACCACGATGGTATGCCCGACGATTGGGAATTTGCACTTTGTCTCGACCCCTGCAACCCTAACGACCGCAACGCCGACCGCGATGGCGACGGCTATACCAATATCGAAGAGTATATCAACTGGCTCCCCTCGGGAGAGCCTATGCCGTCAAGGGCAGACCTTAATTGCGATGATATAGTTGATTTTTATGATTTTTCGGAATTTGCCGCACGCTATTCCAGCTCTTCCGGAGACCCCCTCTACGATAGAAAGTATGATTTTAATGATGATGGCGTGATATCAATTGCTGATTTGTTTTATATCGCTCAGGATTGGCTGTTGGAAGAGTAGTTTATCACTTCTAAAAAGGTTCACAACGATTCAGTTGGCCGTGTGGTGAATTATACAATCCAAATTATTCACACGATTCACAGCTTGTGAATAACTATCCCAAAGATTGAATGGGCAGGGGCGGAATTGAACCGCCGACACACGGATTTTCAGTCCGTTGCTCTACCGACTGAGCTACCTGCCCGGAAGTTCACCTGACTGTTTAATACTAACGCCTTTCTGCCACCACTGTCAAGTCCTTGGGCAGCCAAAACAGGATTGCCGAATGGTGCTCTCAGGCAGGGGATTATTTTCTTGAGAAAAGTGCCAGATTGTGTATAATATGAATATGATGTGAATCGGAAAACCCCTGTGCGGCGAGGGAGAAAATGCGGCTGATTTTAAGAGCAAATGATGGCACGACGAAAGAATTTCAGTTCGGTGAAGGCCCTGTTTCTATCGGCAGACAGAGCAGTAACCAGGTTTTTTTGCCGGACAAAGCTGTCTCAAAGCAGCACGCAGTAATCACTGTTGCCGAGGACGGCAAGTGGATGGTGGAGGACCTCGGCTCGGCAAACAAAACATATCTGAATGATAAGGCTATCCAAAAATCTGAAATAAGGACCGGCGACATCCTGCGCATAACTGAATTCACTGTCGAAATCGACCTTGAGGAAGATGTTGAAGCTGGTGGCGACGAGAAAATGGAGGATACACTTCATCTGGAAGCCGCATTGACAACGCCGCGTCACGAAACCATCGTGCGAAAGCCCGACGCTGCCCATGCACCGGCTATGAGGTTAGCGGCGAAGAGATTAAGCGATTTTTCCCAGGCTACCGAGGTTATTTGCGAAGCTGACAGCCTCGATAAATTGCTGACGACTTTACTCGATATCACTTTAAAGCAGTTCAGCGCATTTCGCTGCTGGTGTGCGTTAAGAGACCAGCCCGGCGGCCCGATGACGTACCACGCCGGCAGAAGACGAGACGGCCGGCCGGTTGAGCTAAGCGACCTGCAGCTCAATGAGAGAATCAACGATGCGGTCGAAAGGGGCCTGTCTATGGTCCTGCCGAGAGTCTCGGCACAAACGGAAGAAAAGGAGAGAATTCGCTCGGCCCTGATAGCGTCTGTAATGCGTCCAAACGGCTGTTACGGCGTGTTATACGTGGACAACGCTATGATACATGAGCACTACAGTCTGAGCGACCTCGATTATCTGATGTTTCTTGCGATGCACACCGCCGCTGTGCTGAGGAGGTTTCTGGGTTCGTGAATAGATTGGGTCGGGTTGGATTCGAACCAACGCAGGCTTACGCCAATGGGTTTACAGCCCATCCCCTTTATCCACTCGGGCACCGACCCCAATGCCTTTTATACAACGCAAAATCAAACTTGTACGCCTGGTGGCGTATACCGAAAAGCCAGCCGCCTCTGCAAATTACTTTATCTGCCGGCGGCTGATATTGCAAGAAAATTAGGGAAAGTTTCGGCATTTCTCTTGACTTGCCCGCCGACTTTGTCCGCCGTAGCGTAAGCGAAGGCGGATTTCTCTGCTGTAATCCTTCGGCTGGTTTCGGCTAAACAGTCGGTTGCATATTGCGGCAGGATGTGATATAAATAGTTCCATATATGTAGCGAATTTATCCGCCGTAGGTTTACCGAAGGCGGATGACTGGAAGCGGATAGATGGAAGTTGCGCAATTAAAATCGGCGATTGCAGAATTGTTGGCCCGGCTCGATAACGTCCGGGACTGGCTTTGACCTTCCTGCTAAAAAGGCCCAGCTGTTGCAGCTCCAGGAGAAAATGTCGCAGCCGGGATTTTGGGATAACGCCGAAGCGGCTCAGTCCGTAGTTTCCCAGCTAAGCATCCTTAAATCGTTGGTTGAGCCGGCGGAGCAACTTCAGCAAAACGCCGGCGACCTCGCCGAGCTTTTCGATTTGGCGGCTGCCGAATCAGATGACCGAACGCTGCAACATTTGGAAAAAGATTTGGCTGAGCTTGTCAAAAGATGCGACCAGATTGAGCTCCAGGGACTGCTGAATAGCCCAGACGATATGAGAAACTGCTTTTTCAGTATTCATGCCGGCGCAGGCGGAACCGAAAGCTGCGATTGGGTCAGTATGCTCCTCAGGATGTACACGCGGTATTTTGAGAGCAAAAAATACGCTTTTGAGGAGCTTGATATTACGCCCGGTGAAGAGGCCGGCATACGCTCCGTAACGCTTCGGGTCTGTGGGCCTTTCGCCTTCGGCAGACTCTCTTGCGAAACGGGTGTACATCGGCTTGTCCGCATAAGTCCGTTCGATGCCAACAAGAGGCGCCATACAAGCTTTGCAGCGGTGGACTGTGTTCCGGAATTTGATGAGGATGTTGATATCGAAATTAATGAAGATGACCTGCGGATAGATTTTTACCGCGCAGGCGGCGCAGGCGGTCAGCATGTGAACAAAGTCAGCTCCGCCGTTCGGATTACTCATATACCTACTGGCATCGTCGTGCAGTGCCAGAAGGAAAGGAGCCAGCACAAAAACAAGGCGCAGGCAATGAAGGTGTTAAAGGCTCGGCTGTATATGCTCGAGCAGCAAAAGCGAGAAGCTGAACTGACAAAACTCTACAGCAGCAAAGGTGAAATAGCTTGGGGAAATCAGATACGAAGTTATGTGCTGCAGCCTTACCAGATGGTAAAAGACCACCGAACAGACCTTCAAACAGGTAATGTATCGGCTGTGTTGGATGGAGAGCTTGATGGGTTTATCGAAAGTTATTTGCGGTATAAGGCAAAGAGTAAAAATGGAAAAACAATGGTCGCAGGAAAGGATAAAGGAAATCTTCAATGAAAAATATCATTGATGTCGAAGTAAAAACGCAGAAAGTTGATTTCAGTCGGTGCAAAACCGAGATGCTTGGTTTAGGGGTTTTCAGCGACGCAAAAAAGCTGGATAAATTATGTGCCGACTTTGACCGCAGGCTCGCCGGTGCCATCACCCGACTGATTAAGTTGGGTGACTTCAAAGGTAAGGAGGGCACCAGCGCAATAGTGTATGGCGACGGCAGAATCGGTGCCGACAGACTGTTGTTGGTTGGTCTGGGTGAGAGGAAAAAGGCGACCGTGGATACCGTTCGTAAGGCTGCCGCTAACGCAGCCAATAAGGCGGTAGAAATGAAAGTACGAAATATCTGTCTGGCTCCTGCATAGAGCATTTCAGGGATGGTTCGATTGGGTTGTGTCGGGGCAGGTTTGTGCAGAAGGCGCGTATTTTGGCAGTTATCGCTACGATGAGTTCGTAACCGGCAGCGAAAATAATGGTCGATTGGATTCGCTCAGCTGTCGGATTGATTGATTCCGATTCGGCTGTAATAAAAAAGTTAAGCAAAGGGCTTTCGAGCGGAATTATTATTGGTAAGGCGCAAAGTTACGTACGGACGTTGGCGAATCGGCCGGGCAATGTGATAAATCCGCCGGCACTCGCCGAGGAGGCAAAAAAATTGGCGGCAGGCACGAAGGGTCTTAGCTGTACAGTTTTTGATGAAAAGCAGTTGGCTGCGAATGGTATGGGCGGCATCTTGGCAGTCGGCTCCGGCTCGCAGAATAAGCCTCGCTTTATTGTTTTAAAATATGCACCTGCAGGCAAAAAGGCAAATCGCCTGCCCGCAGTTGCCATTGTCGGAAAGGCGATAACCTTCGACTCAGGCGGAATAAACATCAAGCCGTCAAATTTTATGGACCAGATGAAGCTGGATAAATCTGGCGGTATCGCCGTGTTGGGAACAATGAAGGCTGTAGCCGAGTTGAAACTGCCCATAAAAGTTTACGGCATGATACCGGCCGCCGAGAATCTGCCCAGCGGCACCAGCTATCGACCCGGCGACATTGTTACGACTTTCAGCGGCAAAACCGTCGAAGTCCAGAATACCGATGCCGAAGGCAGATTGATTCTCTGCGATGCGCTTAGCTACGCAGCCAAACAGGATTGCGACATCATCATCGATATAGCTACGTTGACCAGTTGCTTGTATGGTTGCGCTTGGCAGATATATGGCTGGCCTGATGGGTAACAATGAAAAGCTGTTGGAGCAGCTGCAAAAGGCAGCCCAGTTAAGTGGTGAGAGAGTTTGGCCGATGCCCAGCGGCGATGAGTATGCTGAGGAGATGAAAAGTAAAATAGCCGATTTGAAAAACGTCGGCAGCAAGTGGGGCGGTGCCTGCACCGCAGCAGCTTTTCTACGCCAGTTTGTCGGCGAAAAAAAGTGGGCGCACCTCGATATCGCCGGAATGGATATAATCGAAAAGCCTACGGAATTCTCCGCCGAAGGCTCAAGCGGTTTCGGCGTCCGGCTGTTGACAACCTATCTCGTGAATTTGGCTTGGGAAAAAACTAAAAACTAAAAACTCAGAACTCGAAACTAAAAATGGATGTTATGAGCAAAGTTGGAAAAATGGTTCGACAGGTTCACCATCCCGAGCGAAGTCGAGGGACAATAAATATTAAGAGAATCGAAAGGGCGGTCAGAGAAATACTTTTAGCCGTTGGTGAAGACGCAACGCGAGCGGGACTAAAGAATACACCGAAGCGAGTGGCTGCTATGTATGCAGAACTCTTGGCGGGTATGCAGCAGAACCCACGCGAACATATTCGCAGCATCTTTACCGAAAAGTATGACGAGGTAGTTCTGCTTCGTGACATCCCTTTCTACAGTATTTGTGAGCATCATCTGATGCCGTTTATTGGCTCAGCCCACGTCGCGTACCTGCCTTCAGGGTTGGTTATTGGCGTCAGTAAGCTGGCGCGTATCGTTGACTGTTTTTCACGACGCCTGCAGGTGCAGGAGCGACTTACCGACCAGATAGCCGATTTCCTCATCAGCAGTCTCAAACCGCAGGGTGTTGCGGTGGTCCTCGAAGCCTCGCACAGTTGTATGACCATTCGAGGCGTAAAAAAGCCCGGCTCAATTATGGTAACTTCCGCACTACGCGGCGTATTCAAAAAAGACCCCAGAAGTCGCGAAGAGATTATGAGCCTCATCCATAGGGGCGGCAAATAGTATGGTGAGCCTGTGCACAAATTGACAAGGCACGTTCGGTTCTCGATTAATCCGTTTTATGGTGAGCCTGCCTGCCCTGAGCATCGTCGAAGGGTCGAACGGGTCGAATCCATTTTGCAGGTGGAACTTGATGGCGCCAATCCTTACGCTTCACAGCCCCCAGGCGAAGGCCTGGCAATCTTTTTCGAATTGTCCGTTGGCTTGAGTGGCGACCTTGACCGCTCTACCGGCTTCGTTATGAACGTCCTTGATATTGATGAAACTGTTCGCTCGCTCGTTGTGCCTCTATTTGCAAAGCGGATAAAGGCCGATTTCAAACAAGGCAAACACATCAGCCTTTATGAGTTGGCTGAAGTTTTAAAATCAGCCCGCGAAAAACTAACTGGCAGGTTCGGTAGGGCCGTCTTAAGTGAATTGACCCTCAAGTTGAATCCTTTTAGAAAACTAAGCCTCGATTTGCGTAGCATCCCTAATGGGAGTAGTAGGGCGGTGCCTGCCCTGAGCGAGGCCGAAGGGGAGGATTGCAAAATGATTTATTTTGGCGAGAAGTTTGAGTTTGCTGCGATGCACAGGCTCTGGAATGATAAGTTTTCGGATGAGCGCAATTTCGCCCTCTTCGGCAAATGTGCAAACCCGACCGGCCACGGCCACAATTACATCATCGAGGTTACGATTGAGACCACTCCGCAGGGAAGTGATTTTTGTATCGGCGATTTTGAAAAAATCGTGGACGATGAGTTTATAAAGCAGGTTGACCATAAGAATCTAAATGTGGACGTTTCTGGATTGAATGGCATCAATCCGACCGTTGAGAACATAGCCTCTTTTGCCTGGGATAGGCTCGTCGGCAAATTCAGCCCCGCCAAACTGCATTGTGTTACCGTCTGGGAAACCGACAAAACCTCCTGCTCATACTTCGGCCGATGATGGTTCGCCTCGCCACCTGTGGCCGGGGTCATTACCCAATCCGAAAGCCCGCCGATTTATTCGGCGGGTCTCCTTCGTTGTCGTTTCACTTAAGATATTTCTTCTCTAACAATGGTGGGATGAGGTCATAGAATTTGCGTTCTGTCGGATATTTATCTTTGAAGAACTGGTACAGTCCCTTTCTTGCCTTCATTGAGTTGCACTGCCCGCAGGCCCA
>CAVXEF010000007.1:0-15859 GCA_963760535.1 uncultured Phycisphaerales bacterium
GCGACCGCAATAAAATCAAAGGAGATGCGAAGATAAATCTGGATATTTTAGAGGGGCTGGGCCGGCGTGTTGAGCAACTGGATTTGAGTGATTCCAATGTGCCGGGGAGGCTAAAGGCTTTCTGCAGCGGCGCTGATATGATAGTCGATGGTCTTTTCGGGACCGGGCTGCAGGGTGAACCTGGAAGCGAATATAAGCGATTGATAGAAAGCATAAACGCTCAGAATTGTCCTATTCTGGCGGTGGATATTCCATCGGGTCTGGATTGCGATACGGGCGAGCCGCTCGGGGCGGCTGTCAAGGCGAGCTGGACGGTGACTTTTGCGGCGGTTAAAAAGGGTTTTACAGCGTCAAAGGCTGCGACTAAGTACACAGGTGAAATTTTTGTTGCTTCGATTGGGGTTGAGCCGGGCGCTATGGGCGGTTAGAACGACCAGGCACCTGCCTTTGTGGCCTTGGTTTTGTAGCCAATAAAGTAGAGAAACCTTTCGGCGTTGAAAACGGGGATGGAAAGTGCCTGTGCTTGTGTTTGAACGTTTTTGTAGAGCGAGAGTTTCTGAAGAGAAGCTTCGTATCTTTCCATAGCCATTGGGTCGGCCTCCATTTGTTCAGAGGTTGGCTTTCGCTGAACGATGGGGGCCTGGCCGAGGATGAGATAATCGGTGTTGACGGTAATATTGTCGGCGACTTTGCCGCCCCATTTTTCGACAAGCGCTTTTATTTTTTCGGGGCCGTCGTAGTCGATGTTTCCATCGCCATTGAGGTCGAATTCGCCCGCGATGACAAAGACATTTGTTTTGTTACTATCCCAGATTAAATTGGCGACAATATCGTCTACTACAATGGGTCTTTTCATTTCTGAACGTATAATTCTTGCAGCGGAGAAGGTCTTCGCGACATCGAAGACCTCCAGTTCAGCCTTTCCTTTTCCGTCTTTTGGGATGGGGAAGTTCTTGTCATAAACGGAAAAGGTCAGACCCGGATAGACATGGTCGTCGCTGCCGATATTCAGATGGACTATTTTGGTCTGGTTGTCGACCAACAGTATTTTGCCGTCCGGCACAAAGGCGGGCGCTTCGCTATCGGGCGGGGGCACAATAGCTGTGAGCTTTTCCTGAGCGAGGTTCATTCTTTCCTGTACTACCTCTAACTGAGCCTTTGTTTTGAGCAGGTCCTGCTTGAGGGCGTAGCTGTTTGCTTTTTCCTCATCGAGGCGTGCCATAAGTGTTTTAACCTGCTGGTCAGCCGTCTGTTGTGTGAGAGTTTTAAGGTCATTGTAGTCTTTTTTGATGTCACGAATCTGCTGCTCATACTTTTCTTTTTCGGCCAGCAGCGTTCTTTCTTTTTCGAGGTTAGCGGCCACCGCGTCGTCGAACTGGTTTCTCAGATTATCGAGCTGGTTTTTCAAATCGGCCTGGGCGGTGGCGGTTTCGTTCCAAACGGCGTTCAGCCTTTGAATTATTCGGATAAGACTATTGGTATTCGGGTCATCAGGATTGATATCGAGCTGTTGGCTGGGCAGTTCTTTTAGAGTTTCTTCCACCTTTTGTACGGCGGTTTCGACTTTGACTTCAGCGGAGGTGTCTTCGGGAAGTCCGCCGATGATTAGATACACCATCCGGTCAAGATAATCGGCCATTATTCCCAGGCCGCTTTTGTCGCGTGGCAGGCGTCCGACAATCTTTCCTATGCCTTTTCGCTGTTCGGCGGGCGTGGTCATCTGTGCAAGCTCGTTTTTCGAGGTCTCTGCGATTGTTCTGTAATCTTCGATTTTAATGTAGCAGATTATTGCCACGGCGGTCGCGACCAGGAAAAGGCCGACAAAGGTTATCAGATAGTAAAGCATCGGGTCAGTTTGTGGTCTTTTGCCTGCCGGCATCGCTTGAACTCCTTCAGAATACTGAAAAAATAACTGCGAAGCTGCAGCCTATATAGTATCGTCTGAACAGCCACGTCGCGTCAATAAAAAAAACGGATGTAATCGCGTTTTATAGCACTTAGAGTGCCGCTGGGATGGTGTAATCGGGTCGATTTCACTTCGAGGCGACAGCGGGAAGTTTAAGTTTTTACAGCTTTTCCAAAAGGGGAGGTAGAACACTTAGGCTGTGTATTACATATTGTGCTGCGGCGCCGGGCTGGTCAGCAGGTTCGATGTGTATGCCGGCGGGGCGAATTATGCGGATGGTGGAAAGCCCCAGTTTGTTGGGGGCGATAAAATCCTTTTTTTCATCATTGCCGAGAAAGGCTGTGTTTTGCGGTTTTGCGTTGAGGGTCTGCAGGATTTTTTCGAAGCCGGCCGGCGACGGTTTCCAGCAGTTTCGGCCAAGCTGCTCGGTATAGATTATGCACTTAAAATATTTTTCGATTCCCAGCGCCCGAACTTTTAACTGCTGGGCGGGTAAAAAGCCATCGGTCAACAGGCTGAGGGTGTATTCGCGGCTTAATTTGCGTAAACAATCCGAACTTTCCTGCGGCAATTTTATGTTGGGGGTGTGGTTTCGATAAACCTCTATCAATCGTTCGATGAGCGCAGCATCATATCGAATACCGAGCTGTTCGAGGGCTGCATTAAAGGTCGTTTTACGATTGCCTGAAGTAAACTCTTTCCAAAGGGTCTCGAAGATTCGCCCGGCGGCCGGGTATCCGGGTCTGTCGGTGAGAAAATCGGCGACGGCGCCGAAGGCACTTCGGCAATAGTCGATTTCATCATAGAGGGTGTCGTCTAAATCGAAAATTACCGTTGTTATCATAAGTCGTGGCTCGTCGCTCGTGACCCGTCGCTCGTTATGGGTTCGACAGGCTCACCACAGGTTTGTATCACGCGTTGATTATAACATCGACATTTGGCCTGACAGCACATAATATTATAATGACGAACTATGGTTAAACAAAGACTGCAAAAAGTTCTGGCGGCGGCGGGCATCGCATCCCGCAGAAAATGCGAAGAACTGATACTCGAAGGGGCGGTGCAGGTAAACGGCAGGATTGTAAATAAGCTGCCGGCGTTTGTTGAGCCTGAAAAAGACGTAATAACAGTACACGGCAAAAAGATTCGTCCTGAGCGGAAAGTATATTATCTTTTGAATAAGCCTAAGGGAGCGATTTGCACGAGCTTTGACCCACAAGGCAGGCCAAAAGCGATAGATTTGGTGCCTGTGCGTGAGCGGATTTTTTGCGTCGGCAGACTCGACGCCGACTCGACCGGCTTGATTATTCTTACCAATGACAGCGAACTTGCAAACCGATTGACACATCCGAGATATGAAATATCGAAGACCTACGTCGCGACCGTCAAAGGCGAAATTCAGGGTTCGGTGGTCGAAAAACTAAAAAAAGGCGTCTGGTTAGCTGAGGGCAAAACGGCCGGAGCGGCAGTAAAAATACTAAGGCGCAACTACAGGGAGTCGCTGATAGAGATAACGATTCGGCAGGGCCTTAACCGGCAGGTTCGGCGAATGTTAGCGAAGGTGGGCCTATCGGTAAAGTCACTCAAAAGGGCACGAATCGGTAAACTCGATGCTCGCGGCATCGGCGTCGGCAAATTCAGAACGCTAACGAAGGCTGAAGTGACATACCTGAGAAAAGCTACGGATTAAAAGAGGCGTTTTGCCGGATGGACTGTCAATCGCGATGAAAACGCTTTTTTTGTATTAAATCCTGTTTGGGCTTGCAATTTCGCGATAAAGCTATATATTCAGCAGTTCATTGTTATGAGTTCATAGTTCATAGATTAGGAAACTACGAACAGCAAGCAACGAAATACGAACTACGAGAAATTAGGAGCGTGTCGGATGTCCAGAGTTTGTTTCTTTACGGGTAAAAAGACCAGCAGCGGCAGAAGTATCAAGCGGCGAGGCAAGGCCAAGTACTTAGGCGGTGTCGGCAGAAAAGTTACCGGCAGCACCAAGAGAAAATTTAAGCCTAATATTCAGAAGGTGCGGGCTGTTATTGACGGCGGAGTCCGCAGGGTTAAGGCCTCTGCGAAAGCGATGCGTATGGGACTTGTGCAAAAGCCGCCTAAACGAAATTATAAAAGTGCGGATTCGACCCTTCGACCTCGCTCAGGGCAGGCAGGCTCACCGCCAGCAGAAGAGCACACGAGCACAGGTGCATAAGACTTGTAAACGATGAATTTGAGATCGGCGAGGCGGGTTTGCCTCGCTTTTTATTTGCACAAAAAGAAATGGCTAAAAAAATCAACGAAACACAGGTAAGAAAAGTGGCCAAACTGGCTCGATTAGAACTGGCAGACAGTGAGATTAAAGAATTCACGGTCCAGCTAAGTGCAATCCTTGACTATATGGAAAAAATGAATGAGCTGGATACTACCAACGTTGAGCCTTTGGCGCATTGTCTGCCGATAAACAACGTTTTCCGCGATGATAGTATCAAGGCCTCGCTGGGAACCGAAAAGACATTAGCGAATGCACCACAGCAGGACGGGGAATTTTTCAGGGTGCCAAAAATTCTGGATGAAGGTAGTGGTTCGTGAATGGTGTTTTTATGTCAGATGAATTGCCCGATATAGATTGTAAGCAACTGCGGGACAGAATCGCAACAGGGAAGATTAAGAGCACGGCAGCGACAGAGGCTGTATTTAACGCTATAAAAAAATATGAGGGGGCAATCGGAGCATATATCAGCATATTTGAAAAGCAGGCCTTGGCCAAAGCAAAAGAGGTTGATGACAAAATTGCCGCCGGCGAGGCAGTAGGGGAGTTGGCGGGTGTGCCGGTTGCGATAAAAGACAATATGTGCACGACTTTCGGGGCAACCACCTGTGCTTCGAAGATACTCGAAAATTTCTATTCACCTTATAACGCAACCGTAATTGAAAGACTACTTGCTGCCGATGCCGTCATCGTCGGCAAAACGAATATGGATGAGTTTGCGATGGGTTCGAGCACGGAAAACTCCGGCTTAAAGCAGACCGTCAATCCGTGGGACACGAGCAGGGTGCCGGGCGGAAGCAGCGGAGGTTCAGCGGCGGCTGTGGCAGGGGGGCTGTGTTTTGCGGCGCTGGGGTCGGATACGGGCGGCTCGATTCGTCAGCCGGCCAGTCTTTGCGGAGTAGTGGGCCTAAAGCCGACATACGGCAGGGTTTCGCGATTCGGACTTGTGGCGTACGGTTCGAGTCTGGACCAGATTGGGCCGCTGACACGGACGGTAAGTGACTGCGCATTGATGATGAATGTTATAGCTGGGCATGATGAAAAAGACAGTACGAGTGTCAGCGAATCGATTGCGCCGGTCTGTGATTATCTTGAAAAGCTCGACGAGCCGATAAGGAGGCTGAGAATTGGCGTTGTGCCGGAACTTAACGCCGGCAGCGATAGCGATGTGCAGAAGGCAATTGCCGAGGCAATTGCGGTCTATGAAAAACTCGGCGCTGAAATAGTCGAGATAGAAATGCCGCATTTTGATTATGCTATTGCCGCTTATTATGTGATAGCTACCGCTGAGGCGTCGAGTAATCTGGCACGGTATGATGGCGTGCATTACGGACACCGTACCGCAGATAAAGCAGATTACATCGAGGTCTATACGAAATCGCGGGCAGAGGGCTTCGGCAAAGAGGTCAAAAGACGAATAATGTTAGGCACCTACGCGCTTTCGAGCGGTTATTACGACGCGTATTATCTGAAAGCACTCAAAGTCAGGAATCTAATTCGCGGCGATTTCAACAATGCCTTTGAAAAATGCGACTGCCTTCTAATGCCGGTTTCGCCAACGACGGCCTTTAAGATGGGCGAAAAGGTCGATGACCCGCTGAAAATGTACTTGTCCGACGTATATACGATAGCTGTTAATCTGGCGGGGATTCCCGGTATCAGTGTGCCGTGCGGTTTTGACGAGAATAATCTGCCGATTGGTCTGCAAATACTCGCAGCCGCGTTTGCGGAAGAAAAATTACTGCGCATAGCGAGAATGTTTGAAATGAACACCAAGTGGCATAAGAAAAAACCTGTAATGCCTAAGTAGATAAAAGATGGGCAAATTGCAATATAAAACAGTGGTCGGCTTGGAAATCCACGTACACCTGTTTACGAGAACAAAGATGTTTTGTGGATGCGCGCTGGAATACGGTGCAAAGCCCAACAGCAGGGTCTGTCCGGTTTGTCTCGGTATGCCGGGGGTTCTGCCGGTAATGAATAAGCAGGCGATTGGATACGCGGTTCTGGCAGCTCTGGCACTTAACTGCAAAATCGCAGAATTCACGAAGTGGGACAGGAAAAGCTATTATTATCCTGACTTGCCGAAGAATTATCAGATAAGCCAGTACGATTTGCCGCTGGGAGTCCACGGCTTTATTGAAGTACCCAATGAGAGCGGCAGGAGCAAAAAGATAAGAATACGAAGGGTGCACTTAGAAGAAGACGCAGGCAAAAATCTGCACTCGGCAGGCAACTTCTCGCAGGTGGATTTGAACAGGGCAGGGGCGCCGCTATTAGAGATTGTTACGGAGCCGGATGTGAATAGCGCCGCTGAGGTTCGGGCACTGGCGGTTGAACTTCAGCGGATAGTCAGATATTTAGGTGTTTCCGAAGCTGATATGCAAAAAGGGCATATGCGTTTTGAGCCGAATGTCAATCTGGTTGTTACCAGGGACGGCAGCGAATACAAAACGCCCATCACTGAGGTCAAAAACCTAAACAGTTTTCGCGCGCTGGAAAGAAGTGTGGAGTATGAAATTCGAAGACAGCTCGATAATTTTCTGGAGACCGGCGAGGTTATCGCAGATGGGCAATAAGTCAACACGCGGATGGGATGACATTAATGAGGTAACGGTTCTGCAAAGGGAAAAAGAAGAGGCGCACGATTACAGATATTTTCCGGAGCCTGACCTTGTGCCGGTCGAAATAAAAGGTCAATGGCTTGAGGAGATTCGGGCGAGTTTGTGTGAGCTGCCTTTGAAAAAACAGATGCGTTATGTTGAACAGTACAAGCTGAGCGACTATGATGCCGGGGTTTTGACGGCAGAGCGTTCGACGGCTGAGTTTTTTGAAGAGGCGGTTAAAAAAGGCGGCGAACCCAAGCGGGTCTGCAATCTGCTTACGCAGCTCGGCCTGAAATTGGCAAATGAAAGGGGCTGCGGCGTGGCTGAGCTGGGTATTACACCAAAGAACCTTGCGCAATTGGCCCAAATGGTTGAGGCCGGCAAGATAAGCGCCAGTGCATCAACATCCATCTTTGAGAAAATGGTAAAAACCGATAAAGACCCTCAGATGCTGGCGGAAGAGCTGAATCTGGTTCAAAAAAGCGATGCGGCTGAGCTGGAAAGAATAGTTGAACAGGTGCTTGCGGAAAACTCCAAAGCGGTTGAGGATGTCAAAAGCGGAGGAAAGAAAAACGAGAAGGCCCGCAGCTTTTTGTTGGGTCAGGTTATGCAGAAAACCAAAGGCCAGGCAAATCCAAAAATAGTTTCGGAAATCCTTTCCAAAAAGCTCATCTGAGGATTTTGCCTTCAGTCCCGGTGATGAGTCTTTTTATGTTTTCCCTGTGGCGGACAATGACCATCAGTGGTATCGCTACTGCTGTGATGAGTATGGGCCAGAGGCTGGAAAAACGCCAGGCTGGGACCAGCAATATCGCCAGGATTAGTGTCAGGGGAAAGGCAACAGAGGCGACTATCGAAGCCAGCGACACATAGCGCCATAACAGAACAAACACAACCCATATTGTGACAGCGACCAGGGCACAAACTGTATAATAAGGCCAAAGGCCGAGCGCCACGCCGAAACTTGTTGCGACGCCTTTGCCGCCTTTGAAGTTGATGTAAATCGGGAATATATGGCCTAATACCGCAGCGGAGCCGACGGCCAGCCATAAAAAAAACTCGGCGGTGGTTGGCACAGAGTCAACAAATTTGGCTGTGGCGAGCATAGGGACCAGACCTTTTGCTGCATCGAGTACGAAGCAGAAGTAGGCCCATTTTCTGCCGAGTGCCCGCGAAAGGTTCGTTGCACCGATATTGCCCGAACCGATGCTGCGAAGGTCCATGCCGTGGACTTTGGCGATGATAAGTCCAAATGGAATCGAGCCGAGCAGATAAGCAACGACAATCAAAATCACAAAGTTCACTTCTGTCTCCTTTTCTCGATTATTGATTCATACAGGGCTTCGGTCAGTTGTGCGGTTCGTTTGATGGAAATTTTTTCTCTGAGGTTGTCGGCGGCTATCGCCTGTGCTGCTTTTTGAATGTTGGCCGGATTGGTGAAGTGGGCTATTGCCGCTGCCAACTGGTGGATGTCGCGAGGACAAGTGATAACTTTGCCGTGAACGTTGTCGCTGAATAAATCCGTTGCGCCATTGAAGCTGGTGGTTATGACAGGTTTATTGGCTGCCAGAGCCTCGAGAGTAAATCTGCTGGATGGGTCGTAGAAAGTAGGGACGACGGCGACATCAGCTATCGAAAGGGTGTTTTGGATGCGGGAGACGCTGCCCAAAAAGACGACTCTTGTGTCAACTTTGAGTTTTTTAGCAAGGTGACGGTATGCACGCGACCTGTCATGGCCTACAACCACCAGATACGCTTTGGAGGCCTGGCAGCGAGCGACTGCCAGATGCATTGCTTTGATTAGAACAGCCAGACCTTTTAATCTGAAGTTGTTTGCGGCGAAGAGAAAAAGAATGGGGGTGTCTATTTTCTTTAGGTTTAGGCTGGCCAGTATCTGTGCGCGAAGTTCGTCGGCAGCGGCGGTGTCGATTCGTTCATCAATTTTTACGCCATTTGGTATCACAACTACTCGGCTGTCATCGAGATTGTAGCGATGCCTGAACTGGTCGGCGACATACTTTGACAATGCTGCGATTGTAGGCCCATCAGGATTGTTACACAGTTTTTTCTCTGCGTGCAGAAGCGCGGCTCTGTAGAAGTTTGCGAAAGCTGTGGCTCTTTTATAGTTTTGGATAAATCTGTTCTGGTAACTGGAGGCGTTGCGGAGGATTGCTTCTGCGAAGGAGCCGCCACGTGGCTGATAGACATCGGCGAAGTCGAATGGCAGGACACTATGGACGATGTCATAGTGATTTTCGGCCAGGTGTTTTTTTATCGCCCTGGCGAAGGTGGGCAGCCAGGTTCGTCTGCCTGGTTTGGTTCGGCAGAGGATATGGATGTCTTTGGCTTTTGTCCGGCCTTCGGCGGCAAGGATATCCACCTGCAAGCCGCGTGCCGACAGCGCCGATGCCAGCTCGAAGACGGAACGTTCAGCGCCGCCGAGTGTGATATCAGCTCGTTCAATTATGATTGCAATTTTTCTTTTCATTGCAAATAAAACTAAATCCGGTCGGTACCTGCGTATCGGCCGGTTTTGTTGCGAAGGGGACATGCCTGCCGTGTTTTGCATTGTGCCGTGCCATTCGCTGCGTTTTTTTTATCATTTTGCGGATAAATACTTTATCTTTGCCAGTCAGTTTAGACCGGCCGGTGTATTCGAGATAAAAACGCAATCTATCTGTTCTTGAGAAGTATTGTCCCGGTGCTGAATAGTATAGTTGGGCGATGTCTTTTATACGGAACCGCTCGGTAAGGATGAGCGGCTTGAAGACGCGTGTTAAATCGATGAGATAAAACCGCCCATTGCTACTGTAAAATATATGTGAAAAATAGAGGTCCCGATGGCGCAGGCCAGTTGCGTGGATGTTCCTCACGAATGCGGCCAACCGGGCGATGAAATCCCGGCGGAGTTTGAGAGTCTCGGTGGTGTGAGGATTGCTAAAATAATCCGGCAGTTTACGTTCCAGTGATTCGGCATTAGGGATTTTCTCAATAATACAGAAACTTCTTTTTTCGAATAATGTGCCGCATTGCCAGCCGTAACAAACAATTTTTGGTGTGTTTATATCTCCGGCGGTGAGCTTATGGGCAGCGTCGACCTCGGAAAAGCCATAGCTTATCCGACGGTGATGGCACCACCAGTTCCTCAACTGTGACAGAAAGGGGGGACTATTATAGCGCTTCAGAAATAATGTGGTTCGACTGTGCTCACCACCGAGGGTTGTCGGTGGTGATTTTAATTCGAACTGAAGGCGGCTCCTGAATGCTGCGAGATTGTCTTTGGCAAGATTATAACCAAAATTGAGAGAGAAAACAGCGTCGATGGAAGTCAAGCCTAACTCACACAGCGGATGTACGAAGTCTGCATCGATGAAAAAGGAGTTTGAAACTTCCACGAAGTTTTGCCTGGCTGCGGAGGATAGCTGCGGTCTTTTATTTTCGAGCAGCTTTGCCGCCGCATTACAGACCGTCTCAATGGTGATAGCTTCCATACACAGATGTTTGCTTTGTCTGCAGAATGGTTTCGCACAGGGGGCACAAGGGGCTTTGCCAACTATTTTAATTTCATTCTCACAGCCGGTCTGCGTCCAGGCTGGGTCGTTGGGGCCGAAAAGAGCGATAACCTTACGACCCAGTGCTATGGCTATGTGACGCGGACCTGTATCATTTGTTATCACGAGGTCAGCGAGGGCAAAAAGGGCCTTTAACTCGCCGACAGTTACAGGCTTTTCCGCGAGGTTGATAATCCTGTGTTTACTCGATGCACAAATTTGCCCAGCGATTTTTTTTTCAGCGACGTCGGACGATACGGAAACGACAACGGTGGCGCCATAAGTGGCGGCCAGCCAGTCGGCTGTTTGTGCAAACCTTTCGGCAGGCCAGCATTTACTTGGTCCGAATGCCCCGCCGGGGACAAGGACGACAATCGGTCCTTTATGGTTGGCAAGTTCGGGCAGTTTGCGGCGGAGGCTTTGCTGTTTCTGTGGGTCGACGGTTAGTTCAAGACTTCTATCGGTTGTGTCGGCGCCGAGCCAGGAGGCGATTGCAAGGTAATAATCAATCATTGATATGGGTTTGAATCTGCCGTTGGGCAGTTTTGGCGGATAGAGCCTGTCGGTGAGCAAAGCCGAGCGTCCCTCGCGGGCGTAGCCGATGCGCAACGGAATTGCCGCCAAGAAAACTGCTAAAGCGGAAGCGAAAGAGTTCTTGAAAAGTATTGAATGTGTGAATTTGTAACCTCTGAGCATTTTTGCAATTGCGAGAGGATTTCGGTGCTTTTGCTCGAGCCATATATTGTTGAAAGGGCAGGGCGATAAAATCTCGCGGTCAACGGCATTGGCGAGAAACGAGATTTTCGCGGATTTGAAATGACGGCGTATTGCCCGCAGGGCCGGTGTGCAGAGAATGGCGTCACCCATCGGAGAAGGAAGCCAGACTAAAATATTCGTATCTTCCATTCGGCATCTCGTGGTTTGTGTCTGCTAACTCAATTGACGATTTACTATTTTCGCCCCTGCATTATGTAGAATGTAAGTGCCATTAACTGCAGCAGGACAGCGAAGCCGAGCGTAATCATAACCGAATTGCTCCGGCTGGTGGGACTCATCAGAAACCATACAGTTATCAGTATGCAAAACAGGACGATAACCTGTAAGACGCCTGCTATCAATTTTGTTAGTGAGAACTCGTCGAAAATCTCGGCTCGCCGCATACTTTTTAACTGGTCTAAAATGCTTGTTAGCATCTGTTCCGACCCGCCGGCTGGATTTTGCTCGATGGGCTTGGCCATCCCTGCCGGGACTGCGGCTGCTTTCGTCTGTGGCTGGTCCGAACTGTTGTGCTGCAGGCTGTCTGCTGGATTCGGCTGCAACGGATTCGACCCATTCGACAAGCTCAGGGCAGGCAGGCTCACCACAGACCGGGCTTCTTTCGGTGGCTGCGATTCATCCGTTTTCGGCGACTGTGAATGAGCCTCTTTCGGTAAAGGACCTGGCCATCCCTCACGGGACTGCGGCTGAACGGCTGCTTTGGCGGTACAGCGGTGGAGCTGCTTGATGATATTTACTGCTTCTTTCATATTTACGGCACGATAGTGCGGTCTGGAGGCGGGCGGCTCGAGTTGTCTGTGAGCGGAGTAGTTTATTAAAATGGTCTTGCAGCCGGCCTGCAGGCCGGCCTCGATGTCACGGTCGCCGTTGCCAATCATCCAGGATTGATTAAGGTCAATGCCCATTTCGGCGGCGGCGGTCAACAGCATTCCAGGGGCTGGTTTTCTGTCGTTACTTTCTTTGCGGTACTTTTCAATAACACCATCGGGATGATAAGGACAATAGTAAATACGGTCCACGGAGGCATTTTTTTCAGCGAGCAGCTGTTTTAATCGGTCGTGAATCTGGCTGAGGACTTTTTCTGTAACGATTCCGCGCGCCACGCCTGACTGATTGGAGACAACAACCAGTTTATATCCCATAGCCCTGAGCTCGGCAAGTGCTTCGGTGACACCAGGCAGCAGCTTTACCTGGTCGGGATGGTTGATGTAACCCGGGTCTTCAATCAGGGTGCCGTCACAGTCAAAAAATATTGCTTTATGAGACATAAGACTCCGATTTTCCTCAGGCGCAATTGCCTGAAAAGCTTTGCTCCACAAGGTCGCAGATTATATGATAAGCGAGTTGATGAATCTCCTGACTGCGTGCTGTTGAATTTTTTGCGCAGAAACAGATGTCCGCGATTTTTTCGAGCCGGCTGTTGGCAGTGCCTGTGAAGGCGAGGATAGCAGCGCCTTTTTCTTTCGCCAGTTCGGCGGCGGCGATGACATTCGGAGAGGTTCCGCTGGTCGAAATAGCCCAGAGGACATCGCCTTCCTTGACCAGCGCTTCGACCTGCCTTGCGAATACATTCTCGAAGCCGTAATCGTTTGAAATCGACGTTATGGCGGAGGTATCGGTTGTTAATGCAATCACCGGCAGGGCTTTTCGCTCGCGCTGGAATCTGCCGATGAGCTCACTGGCTATGTGCTGTGCATCGGCGGCTGAGCCTCCGTTGCCGCAGATGTAAAGGCGGCCATTTTGCTTTAGTGCCTTTATGATTGTGTCAGCGGCATCAATAATGGCTTTGACGCCCGTTGCTTCAAATTCGGCCACCATTTTTTTATGCGTTTCTATTGCTTTTGCAATCTGCTTTTTTGAGTCAGCATTCATGGTTCGACAGGCTCACCACTTTCAGGATTTTTACCGAGCGATTTTATTTTTTCGATTGTTGCGGACGAGCTTTTTCCCTCGACAAGCGGCGCAAGGACGACCTTACCGCCGCAGGATTCGACAAATTCGCGGCCGACGACACCTTTTTCGGCCCAGTCCTGCCCCTTTACCAATATGTCTGGCCTCAGTTTTTTGATTAGGTTCAACGGGTCAGGCTCATCGAAGATAGTTATGTAATCGACGGTTTCCAGAGCGGCAAGGACAGCGGCTCTGTCGTACTGGTTGTTAATCGGCCGGTCGGGACCTTTTATGGCTTTTGCAGAGCTGTCGCTGTTTAGTCCCACTACGACTATGTCGCCCTGAGATTTGCAGAATTTGAGAAACTCGATGTGACCTCTGTGCACGACGTCAAAACAGCCGTTGGTAAAGACGATGCTCTGTTTTTGCCTTCGATGCCAATTGAGTTCTTCAGCCAGAGAATCGACAGGTCGGAGTTTGCCGGTTTTGCCCCGCGTTTGACCGATGATTTCATTGATGATTTCCTCGATGGTTACGGTCGCTACGCCGAATTTTTCCACCTCAATTCCGCCGGTTATGTTGGATAGCTGTACGGCAGTGAGATAATCGCAGTCAGCAGCGAGTGTTATCGCCAGCGTTGCCAGGACCATATCGCCGGCACCGGTTACGTCATAAACCCTGCGAGGCCTGGTGGGCACGATTTCACCGGTGTTCGCCGTTTTCAGATAAGCCCCCTCGCGGTCGAGTGTGATTACAACGGCATCGAGGTTTAGCTTTTTTTCGAGCTGTTCAGCGGCTGCTGCTGCGGCCTGAGGCGTTTCAATTTCAAAGCCGACGGCCAACGAGGCTTCCTGGCGGTTCGGCGTAATCAGAGTAGCACCAGTGTACTTTGAATAGTCACTCGTGGGCGAAGGGTCAACAAGAATCTTTTTGCCGGCCTTTTTTGCCTGCTGTATCATTTGCCTGCAAAGTGAACTGCTTAACAGACCTTTGTTGTAATCCTGAATACAGACGATGTCAGCCTGCTTTAATTTGTTTTTGTAACTTTTCAAAATCATCTCGTAATGTTCGTCGGAGAGCGGCTCTGTGGATTCCTCGTCCATTCGGAATAGCTGCTGCTGGTGGCGATGCTGCGCAAGACCTATCAGCCTTTGTTTGCAGATGGTGGGGCGGTCAGCGACATCGAGCATAGCGGTCGTGTCGGCGCCGATTTCCGTAAGCAGCTTTTTCAGAGATTTGGCCATTTCGGTCGCTGCCGACAACGCCAAGACAAACAGGAACCGCACCGAGAGCCGCCAGGTCGGCGGCGACAGCGGCTGCTCCGCCGCAACTGTATGAGGTGCTGCGAATCTTCAGCACAGGCACAGGGGCTTCAGGACTTATTCGCAGGGCATCGCCGTAGATGTAAACGTCGAGCATAAAATCGCCCACGACCAAAATCTTCGGCGAGCCGAGGTTAGTTACCGTTTTTAAGAGTTTTTCATACATTTTTAGGTTCGACTTCGCTCACTACAAAGTGGAAGGACTATTCTCCACTTTATTATTTTTGCCGGCAATTTTACCCGCCAATGCGTCTTCAATCAACTGTGTTATTTTGTCTTCCCCACTAATAAATTTTAGCTCAATTGCTAAATATGCAAGTGGGATGTCTTTTTTAATTGGCGTCAGTGGAGCAATCTTGGTCCAGTCTTTCTGTGTAGTCAGTACAAAATCCGCTTTTGAATTTGCAGCCTGCTCATAGATGTCGGCTAAACAGCCATCAGTGTACTGATAATGGTCGTCATAGATTTTCGAGCCGACTATATCGCAGCCCAGTTCGTTGACGGTATTGAAAAATGCATCGGGATTGGCTATACCGCAAAAGGCCAATATTCTTTTGTCCTTTAGTTCATCGATTTTGATTTTCCTGCCATCAGTGGATTTAGCATAAACGGGCCTGTGCATTGAGCGTGCAATTGTCATATCAGAATTAAGAAGTCGCAGTTTTTTTTCAAGCTCATCTAACTCATTTTCGCCAACCTGGTTGCATCTGGTGATGACTACAGCGTCGGCTCGCTTAAGTGCAACAACCGGCTCTCGCAGCAATCCAGCCGGCAGCATTTTGCCATAACCTAAGGGGGAGGTTGCGTCGATTGTTACAATGTCGAGGTCGCGGGCTAAACGGCGATGTTGAAATCCATCGTCCATAATCAGTACGTTTGCACCAAACCTCTCAACAGCCTGCCGTGCTGCTGCGATGCGGTCAGGATTTACGATAATTTTTGCCTGCGGACAACTTTCAGCAAGAATTGCCGGCTCATCGATTTTCGTCGCTCGTCGCTTGTCGCTCGTCCCTCGTATTTGAGTATGTGTTTTATAACCTCTTGTCAGGATGGCACAGCGAAATTGTTTTTGCTGCAGAAATTTGCAAAGCCAGATTACAAGTGGGGTTTTGCCGGTTCCGCCGGTTGTAATGTTGCCTATGCTTATGACCGGCACGCCGGCGATATAGGCTTTCAGCCAGCCTTTGGAATATGCGAGATTCCGCAGAGCGATAATCACAGCGTAGAGTTTGGCAGCGGCCCCTAAAAAAAAGCATAGCAGCGCTGCGCCAAAGCCTCGGGTTTGACCTGAAATCAATTTTCGATAAACTTCCTGATTCAACTGTAACACCCTTTTTCAGCAATTATTTTCCGTGCCAAGGATATATAGACTACACCTAAATCTTACTTTTTGCTACAAAAATCAACTTCTGCAAAGATGGGGGTGCTTAATCGCCCCATATAAAGCCGAAGCCGTTTTTTTGTAGGAAAAAATAATATTTTGTTATTGCACAGCTTAGGTTTTATGTTATAATAGTTACTCACAGGGTTATTCTTTCATC
>CAVXEF010000008.1:0-9248 GCA_963760535.1 uncultured Phycisphaerales bacterium
GGTTCGCGGTTCGACCTCGCTCACCATTTATGTTTTTTGAGCCAGTTTTGTGCCCAGTTGCGGGCCTGCGATTTTGTCTGCAGAAAGCCCTCGAGCTGAGCGATGTACATTTCCTGTGCGAGCTGACCCAGCAATGGACCGGGCACAGCGCCTAATCGGATAAGCTCGTGGCCATCAAGTAACGGCTTAGGTTTTAATTCGATACCCCTGAGAGCCATAATTGTTCTATTTAGCTTCGTCAGCGGCGAGAGACTTTCGGCGGCGGCCTCTAAAATCGCCCTTTGCAATTCGTAGAGGTCCCAGAAATAAGGCTCAGCAAGAATCATCTTTAGCTGGGCTAAAGACATCTGCTCATCGAGAAGTCTGCCTCTATTAGACAACAGAAATTTCATCTGCTTACTCAGATTTCGGCTGAGTTTTAATACCTTACATTTTTCGAGCGCGAATTCGGTCTCGCAGCCGGCGAAAAAGGAAACAAGCGCGAGTGCAAAATCGACTTTCTTTCGCAGTTGAACCAATACTTTGATTCCGAACTTCGCTTCTTCGGCGGTAAAGCCGGGGAAGATTGCCTCGGCTAAGCCGGTTTCAAAAAGCAGCGATGCCCCTTGCGAGCGGTTGGGACTGACGAGGATAGCTTCCAACTCCATAGCGATGCGCTCGCCGCTTATTTTTGTTATATTGTTTGCGCCGGCACAGATAGCTGAATAGGTCTTCGGCTCAATGGTAAACCCAAGCTGTGTGGCGAATCGCACGGCTCGGAGCATTCGCAGGAAATCCTCGCCGAAGCGCTGCTCGGCCTTGCCGATGGTTCGCACTATTTGTTTTTTGAGGTCGGCCTGGCCGCCTACATAATCGATTACCTTCTGTTCAATGGGGTCGTAAAACATTCCGTTGATAGTGAAATCTCTTCTGCCGGCATCTTCGCATGCATCGGCGAACTTCACGGCGGTCGGGTGTCTGCCGTCCGCGTAGCCGGTTTCGGTCCTGAAGGTGGCGACTTCGACTTGCCTATCTTCGAGAAGAACAATAACTACGCCGAACTTCGCACCGACCTTCAACGTTCGGCGAAATAACTTTGTTACCTCCTGCGGCGCAGCATTGGTAGCGACATCATAGTCGTTAGCTACCCGGCTGAGCAGCATATCGCGGACGCAGCCGCCGGCCAAAAGGGCCTGATAGCCGTTGCGGCGAAGACATTTAACTATCTTTATAGCTGCCTGTTTATTAGTCATTCAGCAACTGCCTGTAATACGCCTACGGCGTACAAGTATGGTAACCGCCATAGTGCCCCACTGGCGACGCTCTATTACTTTGAACCAGCCATACTGCTGCAACAATTCAGTGCGTCGATGGGTTCTGGCTACAACGAATCCATCGGCAGCCGACTGCTCGCTCAGTAAATTCAATAGGCTGCTCAATCTGGAACTTTTGCCGACATCTTCCGTAACTGAATACGGCGGGTCAACAAAAATAAGGTCGTACCTTTGCTTATCAACCGGCGCACCGATTTTGAAGACATCGGCCCTTAAAACCAAAGATTCCTTGACGAAGCCGGCTTTTTCTATGTTTTTCTTCAAGACTGCAATAATTTTCGGGTCTTTTTCAACGAATGTTACGAAGCGTGCACCTCTGCTGAGCGATTCGATGCCGAGAGAGCCGACGCCACAGAATAAATCAGCTACCATTTTATTTGCCGGCAGGTCATACTTGTAAAGCACACTGAAAAGAGATTCTTTTACCCTGTCGGTAATCGGCCGAGAGTCCTGAGACTTCGGGCTGAACAGCTTCATACCTCGTTTTTGGCCGGCTATGACTCTCATCAGCCATAATATACAACACGAAGGCAGACTTTACTATTGCTTTACGGCCTTTATCAAAGCAAAAGCTCCTGGATTTGCACGGCGCAATCTCTGAACTTATGGGCGGGAAGTGTGAGGGTTTTCCACTTTGGGCTGCGGAGTTTCATAAATCGGCGATAATCATCGAGAGCAACGGCGAAAAAGACATACCTATCCGCATTGTAATCGAAGACCTGCCGGCCGTCAAAATCAACATCGATATTCTCTATTTTGTAGGCAAAGACAAAAACGGCGGTGTGACCAGTCCCAAAGACCTGCTGCCAGTTAGCCAGACTATCGACGTCATCGGCAGTAACCCAACATTCGAAGCCCGCCAGGCCGGCAAAGCTGGTCCCTTTGAAGGCCCTGCCTTTTACCTCGGCGATTATTACGCGGCCATTGGGAGGATATAATAAAAAATCGAAGCTCTTTAGTTTCGTATGGCCCAGGGCTGAGCGCTTACGCTCATCTATGACGATGTGTTGAATGTTACTACAAGAAAGCCAGCTTTCGAATGCCTGCTCATAATGATTGCGCAAGAAATCTTTCATTTGGATTTATCCGGCTACGGCTCGGCCTTCGCCGAGACAGGAGGTTTGAGCTCTCCGTAAGGAGTCCCCAGGACTGCGAAGAATTTTTCAACTTCAATCGTTTTCTGCCGGCCTGTAGCCATATCTTTGACGACAAGCTGATTATTATTAAATTCTTCTCCGATGATTATGCACTTCTTGGCGTTCTGGGCTGCAGCGTCGCTGAGTTGCTTACTTAGACTGACAGTTTTGTAACTAAAAACAGCACTATAACCTTTCGAACGTAGCTGGAGAGCCAATTCAATGGCCTTGTCTTTGTAAGTTTCATCTACGCAGGCGACAAAATAATCTGATTCTTTCGTTTTAGGTTTGAGCAATCCTTTTTCTTCAAGCAATATACCGAGGACACAATCGCCTATTCCAAAACCAGTAGCAGGTATGGCTGGGCCCCCGAATTGTTTTAGCAGGTCATCGTATCTGCCGCCACCGCCGATGGCGCGAAGTTCACTACCTTTATCGTAAATCTCATACACAATGCCGGTGTAATAAGCCAAGCCACGAACTATACCCGGGTCGAACCTGCAATAGCCACCAACTCCCAGCTTGTCTAACCATCGCATCAACTCTGTAAGTTCATCGAAAGCTTGCTGACGTCCAAACATCTGTTCAATCTGCGAAATGTTCTCAAGCTCCATAAAAGCCTGTATCTTAGCCGCCATTTTCTCATCGGCAACCTGTTCGCTGAGTAATTGCTTGAAAGTTTCCGCCGGCAGTTTATTCTTTTTGTCGAGCACGGCATACAACGATTCCAAACGTTCTTCTGGAATTCCAATCTTCTTAAGAACAGCAGCGAGCATTTTTCTGCTGGAGATTTTCACAACAATATCGTCAGGCGTCAAACCTACCTCCCGCAGATAATCCAGAGCGCAGAAGATGGTCTCTGCATCAGCTAAGACGTCGTCGACGCCGATTATGTCGATATTCCACTGGAAGAATTCGCGGAGTCGGCCTTTCTGCGGGCGCTGGCGCGGAACAATCTCGGGACCGAGAACCACTTGATGGGCATAGGCAGCGAATTGATTCGCTGATTTACCATTCGCGCGAGTGTAGGCGTGATTTCCGGCCGCAGTGCGAGGTCTCTGCCGCCCCGGTCTTTGAGTGAGAAAAGCTGCTCGACGATTTCATCGCCGCTTTTTATCTGAAACATTTTGAGATATTCGAAGATTGGGCCGTCGTATTCTTCGAAGCCGTTGCGCAGAGACACCCTTTTCCAGCCGTCAATTATCCAGTTTCGGACGGCCATATCCTGCGGGTAAAAATCGCGGGTTCCTTTTACGGAGGGTATTTTCATAACTTAAAACTCATAACTAAAAACTCAAAACTAAGGACTCAAAACTCATATTGCAACACTATAAGCTATCAGACGAAACCCGTCAAGAAAGACGCCGGATTTCCAGGCTGCTGGAGAGAAGTCGTAAGAGGTCATAGTTAAATGATTGACAATTGTCAAAAAAGACCTTACGATGCTCGCCGAATCACCGCAGCACCACATAATATGAAAACAAATGTCAGTTAATCAAAGGAGCGGGAAAATAAGACAGAAAAATTCGAAGAGCTTAACAGATGTCGCCGAATGGGAGCAGGTACATTGAATGGTTTCATACTTTTATGAGGGATGAGAGTGGTTTGATTGAAAACTAAAGGCATTTGAAGAGCTGGAAAGGAATAAAAAATGAAATATCTAACGGACTATATTTTGGAAAGAGCCATAAGAGCACAGGAGAACGACACCTTTGACACCCACGACGTTTGCTTTACTTTGATGAACGACTTTGCCGCAGAATATGTTCGAGAGCTTTACGAGTGTCTTGAGGGCGGTCAGGACCCATTTGTAAAACTAAGTAACGAGATAGACAAGCTAATGGCTTCAAGCTACTTGAGCGAGGTGGTTAGCGAAACCGGAAGTAAAAGGCGGTCTATGAACTGCCGTGGCAAAGAAGAAGAATGCCGGGTTTGGGAGAGGACAGTCTAAAAGACTTCTACAGCCCACAGTGACATTAAGGGAATTTTCGAGCAGAGGTTTCGAAATGTGAGAAATGGTTGTACGATAGGGGCTGATGGTAGTTTTGAGAAGCAAATGCTCAGATTTGGGGCCAATTCGGCGGGAGAATTCGTAAGAAGAAATCTTAAGGTGTTTGCAATTGGGGGTGGATTTTGGTATCACTGCCGGACCGGCAAGGCTTGGTTATGTGACCAGGCGTGCAATATGAGAAATATCGATTAGTTGAGGAAGTTAGAAGGTGAAACATAGAAAAGTAAAAAATCTATCGGCGTGGGAGCAAGTCGACGAGATATTGAGCAGGATAAAACCACCTACCTTCCCTGATAAGGATTTTAATATCACCGATTACGGCGCAGTTGGAGACGGCAAGACAGACTGCACCGAGGCCTTTAAGAAGGCGATATCGGCTGCCAATAAAGCCAGCGGCGGCCGGGTAATAGTTCCGAAGGGAACATTCTTCACCGGTGCAATTCACCTCAAAAGTAATGTGAACCTGCACCTTTCCGAGGAGGATTCTGTTATCAAGTTTTCCAAGGACCCGAATATGTATCTTCCGGCGGTCTATACGCGGTGGGAAGGCGTTGAGTGTATGAATTATTCACCGCTGGTGTACGCTTACGAGCAGGAGAACCTGGCCATAACGGGCAAGGGACTGCTCGACGGCAACAGCAGCTTCGAAGACTGGTGGCAGTGGAAAAAGACGCAGGGCCCAAGCCGCGACGAGCTGTTCAAATATGGAGAGGAAGGTGTTCCGGTTGAGAAGAGACAACTTGGAGGCAAGCTGCTTCGGCCGACCATGATTGAGCCGTACAAGTGTAAAAATATCCTGATAGAAGGGGTAAGGATAAAAGAGCCTCCGTTCTGGCAGATTCACCCCGTACTTTCACGGAATATCACCGTAAGAAATGTGAAAATTTCAGGCCATGGTCCAAACAATGACGGATGTAATATTGAGTCGTGTAAAGATGTGCTTGTTAAAGGTTGTTTCTTTGATACGGGAGATGATTGTATTCCCATAAATGCAGGCAGAAACAACGACGGCAGACGAGTCAATGTACCGAGCGAGAATATCGTCGTCCAAGACTGCCAAATGAAAGATGGGCACGGCGGAGTGACCATGGGCAGTATGATGACAGGAGGAGTCAGAAATGTTTTCGCTGAAAACTGCCTGATGGACAGCCCGAACTTAGACCAGGCAATACGAATCAAGACCAACTCAATTCGCGGAGGCTTCGTAGAAAATGTGTACGTAAGAAATATCACCATTAATCAGGTGGGTGGAGCAATTCTGAGAGTCAATTTCTTTTATGAAGAAGGCGATACCGGCAACTTTACGCCGACCGTCCGGAATATCAATCTGGAAAATGTTACCAGCAAGAAAAGTAAATACGTATTGCACCTTAATGGTTATGAGCGCTCGCCGATAACCGATGTCACCTTGAAGAATTGCACGTTTGATAACATCACAAGACCAAACGTGATTAGTCAGGTTAAGAACCTGGTTTTAGAAAATGTGAAGATTAATGGCGAGCTCTTCAATGAGACCGCCAAAGAGCAAAACCCTATGGGCAGCGCAGACCGCGACTAAAGCCGGCGAAGGTAGGTTTTTCTATGCTGAGTAATAAAATACCCGGAGAAACATCCGTGCCATCGGCTGGCTGGTATCGCTGGGGCATTTGTGGGCTGCTGTTTTTCGCGACCGCTCTCAACTATATTGACCGACAAATCCTCGGTATTCTGAAACCGGCATTGGAGAAAGGCCTCAACTGGAGCGAAAATGATTTCGGCAATATCGTCATCGCCTTTACTATCGCCTACGCGATAGGTTACTCGGGTGCCGGGTGGTTTATAGACCGCGTGGGGGTCAAATTAGGTTATGCCCTTGCGGTTTTGCTCTGGAGCCTGGCAGAGATTGCTCACGTCTTGAACTGGTATGTCCCGGCCGAAGCAAAAATTTGGTTTCTGGCGATGCCTGCGACGGCATTTGGCTTTTGCTCTGCGCGGTTTGTGCTAGGATTGGCTGAAGGAGGGAACTTTCCCGCCGCGGCCAAGACCGTTAGCGAATGGTTTCCCAAGAAGGAACGTGCGCTGGCCGTCGGCATTTTCAACTCCGGAACCAACATCGGCGCCTTGGCTGCGCCGTTATTGATATTGTGGCTTGCCACTGATTATAGCTGGCCAATAGCTTTCGTGGTAACAGGTGCGCTGGGCTTGTTTTGGCTGTTTTTTTGGTGGCCGCTTTACGCAAGCCCCCATAAGCACCCGCGAATTTCCACCTGCCGAACTTGCCTATATCGACAGCGACCCGCCTGACCCGCCGGGCATAAAAATACCCTGGCGGACATTGCTGAAATATCGCCAGACATGGATGTTCGTCATCGGGACCGGTATTAGCGGCACGATATGGTGGTTCTGGCTCTACTGGGGTCCGGATTTCCTGCACAAGCAATATGGTCTGGATATGAAACATCTGGGTTGGCCGCTGGTAGTTATTTATTTGATAACAGGTATAGGCAGTATCACCGGGGGGTGGCTTTCCGGCTGGTTTATCAAAGGGGGCTGGACAATAAACGCCGCCCGCAAGACGGCAATGCTCGTCTGCGCCCTGTGTGTCGTGCCGGTGTTTGTGGCGTCAATGGTCTCCAATGTCTGGGTGGCCGTGCTCCTGGTGGGGCTGGCGATGGCGGCGCACCAGGGATTTGCCGCCAATCTTATTACGACCGTTTCCGACACCGCTCCTCGCCAGGTGGTGGGTTCCATCATGGGTCTCGGCGGCACGGCGGCCTGCATTGGCACAATATTCATTGCCAAACTCGTACCTTACATTCTCGGTAAGACGGGTGAATACCGGATATTGCTTATCATCGCGTCCTGCGCGTATGTGGTAAACCTGCTGATAATCCACGCAATTAACCCACGGCTGGAAGCAATGAAATTTGTTACCCCGCAGACGGCGGAAACCTAAAAAATGAAAAATAAAACTGCACCGCTTTGGCTCTTTATATGTATGGCTTTGACAATTTCTGCCGGCTGCAAAAAGGAAGGACCTAAGCCGGAAGTAATTTTGAAATTAGGTCATACCCTTGATACAGCCCATCCGGTGCACAAGACGCTTGTTTATATGGCCGAGAGGGTCGACGAAAAATCAGCCGGTAAGATGAAGGTCGAAATTTACCCGAGCGAGCAGTTGGGCACTGAAAAAGAGTGTTTGGAAGCTCTGCAGCTCGGTTATCTGGCGATGACCAAAATTTCCACAGCACCAATGGAAGGGTTTGTACCGAAAATGAAGATTTTCGGCATTCCCTATCTGTTCAGAGATAACGAACATTTCTGGAAGGTACTAAAAGGACCTATAGGCAAAGAGCTGCTGCTGGCAGGTCAAAGTAAGGGACTGCGCGGCTTGTGCTTCTATGACGCAGGGTCGAGAAGTTTTTATTCCAAGAAGGAAATTAAATCTCCTGCCGACCTGAAAGGTCTGAAAATCCGCGTCCAAAACAGTATAATGTCTATGAAAATGGTCGAAGCCATGGGAGGCTCTCCAACACCGATTCCGTTCGGTGAACTTTATACCGCACTCGAACAAGGTGTCGTAGACGCAGCGGAGAACAATCCTCCGTCGTTTTATACAAGCCGCCATTACGAGGTATGCAAATACTACTCGCTGGACGAACATACAATGCTGCCTGATATTCTGGCAATCAGCACAAGGGTCTGGAACAATCTTTCACCCGAGTTCCAGCAGATACTGCAGGAAGCGGTGGATGAATCGGTCGAATACCAGCGCAAAATCTGGGCCGAAGCTGAAGAAAAAGATTTAAAATCAGTGCAGGATACCGGCGTGAAAGTTACACATCCAGACAAACAACCCTTCCGAAACTCTGTTAAAAGCGTATGGGACGAATTCGAAGGCACTGACATCGGTGAATTAATCAAGCGGATACAGAAGATAAATTAGCCATGTTCAAATCGACAAAAAAGGCATTAGACTGGTCGCTCGAAGTGCTGATTATAGTGGTTATGGCGGCACTAACAGCGGATGTGTTATGGCAGGTCTTTACGCGCTTTATCCTCAAAGACCCCAGTACCTGGACTGAAGAGCTGGCGATATTCCTGCTCATCTGGGTTTCACTTCTTGGGGCTGCGGTCGCGCTAAATCGCGGTGCGCATCTTGGTATTGACTACCTTGTGAACAAGTTGTCCATAAGGAACAGGATTTATACGGAGGTTTTCGTCTTCCTTTGCATAGCACTGTTTTCGTTATGCGTTATGGTCATCGGCGGAGCAACCCTTGTTATCAGCACTTTGAAATTAGGACAGATATCGCCGGCACTGGGCGTTAAAATCGGATATGTATATCTTGCGATACCAATCAGCGGTTTTTTTCTCGTGCTTTATTCTGTTATCGGGTTTGTTGAGAGGCTGGTCGAATTACTCAAACCCGGCCTCGCACCACAGCAGAAAATTACGCCGCCGGACGAACGGGTTGGTGCATATTGAGTAATCGCACCAAATTCAAAATGTGAGAAGGATGTTATAGTGAATCTACCCATATTAATTCTGGTTGTAAGTTTTTTTATACTGGTCGCCTTAAATGTCCCGGTGGCGTTTTGTATGGGTATCTCAACTGTTCTGGCGTTTTTGGCTATGGGAGATTTGCCGGCATTTGTGGCTACTGCACACAAGATAGCTACCGGAATCGATAGTTTTACCTTGCTGGCGATACCGTTTTTTATTCTCTCCGGTCTGCTGATGGGGCATGGAGGAATCGCCCGGCGACTTATCGACTTTGCAAACGTGCTGGTTGGCCGATTCCGCGGC
>CAVXEF010000009.1:0-5966 GCA_963760535.1 uncultured Phycisphaerales bacterium
AGAGCCGCCGGAACGAATGTCATTGATATAGGAATGATTGACACTCCACAGATGTATTTCGCCATCAATCACTTCGGAACCTGCGGCGGCGTCCAGGTAACAGCCTCGCACAACCCCGCCAAGTATAATGGTTTTAAGATCTCCGGCCTTGCCGCAAAGCCCGTCGGTGCCGATACCGGCCTCAAAGACATAGAGCACATCGCTCTTTCCCTGATACACACCAAAGGTAAGCCTTCCGGTTCGGTCGAAAAACGTGATTTGACCGCCGAGTACAAAAATCACGTCCTCAAGTTCTTAAAATCCAGATTGAGACCCCTGAAAATCGCCATCGATGCCTCAAACGGAATGGCAGGTAAACTCATACCGGCCATTTTTAGTGATTTGTCAATAGAAATTGTCCCAATAAATTTTAAGTATGATGGTACGTTCGAACATGAACCTAACCCTCTTATCGAAAAGAATCTCGCCGAGCTGAAGGCCGCCGTTAAAAAGCAAAAATGCGATTTCGGAGTCTGCTTCGACGGTGACGCCGACAGACTTATGATGGTCGATGAAAAGGGCCGAACCATCGGTTGTGACCTCCTGACCGCTTTGATGGCCGCCTATTTTCTAAGTAAAGAGCACAAATCAGCCGTCGTTTACGATTTACGCAGTAGCTGGGTTGTCCCGGAGGAAATTATCAAAAATGGCGGCACGCCTCGCAGGGAACGCGTCGGTCACGCCTTTATGAAAAAAGCTATGCGCGATTCTCACGCCGTTTTCGGCGGCGAACTCTCCGGCCACTTCTATTATCGCGACAACTACTACGCCGACTCAGGCCTGATTACTCTCGCACACGTCCTGAACATCGTCAGCGACGCCAAAGTCCCCATAAGCCATCTCTTAAAGCCGCTGCGAAGATACTACAGCAGCGGCGAGATAAACTTCAAAGTCGATGATAAACAGGCAAAAATGAATGAGCTTGCAAAAAGGTACGCCGACGCCAATATCGACTACCTCGACGGCATCACCGCTCGTTATAAAGAATGGTGGTTCAATTGCCGCCCCAGCAACACTGAGCCGTTGCTTAGACTTAACGTCGAGGCTAAGACCAAAGAGCTGCTTGAGGAAAGGCTTTCTGAGATTGAAGTTCATCTCGGAAGACCCGTATCACATTGAATAAACAAGGGGCAAAAATTTTATAAGCCTGTGGCTTAAATGGAGATACACACAAAAACATATCAGACGCCCAACGGCCTTGTGGAAGGCGTGCAGACCAAATGGGCCGGCTTTAATATCCTGTTGGTAACCGGCTCAAAAGGCTTCTTGGCTTGTCCGGTAATCGACGTCGAAGCCTGCCAGCGATATGGCGTCGCCGCCGCCTTAGTCGAAAGCACTCCGGATAACCCAATCGGTACTCTCGACCGTTTCGCCAATCGTAAAATCACAAAGGTCAACGCAAATGCAAAAGCCCTCGGCATCAAAGAAGGTATGCCCGTCACCGATGCCTTCTCGCTTATAGCCTGACGTTTTACCACTTTTTTGAGGCCGCCATCAGAGCCCTCGGCTTGAAAATCCTCGTTCAGTACCTCCTTTTTTAATCAAATTTGTTGCATAATTATCAAACTTTCGCTTGCATTTGAAATTTTTTGTGATAAAATGGTTCGACTTCACTCACCATCCTGAGCAAATTTATACTGAGCGAAGTCGAAGTAGTCGAAGGATTGCCGGTATGTCGCTGGGCCAGATAATAAGAAAAAAGCGTGAGCAGTTGAATCTGACGCTCGATGAGGTCAGTGGTCGCATCGGCTTTTCAAAGCCGTATCTTTCAACTATCGAGACCGGCAAGGTTAAAAATCCCCCCAGTGACGAGCTGCTCAGAAAGCTCGAGAGGGTACTTAATTTTGACCCGGGTCTGCTGCTGCATATCGCCCATATGGAGTCTTTGCCGTCTGATGTCCGCCAGAAATGTGAATCAGACGAAGCCGAGATTCAGAAATGGCGCCAGCTCATCAGGAACCTGATGCAGGCAAAGGGCGATGCAGCTCAGCTCGATAGTCTTCTTGACCAGGGCCGGCTTGACACCGAAGAAAAAGAATCTCCTTCAATTGCCGCTGGCCGACTGGTCCCCGTCATAAACAAACTCGAAGCAGGCTACCCAGCCGACTTTGACGACCTCGACTATCCGGTTGGAATCGCTGATGATTATGTTCGTTGTCCGGATGTGCACGACCCGAACGCCTTTGCCGTCCGCGTTGTTGGCGATTCGATGGAGCCGAGGTTCCGCGAAGGCGACATCGTGATTTTCTCACCCGCCGCCGAGGTTCACAATGGCGACGATTGCTTCATCCGTTTCTCAATGCCGCACGAAACGACCTTCAAACGTGTTTTTTTTGAGCCGGACAATAAGGTCAGGCTTCAGCCTCGCAACGAAAAATACTCTCCCATTATCATAGAAGGCTCACGCATCAACGGCCTCTACCGCGCCGTCATAAAATACGAAAAACTTTAACTCTGTTGTTTCACTTGAAGGGTATGTTTAACTAACATTTTGTCCTGCTACCGCCAGAACCAGCGCATAAACCTTTGATGCCCCCGCCTCTTTTAATGTCTTTGCACATTCATTCAATGTCGCTCCGGTTGTCTTAACATCATCGATAAGGCAGACCTTACGGCCGGTGAAGCTATGTTTCTTGCGGACCGCGAATGCCCCAGCAACATTAGCAGCACGCTCAGCAGCATTTGCTATCCCTCCTGGTTGTGTCTTAGTGTAGCGGATTCGGGCAAGGTCTGTATTTGTCTTTGCTGTGGGATGTTTTAATTCCCTGGCTATTATCAGCGACTGGTTATATCCGCGCCAAAGCCGCCTCGTCCAGTGCAGCGGAACCGGAACGAAAAACTCTATATCATTACAAAAGCTACTGCCTTGCAGTGCAGAGTTAACCAAAAAGCCAAGAGTTGAGTCCAATTCTGTCTGACCATTCTTAAAAGCAAGTATCATTTCCTTGCAGTGCCTCTGCATACACGCCGCTTCACGTTATCCCGTCGAAATGGATTTCTCTGCTCTGACAATCAGGACAGGCCCCTCCCAGCAAAGCGAATTTACTTACATTCTTTCCGCATCGCGGGCAGTATTCGCCGCCGCTGCACGATAGTATCTGCTGCCAGCAGTTTTTGCAGAGGTTTTTGTCGGTTTCGCAGATGTTTTCGCGGCAGTTAATGCAAACCGCAGGCCACAGCAAATGATTCAAACTTTGCAGCACACAACCAGCGCCTTGTTTTAGCCTAACCCTGTCCACGCCGCCGATTATATTAGTCCTTGCCGCCGGAAACCACTTTATTTCAAATCGAACGAGCTGTTATCCGGCGAAAGAAAGCCTATTTTGACTTTTGCAGTAGTATTGTACTGGTCAAGCTGATTCTTTACTCGCGGCACACTCTCTGTATAGTGCTCTTTTTGTGGCTCGGCATGCCCGTCGCACCAGGCAACATTGGTCACCCCAGCGTGTCTGTATGCCTGCGCACCAGCCGCTTTGAGGCTGTTATCGGTATCGCCCTCCCATCGCCAGGGTGCCCGCATAAATTTGTTTGCGCCGTTTTGCTGCTCGCCTTCTCCGAAGAACGCGCACGTGTTGGGGTGCCTGACTTTGTTGATTTTTACGGGCATTACTATCGTTGTATCTATAAACACACCCGCAAACAATTCTACTCTAACGGTTCTGACCTCGCCGCAATAGCTCGAGGAAACGCGTTCACCTTCGCCGTGGCCGATATAGCTCGTATTGTAGTTATAGCCGGAGAACGGTTCGCTTGACGTAGAATTGCCTTTGTAGGAAGGACACTGCTGAATTCTCTCGATGGCCTGCCCCTGCCACAGTATTCCCGAAACAACCTTTGTTTCACCTGTGCCAAGATTTCTTATCGTCGTGAAATCCCAGTTATACCCAAATATCTTAAAGCCCGTCTTTTGGCTGTATTGGGCGATTGGATAATAACCGTCGAATGTTTCTGCGTACGCCTGTGCCGCTATCGCCATCTGCCGCAGGTTGCTCAAACAGACAGTGCTTCTTCCCTGCTGCCGAGCACCGGCCAGCGCCGGCATTAGTATCGCCATAAGCACCGCTATCACCGATATCACGACAATCAGCTCTATAACAGTGAAAGCTTTTTTTCGCACTGAATTTTCAAATTCAGACTTGTTCAATGGATTACTCACATTCCCAGCTACACTCGCCCCAGCTGCCTGCCACTAAGGCAAAATCGTGCAGGTTCACAACATCATCTTCATAGATATCTGCAATCACAGCCGGGTCGTTCGCGTCATTTATCTCAGCCAGCCAATACCGGCACAAAAGCCCTAAATCTTTATAATCTACCCTGCAATCCTTGTTGGTGTCACCTGCAGGATATGGGTGTTGATAGTCTCCGCATCCTGCAACGTCGGAAAATCCATCTATTTCGCCTTCGTAATCACTGCCAGGCAGGTACTCCACTTTGATATACTGAATCCACTTTCGCCCGGTATTCGGGTCGATGGCCAACGCTGCGTATGCGTTGGGGTCAAGGTCTTTGAGGTCGAAACCAGTCCCGCCCGCTGAACCATCGTAAAGCTCTATCGCCTCAGCGACGGATAAACCGTCAAAATCAGAGACACTCAAATTCGGGTCAACCGGCTTTAGCCAGTCAAGTTCATTGCCCCAGTTATTGCTGTCGCTATCCCACGCAAAGGCATTGGTAGGAAACATACCATCAGCGTAAGGGCCGTTGGTAAATGTGTACCACGGCCCGTTGGCCTCCTGAGCCACGCTTACCCGAACCGGCTCAGGCTCAAAGGGGGAGGGATTCAGGTAATATTGTTCCATATCCGTATCGGGTTCCACTTCTCCGCCGCTTCCTTTGAAAGGTGTGTTGCCAAATACAATAAAGTCGATGCCGTATAGGTTGCCGGCATCGTCGGCTACCTTGTGGTCGAATTTGACAACTATATATGCGCCCTCCTCCTTTAAGGAGCAGATTAGTTTGCCACCGTTGGGGTCCACGCTCCACGCAGGATACACTAATGAGCACGCGTAGATTTCACCATAATACCAAGTGTCAAATATCCATCTGGTCGGCTTGCCCAGTACCGAACTTGCATCGTCGTAAAAACCGGAGCCGGAAAATCCTTCACTGTCCACAACCTCGACGGCAAAGTCCGAAGCCCGAGCGCTTGCCCCAAACACAAACAAAAGTACCGCCAAGAATCGGACAAGTTTCATTTTCTTGGCGTTCATTTGCTGACTCCTTTCTGTTGTGCCTTGCGTTTTCTGAAAAACAAACCTCCAAGGCCTAATAAAGCAAGTGTTGTCGGTTCGGGGATAATCGGCGGGTTCGGCTCTGAGCAGACAAACTCCGGCGCCCAGCTGAAGCCCACCCAGCTGCCGTTGTAGATGTAATCCGAGCGGATTCCGTTGCCCCAGTTCCAGCTTTGGCCGTCACCGCTTAGATACTCAGCCCAAAAACCGTTCTCTAACCATCCCTCCTCATAGTAGTCGCCGGCATCGTTTTTGCTGAAGCCGTCGTTATCCATATCGTAGCCGATGCCGAAGATAGATGCGTCACCCTGCCCCGCAACCCATTCCTTGTAGAACTTAGCACTTGCCGCATCAACCGCATCAAACATATCGCCAGCCATTGCTGAATCGTTCCATTTATATCCGAATGCCAGCGAAATATCCTTTTGCCAGTCAACAACCATTAGTGCCTCATTCGTCCCTGTCCCCGTCCAGTATTCAACCTCTACCGAAACACCGTTGAAATCATAAATCGCACCATTTGCAATTCCCATCGCTGCCAAAACAATCACCAGACTTATCACTCTCCTCGAAGCCATTTTTCTTCCTCCTCTTCTTCAAAAAATCACACCTTTTCAAAAGCTTTTTTCTGTACTCTGAACGCTGTACGCTGAATGCTGAATTTTCCTCCTTTCGCATCACTAAGCCCCTGAC
>CAVXEF010000010.1:0-9457 GCA_963760535.1 uncultured Phycisphaerales bacterium
TTGTTTTGGCTGACTTGTCGGTTTGTTTGGTTCGGCGACTCGTTGCGGACTTTTTTGTTTCGGCTGAGTTGCTGGTTTGTTTGGTTCTGCGGGTTGTTTCGGCTGAGTTGTTGGTTTAGTGGTTTCCGGCGCTGTGCCGCCGAGAGCAACCGCCATTTCGCGAACAAGCTTATTGGAGTCGTACTTGGCAATATGGTCCAGAACTTTGCGGAAGCTGCTGCCCTGGTTTTTCGCCAGCGCATACATAGCTATCAAACGCACCGGCCAGTAGGTGTCGTTGAGGTTTTCCGAGATAGAGTTTATCAGCTCGTAGTCCATCGGCAGCGCAAGCATCGCTGCGACCGTATGCGTTCTGACCGCCCAGGTGTCGTCGGCAAGGCCCTGCAGCAGGGCAGACCTGAGCATTTCCCCCATCCAGTCGGCGCGCACGAGTTTATAAGGCGGCTCCCGGTTAGCCATCTCCTGCTGCTCGGCCAAAAGCCCCGCAACGAGTTCTATCGTGCTTATCTTTTGTCCCTGTCGGCCCTTTGCTAATGAGTTGAATCGGGTTTGCAGAAATCTGCTGCTGATTTGAAGCCCCGTTCGCTTTACAGCGAGTTTGATTGGTTTTATATCAGCTAATCTGTTGGTTACACTGCCGTCCTCGGCCGTAACAGGGTCGATGTAAACCGTGAATTCGATATCCACCGATGCCTGTGGATGCTTATTCAGTATCTGTTTCAGTTCACCGCTGATAAGCCGGACAGGCACAAGCATACTGCCGGCCGGCTCAATCGGCACAGATGGCTGATACCTTATATTTATCAGCTCTGGTATTTTCTTGCTGAGGTCTCCGCTAATCTCAGCATCGATTCGGATATTGCCTTTGAATAGCCCATCGTCGCTGACCACAAGCGGCTCGCCAGAGTCATTGGTTATTGCTACGACCCCGCCGAAATCGCTGCCGAATGAAAACTTGCTGCCGCGGAGATTAAGGTGAACCGATAGTATTTTCTCAGGGCTGAGGAAGGTCGGTATCAGTTTTTCCCCGAACATCTCTCTTAGGCCACTCATCAGGGTCTCGGTGTCTGTGGGGGCAATGTACTGCGAACCGCACTGGACAAGCATTTCTTTGGCACGCTCAGCCTCCAGCGTACCAGGCTTTATGGCAATGGCGGTCTTTAGTGTCTTGATAGCTGAGTCCTTTTGTTGTTCTGACAGTTGAATTACTGCCTGTGCTAATTTGGCTATCTGGGTTTGGTCGTGATCTTCTATAAGGGGTTTGGCCCACTCATTTTGGCCGTTGAGTGCAAGCGAATACGCCAGAATCTCCGCCGCCGTTGTCGAATTTGGGTCCGCCGCGTATGCCTTGTTAGCCCAGTTAATCCCCATATTCGCATCTGTTAGTCCGAAGCAGTAGAACCATGCAAGTTGAGTCGCGTTTGTCTGACCGCCAGTTTGTTGTTGTGATGGTTGCTCTTTCTCTATATACGAATGTGCCTGTTCCGCGGCGTCGGTTAATATCTGTATCGATTGCTCTTCGTTGCCCATTTTTGCCGCCGCCTTGCTCGCCACTGCTTCCAGCGTCAAATCAAATTGACCTTTGTCCCGTATATCGGAGGCAATCTGAAGGCATTTCTGGTAACCTCGTTTGGTGTTGTAGCTGCTCAGTGCCCAGGGAAGGTAAATCTCTGCCGGCATATTTTCGGATGGGTACAGGTAGTTAAATAGATTGGCGCAGTACTCATACGCCCCCGATGCGACCTCGTAAAGTTCTGTCTGCTCGGTATATTGGGCGAAAGCCAGGGCAGACTCCAGGTTCAGGGGATTTTCACGCAGCATTAGTCTTATATGCTCAATATCAGCACCCAGTCCTATAGCTATATTCTCAGATGCAAGCTCTTTCAGCTTCGCAAGGGCCAGTTTATCGTATTTGTTTTGTTGGTATGCCTGCAGAAAGTAGTAATTGGCGGCATCTATGTTAGGTCTTTCAGCCTCCAGCAGACCCAGCAGCGTTGCCATCTCAGAGCCTAAAACCTTGTTCTTGTCGCCCAAATTGGTTATCAGCTTGGAGAGTAAGGTCTCGCGCTCTTCGCGGGAATCCAGCCTGTCCAGCAGATACTGAATCGCTCTCCTGGCTACCCCAAGCTCAGCCGATTCATCCGCGATATTCTTCGAACAACTTGCGCACCAGTTCGGAGTAGTCGCGGTCGGGGTATTTGCTCGCCAGCTTGAGAATATCGACCAGAACATACTTGGCTCTGACATCGACTTCTTTTGTGGCATTCAGCAACACGATTGCCTGTTCGACCTGCGCCCTGTTGACTTGCTGTTGGTTAGCCAGTTCATAAGCTATCTCGTAGAATGCTTGACCGACTGATGGTGAAAACAACTGTTCTGAATCACCTGAATCTAACGACTTCTGCGCTCTGTCGCCATAGCTTCCGCCTTCGCGTGAGGGACGAAGCTGCTTCGGCGGAGTCCCTTGGAGCGTCGGCGACTCCTTCGCTGCCAGACAGCAGCAGCACAACAGAAATATCGAGAAAACCAACAAATATCTGCTCTTGCGCATAATCTTTCCGCCGAACCGGCTTGCGCGCTTGCAAGTTCCGTAAGGGATGGCAGTCATTTAACCGCCGGCTGTAAATATCCCATTGCCTTCTCTTGGCCCTGAAAACAGCCTCATCTGCGGTAAAAAGACCGGTCTTTTTGGTATTATTTCGGGAAATTGTCCTGCTCGCTTTAGGCATAATAATGGTGCACAGTCTGCATATTTTATCGGACTTTATTGCTTTTCTGGTAATTTTGTCCCCGACCCACTGTTCAGATTTTGCCTATCAGCGGGTTTTTTCAGAAAAACTGCCTGTTTTAGGCCTCCGAAAGAGCACCTTTTTCTAATCAATACGGTTCTTTCGAGGTAATATGTTTAAGCCTCAGGCCGTCATGAATTCCCCCTCGGAGGTTTTTTTACCGCCTGTAAATATGGAAAGTGCTTCGATTTTCAGGGCTTTTGCCGCTGCCAGATAGACCGCTGCACCTACCGGCAACATCAGAGCCAGCTTGAGAACGTTCGGCCAGTTTTTTGACAATAGCATCGTTATTACAATTGCTGCCGACATCAGCAGTGTAGCCGCTATTGTTTTTGCTAATGTAACTGCAAGGCCTTCGAATATCGTCGAACCTAATTGCCTGTGAAGAATCGTTGTGAGAATCACGACCTGCAGATACGAACAAAATGCCGTCGATAGCGCCAGCCCTCCTGTACCCAGAAACCACATCAGGGTCAGGTTCAGCACAACATTAATGGCGACCGCTATTAGAGCGCTTATCACCGGCGTCTTCGAATTCTGCATCGAATAGAACGCTCGTACGATAACCTGCTGCGAAAAATAGCCCAATAATCCTAATGTGTAAAAAAGCAGCGTCCACACCACCATATTTGTGTCTTTGCCGGTGAATCGGCCGTGCTGGAAAGCAAATGCAATCAGCGGCTTGGCCGTCGCCACAAGCCCGACCGTCGCAGGTATCGAAATGAAAGCACTCGCGCAAAAGCCGCGGGAAACCATCCTGCCCAGCTCTATAAAATCTTTTCTTGCCGAAGCTGCGCTCATCACCGGGAAAATTGCTGTCGCCAGTGATATGCCGAACACCCCTAACGGCAGCTGGTACAGTCTTTGCGAAAAGTACAGATGTGACACCGACCCCCGGTCCAGCGGGTACAGAATTTTATGGCCCATCAGCATAAAAAAAGTTCCTTTTTCTGCCGAGCCGGAAAACCACCACGCAATGAGGTCATCGGCCAACGTATTGATTTGTGTTACCGCCAGGCCCAATATCATCGGCCCCATAAGGATTATTATTTTTCTGAAGGCATCCGAGTGAATCTGCCACGCCGGCCTTATGGAGACGCCGCGACGAACGAGCACCGGAATATGAATCGCTACCTGCGCAACGCCGGCGATAAGTACTACAACTGCTACTAAAAAAACCTGTTTTTGCTTCGGCAGGTTCAGTATCGAATCCGCAAACGGGATTCCCGCGATAATGAAGAGGTTGAGAACTATCGGTGCAGCAGCCGGCATCGCAAAATGCCTGTGCACATTCAGAATCCCGCCCAGTATCGCCACAATGCAGATAGGCAGCATATAAGGCAGCATTATCGCCGTCAGTGACATAACCATTTTGCTCTCGCCGGTTGTGCTGAAAAATTTGTAATAGCCCCAGACCAGCACCTCCCCGATTAAAATTATCGCTGCCAGTATCACAAACAAAACCGTTACCACGGTGTTGACGAGTCCTTTTGCTTGCTTGCGGTCCTTGTGGAGTTCTTCGCTGTATACCGGGATAAAGGATGCGGAGGCCGCTCCTTCACCAAGCAGTCTTCTTGCTAAATTGGGAATCTTGAATGCGATGCTCCAGGCATCCAGCAGCGCGCCCGCCCCGAAGAAATGACTGTACGCCGCGTCTCGAACAAACCCCAGCACTCGTGATAGTGCTGTAAGAGAAACTATCTGTCTAAAGCCTTTTATCATCCCTGATTATACTCTGCCATGGCCCCTAAGGGGCAAAGGCCGGATTATACCCTTGCCGCCTGTCCTTTTCAATGACTCGACTTCAGTTGTTTTCGAGTTCTTTGCGCGCCACTATGAAAGGTCGTCTGCGTCCGATGTTGTTTAGCAGTCCTACGGAAATCATATTAGCCACGAGACTCGACCCGCCGTAACTGACTAATGGCAGGGTAAGGCCCGTAATTGGCATCAGCCCTAACGTCATGCTCACATTGACGATAGTCTCGAGCGTAAATGTTGCTATGATACCGACCGCCAGCAGCCGTCCGAACGGTTCCGGATTGCCGCTCGCTATCTCCAGTCCGCACCAGACGACCACCGCATAAAGAGCCAGCACCGCCAGACAGCCCAGGAAGCCCCACTGTTGTGCGATAGCGGCGAATATAAAATCGTTATGTCTTTCGGGCAGAAAGTTGTACTTGATGAAAGGTCCTTCTCGAAACCCGTAGCCTTTTGCTCCTCCGGAGGCCGCCGCGTATTTTGACCGTATCAGGTGGTAGCCCCAGTTGTTCTCCCATTTTTTTCTGCTGAATTCTTCTCCCACCAGAATATTGCCCAGCGCCGGATACCGCTGGGCCTTTTCCTGAACCCACTCGCTTTGGAGTAGTACTGAGCTTATTCTCGTTCGCTGATAAGGTTTCATCTGGTGCCACAGTACCGGACTCACTAATAGCGCCATCGCCGCGATAATCAGCAGATGTTTGACCTTTGCACCTGCGATAAACAGCATCGTGAACAGAATAGGCATCATCAGCAGCACCGTACCCAGGTTCGGCTCCAGAACTATCAGAACCATTGCCAGCACCGTCAGCACAAATGGCCCTATCAGCACTGTGAAGTTGCGGTAGTTGCTGCGATACCGCAGAAACCACGCCAGCGCCAGCACGTATGCCGGCTTGCACAATTCCGATGGCTGTAGTTGTACCGATTGTCCGCTGCTGCCTATTCGTATCCATCGCCGCGCACCGTTAATCACCGGCACAAAGGGCAGGTCTACTATCTTGTCAATCAGTAAAAGTCCCAGAAGCACCAGCACCGCACCGTAAATCCAGTAGCTAACCGCTCCGAACCGTCGGTAGTTGATTGCATTTGCCGCCAGGAACCCGATGCACCCGACGCCGGCGAATAATATCTGTTTTTTCCACAAATTAGCTAATTCATTCGTCCCGGACACAGGGCCGGATTGTGCCGGGTGGCCGACCGAATAGATGACCGCTATTCCGATTGCCACCAGTGCCGCTGCCGTGCACAGCAGTACCACTCTCACGAACATCAGTCGCCCTTGCAGAAACTTCCACATAATTATGTCAAAATAGCAAAATTCCCCGCTGATTCCATAGGGTAGTTCCAAAATCGTAAAAAATCGGTTTTTTCGGCAAAAACCTTTCTTCCGACCTCAATTTACGGTTTTGCCACGCCAAACCCTTGGGAATGCCCTTTTGGGCCTAAAATCAACGCCTCGGAGACTGCTTTACCTGTTTTGGGGGGTATTTTTCCTGCCCTGCCCCAAAATTTTTTATTTTTTTCGTTTTTTTCCTTGATTTTTTTGGGGTCTTCTGATAGGATACATTTAAGTTTCACAACCAGTTAATTGCAGTATATTATGCGCGACTAAATGCATTTTTACGCCAGCCGGCGAGAAAGGAGGTACGGAGGAGCGGAAAAATGTCGCTTTAATAAGGTCTTAGAAGGTCTTCCTGTCGGCCTTTTTTATGCTGTACAAGTAAATTTTAAGCACCGCATTACTGTATAGCGCAATTTCAGATTTTGGAGATTTTTTAGTTTTTGACAGGATTAAGATTTTAGTTGTATAAACCAAAACAGTGCAGAGTGTGTTGCTCTGCAAGAAGAAAAGGAAAAATTGAAAGAAAGGACTTACTATGAGAAAAATGCTCTTGGTAAGTACGGTGTTGCTTGTTGCAGCACAGGCTTTTGCGGGTACTGTTACCATGTCTGTTACTCAGCCATCGTCTGCGGTAAGAAAGGCGTATATCGGGTATTCCGCAGATGCCAATGTCAGTGGCTTCGGTCTGAAGATATATACCACAGACCCTAATACCGTGACAATCACCGAGGTTAATGATTACAATGTCGGTGAAAGCAACTCTGTGAGGAAGGGTTACGGTATCTTCCCGGGCTCCATTGTCATCGCAGGTGACGGTACTGTTACTGACTATAACACGCCTATTGCGCCGAGCAGTGATCCTGGTGCATCAGGTACCGGCCTCGACACAAACACAATCATTGCCGAGCTGGGTGCGCTCTATGTGGACGGCAATCGGCCGGACATAATGGCACTTTGCTTTCTGTCAAAGTCAACGGTGACTGCAATGTCTGTGTTGAGGGTGAGCCGATTCGTGGAAATGTGGTCTTAACCGATGGTAGTCAGGCCGTTCTGGACCATAACGTCGTTTGTGCTCGCGTCGCGCTGCCGCCGCCGATATATTATGACTTTGGCGATGCGCCTGATACGTATCTGACACTGCTGCTAAGTGGTGGACCTTACCATCTTATTACTGCTGGTCCGATACTCGGTACCCTTATAGACGCTGAAGGGACCGGCCAGCCGAGCGCAAACGCTGACCTTGATGACCTTACCACTTCAGATGACGAAGATGGCGTAACGTTTCCACTTGTTAACGGCCACAGACCCTTTATTGTGAACGAGAAAGGCCAGGTTACGGTAAAGGTGTCGAATGCACCCGGTTACCTCAACGGCTGGATAGACTGGAATAACAACGGCACCTTCAACCCGGAGGCTACAGACCATGTCGTCCAAAATCTGTATTTAAATCCCGGCGTGTACGACATTAATTTCATCGTACCTGGAGAATCCAATTTACCAGCCGAGAACACTACCTTGTATTCTCGTTGGAGGATTAGTACAGAGCCGAATGCCTACGCTGGTGCGTATGGCGGATATATGAGCAGCGGTGAGGTTGAGGATTTAGTTCAATCAGTCGAAAACGGTTTCCTTTACCCAGGATGGCCAGCGTTTTTTGGTCGGGGTTAAAATAATCGAGGTTAAGCGTTGCGATTTCACTGGCTCTGGCGCACCAGTCTTCGAGCAAATGTAAGATCGTATAATCCCGGAAGCCTTCCTTTTTTTTGAGGTCGACGGATTCAAGCGTTTAAGGATTTCATCGGGGTACAAAAAGCCGATGAGTTGTTTTTGCGTACGTTTTTGAGGGATGCCCAGTATCCTTTCGGCAATTTCACGGTGTTCCGGGCGCATAAACCGGATCATTTTAGCCAGGGATTTTACAGCTCCAGACGATGGTTCCGTGTACTGGTGACATTGTTGCGATCTGACTCAAGGTAATCGAGAAAGGCCAGGATCAAATCGGAAGAAAGATGTTTGACCTTAAGCGATTCGATTTTGATGGAAAGGTGCCGGGCAGCAAATGGCAGAAAGAGTGTAAAGGTATCCCGGTAAGCTTGAATAGTTCGCTTACTGCTGCCCTTTATACGGGGAAGGTACTGGTCGAAGAATTTATAGATACAAGTTGAAAGCTTCATATATCCTCGCGATTGGAGAAAACAAAATCGACCAACCCTTTGCGTTGCTCGGCATCTAATACTTTAAGATATTTGATGGTGTGCTTGTATTTACAGTGGCCCATATAGATAGCCAGCACGGGCAAGGCGTTGGGCGATCTGCCCTTTTTTGACACGCCTTAAGGTGTTGACGGCAAAAGAATGCCTTAGACTGTGGGGCACAGGTGCACTGAAGACGGTTTTTGCCAATAATCTGTCTGGAGCCTGATGGAGTCCGATATCTTTTACCGCTTGATGGAAGGCTATTAAGTATTTGATAATCTCTTAGTCCTGTTTTGTTTGCTGCGTACTAAAAGGTATGGGTTTTGATCCTTGCCCAGCAAGGCGTTTCGTACGGCCAGATAATTGTTCGATTTCTGTGGCCACAGCATAAGGGACAGGTATTAGGCGGTCTTTTTTAAATTTGGTTTTTTCAATATAAAGTGTTTTTTCCCTGGGCGGTAATGGTTGCGCATAAGTCGCAAGGGCTCCGATATTCTCAATCCGCATCGGGCCAGCAGCACTATGGCCATATAGTCGGATAAATCTTTTAAGTACTGTTTGGGGTTTTTCGCATTCTTTTGCAGATTGCCGTAAGCAATTGATCAATTTGTTCTGGTGTCAATACAAAAGGGACAATATCGTTTTCCGGAAGAGGAGGAATATCCTGTAAGGGGTTTTGGTCATAGATATCTTTCGCACCAGAAATTCAAAGAAAACCCGTACCGAAGAAAGAATTCTATTGACGGATCGTGGTTCTATTTTCAGATCTGATCTTAGCTCAAGAAAAAATGAGGGCTGCAATAGGCCTGGTTCAACCTTTGTTCTCTTTTACATACCGGTCAAAAGTTTTTAGATGAGAAAAATGCTTTGTTTGTCGCATAGCCCAAGTTTTGGCGATAACCGATATATTCTTGAATTAGCGGAGTCAGAAAACTTTTAAAGTGTTTCATCAAACAGGACCTGCGCATGAGTTTTATGTGAATGTGAAGATATTTTCGGGTGGATTCGATACTGTCATGGCCCAGCATTGCTTTGATTTCATAGATGGAAGCACCGGCCTCCAAAAGATTTTGAGCATAGGTATGCCGCAGACCAGTAAGCTGTCGAAGAAGGACTGACCACTTTCATACATTGACTGATGTATTAACCAAGCTACGCCCGGACAAAGTGGACCATGGGGCACTTTAAGGCTTAAAAGAGTGCTCTGTGTTTACTTTCAGGTCTTACACCTATCAGATAGGCGGCGATGGCTTTGATGGTTATATCGGGTAGCGGCAGCTTTGATCGGGTGCTGCGCTTTTTCGGGCTTTCAGTGTCAGTTCTTTTTTTGTAAAGGAGATGTCATCCAGGCTGATCCGGCTGATTTCTTG
>CAVXEF010000011.1:0-6818 GCA_963760535.1 uncultured Phycisphaerales bacterium
TCGGATTGTAAATATGACATCCTTTCTTTAGGCGAGATAATGATTCGTCTCGACCCGGGTGACGACCGAATCCATACGGCTCGCACGTTTCGTGTCTGGGAAGGCGGCGGCGAGTATAACGTCGCAAGGGGCTTAAGACGCTGCTTCAATAAACGAGCAGCAGTGGTAACTGCTATACCGGATAACCCTGTCGGCAGACTGCTTGAGGATTTGATGCTTCAGGGCGGCGTAAATCTCGAATACGTCAAGTGGGTGCCGTTCGACGGCATAGGCAGACAGGTTCGTGTGGGCCTGAATTTCACGGAAAAGGGCTTCGGCGTAAGGGCTGCCAAAGGCTGTTCCGACAGAGGCCATTCCGCTGCTTCACAAATGAAAAAAGGCGATATCGACTGGGAAAAAATATTCGGCCAGGACGGCATTCGCTGGTTTCATACCGGAGGAATCTTCGCAGCCCTTTCAGGAACCACCGCTGATGTAATTATCGAAGCTGTAACAGCTGCCAAAAAACACGGCACAATAGTTTCTTACGACCTGAACTATCGGCCAAGCCTTTGGAAATCCATCGGCGGAAAAGAAAAGGCCCAGGAGGTCAACCGCAGGATTGCACCTTATATTGATGTGATGATGGGCAACGAAGAAGATTTTACTGCCAGTCTCGGATTTGAGGTGCCGGGGTTGGATGAGCATCTTTCCGAACTTGACCCGTCTAATTTCAAGAAAATGATAAAGAAAGCAGTAAAAGAATTTCCGAATTTCAAGGCCGTGGCTACTACTCTCAGAAATGCCAGGACCGCTTCGATTAATGACTGGGGTGCTATTCTCTACATTGACGGCCAATTCTACGAAGCGACACTGAGAGAGAATCTGCAGATTTATGACCGCGTGGGCGGCGGCGACAGTTTCGCTTCAGGTCTCATTTATGGCCTGATGGAAGGCAAAGAACCGAAAGCTGCGGTTGAATATGGCGCTGCGCACGGAGCGCTTGCAATGACTACGCCGGGCGATACGACAACGGCAAGTCTCTCTGAGGTCGAGAAGGTAATGGGCGGCGGCACCGCAAGAGTAGATAGATAACCTGTGTAAGGAGTGAATAAATGGCATTGTTGTTGGGGTATGACGTCGGAAGCTCGTCTATAAAGGCAACGTTGATGGAGGCCGATACCGGCAGGGTGCTTGCGGCGGTGGTGATGCCGGAGAGAGAGCTGGAAATCATCGCAAAAAAGTCCGGCTGGGCCGAGCAGCATCCACAAGTTTGGTGGGAAAACATTGTAACCGCAACACAAAAGATAAAAACGCTGACAAACTTTGCCGCAGGAGACGTCAGAGGAATCGGTATATCATATCAGATGCACGGGCTGGTAATTGTTGATAAAAATCACGAGGTCCTTCGCCCAGCCATAATATGGTGCGACAGCAGGGCGGTCGAAATCGGACGAAAGGCGTTAAAAAGCATCGGCGAGCGAAAGTGCCTTGCTCACCTCTTGAATTCGCCGGGAAACTTCACAGCGTCAAAACTCAAATGGGTTAAGGACAATGAGCCGAAGATATTCTCGAAAATTCACAAAATGATGCTGCCCGGTGATTACATCGCAATGAAAATGACCGGCGAAATCAGGACCACGCCTTCGGGCCTCTCGGAAGGCATAATGTGGGATTTCAAAAAGCAGGAATTAGCCGACCTCGTTCTGGAGCATTACCGGATACCGGAAGAGTTCGTTGCCGAGGTCGTCCCGACCTTTTCTGTTCAGGGACATCTCACTAAAAATGCGGCTGACGAATTGGGGCTAAAGGCAGGAACCGTCGTTTCATACAGGGCAGGCGACCAGCCGAACAATGCGCTGTCGTTGAACGTCCTTAACCCCGGCGAGATAGCGGCCACCGCGGGCACATCAGGTGTCGTTTACGGCATTACGGCCGAAACTAAATTCGACCCCAAATCGAGGGTCAACACGTTTGTCCACGTCAATCACACGCCGAAAAAACCCAGATATGGGGTGCTGCTCTGTCTCAATGGCACGGGTATCCTCAATAGCTGGCTCAAGCACAACACCGGCACAATAGATTACCCCCAAATGAATGCTCTGGCGGAAAAGGCGCCCGTTGGTTCGCAAGGCCTTGTCATTCTTCCTTACGGAAATGGAGCGGAACGCACACTGGAGAATCAAAATATCGGCGCTTCGATTCACGACCTGAACTTCAACATCCACAACAGGTCGCACCTGCTGCGGGCTGCTCAGGAAGGCATCGTATTTGCGCTCAACTACGGCCTTGAAATAATGCGAAAAGTCGGCGTCAAACCTAAGAAAATTCGGGCCGGCCACGCAAATATGTTTTTAAGCCCGCTTTTCGCCGAGGCATTTGCGACGGTTACAAAGTCAGTCGTCGAACTTTATAACACCGACGGCTCACAGGGCGCCGCCAGAGGAGCAGGCATCGGCGAAGGCATTTACAAAGGGCCTGAAGATGCCTTTGTCGGCCTGACGCCGGTTAAAACAATCGAGCCAAACAAAAAGCTTTTCTCCGCCTACAGCCAGGCTTACAAAAACTGGGAAACCGTCCTGAAAAAGCAACTATAAAGTGGTAGATTTATTATGAAAATCCTGCTGAGCTGGCTTTGTGACTACATCGAGACAGGCCTCAGCGCCGTTGAGATTGCTGACATTTTAAGCGACTTGGGATTGCCCTACGAGAGAATCGAAACCATCGACCATGCTACGGCAGGCTCCGCCCTGACGAGTGACGACGCTGTAATCGACGTCGAGGTTACCTCTAATCGCGGCGATTGTCTCAGCTATATCGGCATTGCCCGCGAATTGGCAGCGGTGACAGGCAAAGAGCTGAAAATACCCGCTGTTAAGCCCAAAGAATCACAACCTGTCCTGAGCGAAGTCGAAGGAAAAGATGTTACTGAGTTTGCGAACGTCGAAATCACGGCGGCCGATTTATGCAGCCGATACACCGCCCGCATCATTGAGTCCGTCAGGGTAGGACCGTCGCCGGCCTGGCTCAAAAAGCGTCTTGAAGCGGTCGCAGTGCGCAGCGTCAATAATGTCGTTGACGCGACTAATTATGCGATGTTAGAGACCGGCCAGCCGCCGCACGCCTTCGATTACGATAAAATCGCGGAAGGCAAAATAATAGTTCGAAAGGCACGCGCCGGCGAACGCATTGTCAGTATTGACGGCTCAAAGTGCAGCCTCGACCCTGATATGCTGATTATCGCCGATGCCAACCGGCCTGTCGCCATAGCAGGCGTTATGGGTGGTCTGGATACTGAGGTTAGCGAAAACACAAAAACAATTCTTTTGGAGGACGCATATTTTGACCCCGTCAGCGTTCGTACCACATCCAGACGGCTTAGCCTGCCTTCGGAGGCAGCATTTCGTTTTGAGCGCATCGTTGATATTGAACAAATCGACTGGGCCTCCAAACGCACCGCGGAAATAATCACACAGGTTGCAGGCGGCAAAGTAGCCAAAGGTCTAATCGATGTTTACCCCGGCAGACCGTCACAAAAGCAGGTTACGCTTCGGCTTTCACGCCTGAATAAGCTGCTCGGCATCGAAATACCGCCTAAAGAGGTGGTAATGATTCTTGCAAGGCTGAAATTTAATCCACAACAGAGAAATGATTTGATAGTCTGCACAGTACCTTCCTGGCGCAGTGACATTTATCGTGAGGTTGACTTGATTGAAGAGGTCTCCCGTGTTTATGGCTACAACAAAATACCGACGCAGCGCAAAATACAAATTGAAGTTGTACCGGCTGGTGCTCGTCAGAAGCTCACACAGTCAGTCGGGACGTATCTTAACGGCTGCGGCTTTTATGAAACAATTAGCATTGGTTTCATCGATGGCTCTATCGCTGAGTTTTTTGCGGTTAAACAGCATTTAGCGGTAAAAGACGAATCTCGCAAAAGTGCGAATCTGCTCCGGCAGATGCTGATAGGTTCCTTACTTGGCGTTTTGAAAACCAACCTCAATGTCGGCAACAGTCCCTGCAGAATATTTGAGATTGCCGACACTTTCGTGCCGACTTGTAGTGAGCTTGTCGAACCTACTTCCGATGCTGCTCTTCCAGTTGAAAAAACCAAACTGGCTCTGGTTTGCGACAGTAACTTTCGAGATTTGCGGGGCGTGGTTGAAGGGCTGATATCTAATATCAATAGGGATGCGGAGGTGGTTTTCGCACCCGCCGAGCAAGTCTGGGCTCAGACCGCCGCTGAAATAATAGTCAACAGTAATTGTATCGGAATTGCCGGCATTATCTCCAGCCAGATTAGGGACATGTTTGACTTTGAGAATGTAACTCCCTGTGCCGCAGAACTGGATTTTGAAGCGCTCTTGGCATTGCAGAGTAAGGAACTAAAGGCTAAACCCATCCCAAGATTCCCGGCGATAGTTCGTGACCTGTCATTAATTGTTGATGAGCAGGTTCGTTGGGCTGATATTATCAAAGCCGTGAATAGAAAAGCCTCAGCCGAACTGGAGCAGACCTGTTTTGTTGGAATATACAGGGGAGAAGTTATCCCGCCGGGCAAAAAAAGCGTTACGCTTTCGCTCAGGTTCAGAGACAGGGATGGAACGCTGACGCATGAGTTGGTCGACCGTCTTGAAGCTGACATTGTCGCTGAGCTGGCTAAGTCTGTCGCTGCCGAGCTGCGAACAGTTTAGCCCTGCCGCTCGCGCAGGGGTTTCATTATTTGCCGCTCGCCGCAAGGGGCTGTCCCAAATCGAAAATGACTTTGTCATTCTGAACGAACCTGTCCTGAGCATTGTCGAAGGAGTGAAGAATCTCTTGAAAACAGGGTCATTGCGAGGCCGTCAGGCCGAAGCAATCTACTTCCCTTTTACCAACGACCAACAAAACGCTTTTCACTTAGGCCACAATCTGATCAATAACAGGTTAGACAGGTGAATGAAATTTATCCGCCTATGGCGGAAACCTTACCGCTGCTCAAACCGTTTACCCGCCGTCTGTTTGGCGGGCTTGGCGGTAGCTTTCCGCCGTACCGATTTTAATCGGATAGCCCTATAATAACGCAATACGGTCGTAAGAGCAAACATTTTGCTTATACTTGGCTGGCGAAAAGCCGATAGGATTTCACCGGAACAATCTTGGGCTAAATTTGAAAGGGGATGTAATATGAATAAGGCAATATGGTTCTTCCTGCCTCTCCTATTACTTTTTTCTCAGGGTTGTGTTACCTATCCTATTGTAGGTTCTTTTGACAAATACAATGAGCTTTTCAAAGGGACGGTGAATGAATGTGTATTTACAGGCTCTTCCGAAATCAACGTAGAGTGTGTTAACACTAAAACCCGAGGCAAGGGGAGTTCCTGGGTAACTTATATCCCTCCGACTTTGGGGCCTGCGGGCATAAAAGGGGAGGCGTTACTAACGTTTGATGATGGACGCGTAGTAAAAGCTGAATATGTCTGTTTGTCTGGTTCTACAGGATGGGGCAGCGGAAAAGACCAAAGTGGAAGTACTTTTACATTTACTTTTGGTATGACAGAACAAGAAGCACAAGAGTATATCGAGAAGATGAGCAAAACTATTACCGACAGGCCTGATTTGCCTTCTCCACAAAGTAAGTGGGTCGATATTCTGGGTAAGCCGGAAAATTTAGAGCCGGTCGGCGGGGAACCGCCAAAGCATAGCCAGGAGACCACTAAATCCAATACTTCGCCAAAGGCACCCGAGCCAATCGAGTTTAAATACGACGCAGAAACAAAAACGGGTTATATATCTGTAAAAGGCAAAGGGCCGGAAGCCAGGTCCTGGATGCTGAAACAAATAGAAGAAATCTGTGCTTCAAAGAACATTGTTATTCAAGAAGGAGCAACATCTGAGCCGGCCCGTTTTCGAGTATTAGATGAGACGTTCATGGACGGTAAGTTTACCATTAAGTTTGAATTGGTACGTTAACGCTGACTAAAGACAGCCTCTGACTTTGAAAGGGGATGTAATATGAATAAAAAGGCAGTATTGTTCTTCCTGCCTCTCCTATTACTTTTTTCTCAGGGTTGTGTTACCCGTCCTGTTGTAGGTTCTTTTGACGAATATAATGAGCTTTTCAAAGGGACGATGAATAGACGTTTGTTTACAGGCACTTCCGAAATCAACGTAGAAGGTGTTAACAGTAAAATCCGAGGCAAGGGGAGGTCTTGGATAACTTATATCCCTACGACTTTGCGTTGTGAGGGCCGAAAAGGGGAGGCGTTGTTAACATTTGATGATGGACGCATAGTAAAAGCTGAATTTGCCCATTTGTCTTGTTTTTCAGGATGGGGTAGCGGAAAAGACCAAAGTGGAAATACTTTTACCTTTACTTTTGGTATGGGTGATGAAGAGGCAGAACAACTCATAGAAAAAACAAAGAAGGCCGTTGCTGACCGTCCGAGCCTGCCTCCTGCCGGAGAGGAGCCGCCAAAGCACAGCCAGGAGACCGCTAAATCCGCTGTCCCGCCAAAGGCTGAGCCGGTCGAGTTTGAATACGACCCGGAAACAAAAATGGGTTATATATCTGTAAAAGGCAAAGGGCCGGAAGCCAGGTCCTGGATGCTGAAACAAATAGAAGAAATCTGTGCTTCAAAGAACATTGTTATTCAAGAAGGAGCAGCATCTGAGCCGGCTCGTTTTCGAGTATTAAGTGAGACGCTCCTGAACGGTAAGTTTACCATTAAGTTTGAATTGGTACGTTAACACTGACTAAAGACAGCCTCTGACGCGGAAATCTGGGGACACCATATAATGGCACTAACTTAAGGGAATTCTTGGGCAAAAGAGAAGCTTGTCTGGCGGTGAAATCCCCG
>CAVXEF010000012.1:0-13873 GCA_963760535.1 uncultured Phycisphaerales bacterium
TCGCGGTACTGGTGGGGATTCTCATTCCGACAGTTGGCTACGTGCGCAATACCGCCAGTGAAGCCAAGCAAAAAGTGCAGTTTGCAGCCATTGATATGGCACTGATGGCCTTTAAGGGCGATTACGGCGATTACCCACCTTCGGATTTGAATTCAACTTTGGTGGGGTACTATTACTGTGGTGCAAACAAGCTTTGCGAAGCCCTTGTCGGCTGGGACCTTTTAGGATTTCACCCGAACTCAGGATGGGGGGCTCAGGGACAAACCGTGTATGGCGGCCCATACCCACTCCCACCAAAGGATCTCGATAAGCGAAAAGGGCCTTATCTGGAGCTTGGGTCTGCCAGTGCCTTCACATTGAAGCAACTGTTCGGCACCGGCACGTCAACGAACTTAAGCACAAATAGATATGTGCTTTGTGATTCATTTGGGGCAAAGCCAGTAACAGTAATAACGGGTGGGAAAACCGTTAAGGCGGGTCGGCCGATTCTCTACTACAAGGCCAATGTCGCCAGTAAGGATTTTACAACGCCTGCCAACCAAGCAGCAGCGGCGAGCAGGATTTATAATTATACCGACAATATCGACCTGATTAACCTCAAGGTGAACTCTGAAAAGTCAAGCGACAAATTGGCCGGGGCTGATCCAACGGGCACCGGTAATCCGCCGGGCACCTATCTCTATTCGTACTATTACAAGCTGCTGGATCAGAAGATTTACGTTGGTCCTAGTGGAATACCATGGCCTTGCAGGCCGGATTCATACATACTAATATCCGCTGGGGTGGACGGCCTGTACGGCACAGACGACGATATTACGAATTTTTGAAGTTAGTTCATTGTTCGTTGTTCGTAGTTCATTGTTTGTGGAAAGGAGACACATAATGGGAATTCAAAACTCAAAATTCAAAAGGTCGATGAACAATGAACAATAGACAAAAAACAAAACGCTGTTTTACGCTTATTGAGATGCTGGTTGTTATCGCAATAGTCGCGATACTGGCCACGCTGGTAGTCGGTATTGCCTCGCGCATTGAAACAAGAGAAAAAGAAAAGCGATGCAGAAGCGCTTTGGCACTTCTTACCACGGCGCTGGCTCAATTTCACGAGTACGGCTTTGTCTACAAAGGTAATTTCACCGAATTTAAATTTCCGCTGGATTGCAACGATTTCTCGACAGTTGGCGTTGAGGCTACGGTAGGGAATGTGCTGGGAGTGGCAGCGGAGAATGTGCACGTCATCGGCAATCACGACCCCAATTATTCGGGAGACGAGGTGATGTATTTACTTTTGAGTATGGTCCCAACGAGCAGGGAGACCCTGGGGAAAATCGACAAGAAACTGGTAACTAATCTGGGGCGCGACGGACAGCCTATGAAAATTACCATCAGAACCGGCGTGGATACTAAAGAGTATCCACTATTTAGAATAATCGACCTGTGGGGCACAATGCTGCGGTATGACTATTACAATGAGTGGGGAAACCAGAACGAACGAGAAAAAAGCAGAAGGACTTTTCCGGTAATTACCTCGGCTGGGCCGGACAAGTTGTTCGGGACCGATGATGATATAACGAATAGATAAAGAGCGGACACAGAAGCACAGAGGCACAGAGAACAAAAGACGGACGGCGGATGACAAAGAATAATGAACACACTACGCAAACAATCCGGTATTACGCTGATGGAGATGACGGTTGTCGTCGCGATAGTCGCTCTGCTTGCGGTGTTTGGTCTGCCGGCTATTCGTGCATTTGTTAACTCACTTGAGTCGAAAGGGCCGACAGAGGCGATGATAAATGCAGCCCTGTCGAGCGCCCGTGCAATCGCCTTAAAAGAACAGCGTTACGCCGGCATAAGGTTCCAGAAGGCCTACGACCCAAAGGGGCCGCTTGGGGCTGCGCAGTATATGATTTTCATAATTTATGAACCTCCGCGAAGCGGTATAACATTAACGACGATGTTTCGGGTAATTGAGGGTTGTGAACCAATCAAGCTGCCTGAAACGGTCGGCATTTTTGATGGGATGATAAGAACCAATAACGGCACATCTGAATCAGCTGCAAGATGTGAGAATGCCAATGAGAGAGAGCTTGTAGAAAATGACTTTGATGATTCTATCCTTGAGCGGACAGTAACTGACACAAGTGCTTTTTCAATTCTTTTTTCGCCGTCCGGCAAACTGGTTATACACGATGTGCGTGTGAGGGACAGAGACGGTGATTACCAGCCTGATAATGGTGGCAGTAAGGTATCAATGGATGATGTTTTTAATTCCTTAGTAAATATTAGAGATTATGTTGTCGGGATGTTTGTCCAGGATGATTACGCTGATTTGGGACTGGGCGGTGAGAAGAGCAGGTGTAAGTTAAAATTATATGATTGTGAAAAATTTCGGGGATTAACAAACAAAACACAGAGATGGAATTATCTGAATGGGCTTGAGTTTATATGTGTAAATGCCTATACGGGCGAGATTATCAGGAAGTTTTAGTCGATGAAATTCTGCAAAAGACAATCCGGTTTTTCACTTGCTGAAGTGCTGCTGGCGATAGGGGTGCTTGCTGTGGGTGTGCTTTTTGTGGCGGGGGTGTTTCCAGTTAGTGTCCACCTTACAACGGTTGTTGCCGAGCAAACAATCGCAGCGGTAGCAGCGGATGAAGCCTTTGCAAAAGTAAAGCTCTATGCAAAAGGCAAACTTGACGATCCCACCGATGATATCATCATCAGTCAGTTGAAATATGATGAGCTTAAGAGCTTTAACGACCCTAATATCTTTCCAGCAACGCAGAACATTAACCCTAATGAATTCACGTATCCATCGACCGATGCGACAGCGGCACAGAAGCAGTATTACTGGACTGCTCTTTGCAGAGAAGTGGACACGAATAGTCCCAGACTTGTTCAGGTAACGGTGTTTGTGTGCCGAAAGGCAGGTCCGAACTTGCAATATCCGAACGACCCAGTCGATCGTCCCAAACCTGTTGAGGTCGGAGTCTCGAAGGTCGCAAACAATGAGCTCAGGATGAATCGCGAGGCAGAAAAAACATATATAAACGATGGCTATACGATAGTGGATAATAAAACAGGACAGATTTATCGTGTGCTGGAGCGTTACGCAGCACCCAATGACAATAAGGTCTTACTTGACAGAGACTGGGAAGGCAGCGGCTCGCCGGGGGAAAATGTCTGGGTAGTTCCGCCGCCGGTCGGTGGCGGCAGAGGGCCTTGCGTAGGTGTATATCAAAAAGTAATCAGATTCTAACCAAAGGGTTCATTGTTCATAGATTTAGGAAGCATGATGTTAGTGGCAAGATACAAAATGCGAAATAGGAGTTACGAGCGACGAGACACGAGCGACGAGCCACGAATTCGTAAGGCCTTTACTCTGCTTGAGCTTGCGGTCGCGGTGGGACTGCTGGCGATGATGATATTATTTGCAAGTATGATTTTCAATATGAGTATAGATACTTATCGCACGGCTGCAGCCAGCGCTGAGATTATGCAAAAACTACAGACTATTACAAGCCAGTTAAATGCCGACTTCAAAGGATTGCGAAAGGATGGAGAGATTTTCGTAGTTTGGGTGGCTGAACCTAACTCGCATGAGAGGTTTGACAGGATAATGTTTTTTGCCGATGGCGACTTTCAATCCTATGGGACCCCTGTGATTCACGGCAACCTTGCGAGGATTTCTTATATGCTTGCCAAAACCAAAACCAAAGATGGAAACTGGATAAGGGCTCCCCAGCAAGCCCCGGAGAAGCGGATACTTGCAAGGACTCAGCATATTGTTACATCTGCACTTGGTGACCATGGTCTTTTAAACATCGGTTCGCTTACTCCAGCTAACCTTGACAGGTGGCACAACACTTATGAGTACGACACGATATCTTTGGCAGGGTGGATGAATATCCCCTGGCAGTTGGACAAAGCAGAAATACTACGGCTATTACCGATATCAGAACCGACAGCCGCATTGGGGACAACTACCTGATCGGAGCGAAGGTTGACACTGCGGACCCGAATTCGATTCACATGCTTTTGTGTGAGGGCGTGGGAGAGTTCAAAGTTCAGGGTTGGTCCTTTGACCCTGTGCAGGGGCGGTGGCGATGGGTGCCGGAGGTTGACCCTGATGGCGACGGGTATTTAACAGATTCGGACTTTTTTACAAGTGGCGGTAAGGTCGACTCCATCAATGTTCCGGGCGTATTGTATCCATTTCCTCCTTCAGGGATGGTAAGTCTTGGGGGGGTATTTTACTGTGACCTCAGCACACCAGAAGGTCGAGCGAAGTTTGCTGAATATCAAAGTCGATTGAACGAGGAGCGATTTGGTGAGATTCCCGGGCTTGGGCGGGCGCTGAAGTTCACTTTTACGTTATATGATTCCAAAGGTGTTATAAAAAACGGCAAGACGTTTACGCATATTGTGTATCTGGGAGAGTAGTTCATTGTTAATTGTTCGTTGTTCATTGTTCATTGTTGGTAGTTCATTGCCTGCCGTTCGTAGCAGCGAAGAACGGTTCATAGTTTATTGTTCATAGAAAATGAAATAAAGGGTACGGGTCTCAAAATGCAAGATAGCAAGCACAATATACGAAATGCAGAATGGGCTTGGCCATGCCTCACGGCAAACGAGCGACGAGCGACGAGCGACGAGTCACGAAGGAGTGCCGGCTCGGCTCTTATTCTGACGGTGGTTTTGACGAGTTTACTGGCGATAGTGGGCGTACTATTTCTTATGATGGCACGGGTCAATAAAATAACGGCTTCGAGCATATCCAAAAATAAAGAGCTTGATTCAGCGGTAGATACGGTCATAGCGAAAATATCAGAATAGCTGATTCAGGATGTGCCGGGAGTGGCAGGAGCTGAATACTACGATTATCCCGGCCCGGAAGATAAATGGCTTGCAAGCCTGGAGCCTTATCAGGATGGCACTGACTACAAGTGGCGGCAGATAAGCGATGTATATAATAGGTTCGGTTCAGCCGGACTAAAGGCAACAATTATTCCAGATTATCAGGAATCCTCCGATGTAGGTGACAGCAACAGCGTTACTGGTTATCCTGCTGATGCCGATGGTGACGGTATAGCTGATTCGAAATGGATTCGAACTCGATGATATAACCTCCAGCGAGGGAAAACCAATTTATGCAGCCATAAGAATAATTGACAACGGCGGGATGGTTAATATCAATACCGCCTATACTTTCGATGCCAACAGCGGTGACGTAACAGAATTGACGGCTCAAGCCAGATGCAGATAAATCTTGAAGGTCTTTTGAAAGGAAGCGACATCATCGACAAATTGCACAAGGCTCGCTGCGGCAAGGGACCCAGTGACTGGGGCAGTTTCAGTCAGAATGTTATCTGGCAATATGGCATTCCGGACGGCAATTATACGCCTTTTGATATATCCGATGAGCTTGAACTGCGATACCGATACTGCATAGACAGCAAATTTATCTCACGATTTGAAGCAAATCAGCCGTATACGGCTGGAGGTGCAGGCACGAGAAATTTTGGTAATCTTTATGATGGCTCCAGTAATTGGGGACTTAGCGACTGGCAGATTAGGGTTACAACAGACCCTAATTTCTCCAATGACCCTAATGCTGACCGCAGGCATCTGCTTACCACTTACAATATGGACCGGATTATCACCCCCGACTGCAACAAGATGACTAATATAAATACTGCTGATGTTAATTCTTTATACAGCAGCATTCGCAGAGGTCTTCTTGATGCTGATAATAATTTCCCTGATGTGAACAAAGTTTCTGCCCAGATAGCAGTCAATATAATTGATTATCGGGATAATGATTCAAATGTTACTTCTATTAGTGTTGATGGCAATACATATTACGGCTTTGAGCAGCCGTGTGTTTATATATCTGAGCTGGCGCATAAATTTGTGAAAGTCCCCGGTGGACCTATTGGTGCGGCGTTAGGTCTTATGCGATAGAACTTTACAAGCCATATCCGGAAGATAATTCTCCCGTTGGTTGGCGGCTGGTGGTCAGTGGTGCAAGTGGCGCAATCATTGATATAGATAACTGGAGCAAGGCGAAGCACTTTTATGTCGTATTAAACCAAGATGCCAATGCATCATTGGTAATATTCCAAACACTGATGCTGATATTAAGGCTTCTACATTTACTTTTGATAGTAATACCGACGTGAATTTGCAAAGGCCTGTTCCGGGTGGCGGGTATATTACAGTTGATTCAAAGCAGGTGCCGGCCGCGTCAGGCAGTTGGCTTGTTGATGATAATCAGCCCCATAGTATTCAGCGGGATATTACGCCGCATAAGTGCATAAGGCGTTTGTGGGCAAGTGCTGCTGAGGTGAATACCACGCTGGGGACCTACAACAACTATTTGGGCAGCGACCCGAATATTCAGGCTCATCCTGCCAGCGCACCTTTTACGAATATCGGTGAAATAGGAATGATTCTAACCAAAAGTGCTTATTCCGGAGGGCCAAATCCGGTCGGACCAAATGATACCGAGGCTACTGTGAGAATCAATCTGGCTGACCTAAATTTCCAGCAAGTTTTCAAATATTTGACCGTTTTTGACCCTGCAGTTTATCCTTGGAACGACCCGAATGAAACCAGAATAAAAGGCAGAATAAATATCAATACTGCGCCGTGGTTTGTTTTGGCGCAACTTCCGTGGGTCTCCAAAAGAGGCGGATTCGATAGCAACGATTTGGCTCTCGCGATGGTTGAATATCGAGATAAAAAAGGAGCTTTTGAAAATATCGGACAGTTAATGCGGGTTACGGATGTAAACTCCTCTCGCAGTATCGACTACTATTTGGATGGCAAAGATGTGACCGGTTTCCCTGATTTAACTGGGAACGATGGTGCAGTGGATGATTTTGAGGAGCGCGACTTGATTTTTGCAAGAATCAGTAATTTGGTTACAGTTCGCAGCGACGTGTTCACAGCCTATATACTCGTTCGAATCGGCACCGACGGCCCGCAAAAAAGGGTCATCGCAATCTTCGACAGAAGCAACGTCAAATCTTCTGCTGACGGCAGGATGAAGGTCCTTGCCGTCCAGCCAGTCGCAGACCCGAGGTAACCCGTGTGGCTGAGGCTTAAATGGCTATGCCTCCGTTAAGGACCCCATAGGCAAAGTCCCAAAATCTGGCCGCTGGCAGGCGAAATTTGTGGTTTTTCTCTTGACGTAGCAGCAAAAAAGTGCTATAATACTGTTTTGTCAAAGGGTAATGAGAAAACTCGCCGATTTATAAGTCTCCGGCTTAATGTGTGTCCTTAATCACACGTATTTTTATACGCGGGAGGCGTATTGCCCATCGGCTGTGCAGATGAGTGACTGTTGCTTTATTAGTAAAAAAAGAAAAATGAAGAGGACGGTGATAGTCTGCGCATCGGCGTTGTTGGTGTGTTCTGGGCTGACCTCATCTGCCCGAGCCGCAACCATAGACGCCAATGATGAGTGGGGGATAACGCTGGATTCGGGCCAATCCATCACATGCATTGCACATTATGTTTGGAGCAGTGTCGAGTTTACTAATCTGCCCGAACAGATATGGGGAAAATATCCGGAATATGAGAACGGCGGCAGGTGGGAGGATATCGGCTGGCAGGCGGCACTGTCGCCGGACAATAAGATTGCCTATATGTATGGGCCGCAAAGCACCAACACAACAGAATACAACGACCTTGGGTGGTTTGCCTATATTCTCTCTTACCAGTGGGATGATGTGGTTGCGGACCCTAATTACCCTGTTTATATAGACACGGCTCTTTACAACGGCCCGTTTGGTTCGGCCCCGATAGACTATTGGGGCTGGCGGGGCACACCCGGTGACCCAGATGGTTGGCAGTATCGAGACGAGCCTTACTATAAAGATGAACTAGGGTATAAAGAAGGGTTTTTCAGCAACCCGGCTCCCGAGCCGATGACGATTTGTCTTCTCGGCCTTGGTGCGGCGTTTTTAAGAAAAAGACGCTAAAACTGCGTAGGAAAACAGCCGTCCGCTGTGCTGATTATGCGGCTAAGACTTTATAAGTTCCAGCAATTCGGCGTGCACTTTTTTATTGGCTGTTATTGTCTGGAACCGCCGGCCTGTGTAGCTATCCAAATCGACGGGAAAGATTTTTTTCCCCTGCCAATCAGTAACAACGGCGCCGGCGGCCTCGGCAATCACCGCCCCGGCTGCTATGTCCCACAACTTCGGAGAAAAGCCGATAGTGCCGATGAAACTTCCCTTCGCAACATAAGCGATGTGCAGTGCTATTGAGCCTAAGCTGCGAAATCTTGTCCGACGCATAATTTCCTGAACCCAGCCGGGCAATTCCTGGTCGAAACCACTGTCTAAGCCGATATTCGAAAACTTATTCATAGTATCTTCGCTGGCGGTTATTCGCCTGCCGTTGAGTTGAGCCTGGTCGCCTTTTATGGCTGTGAACATCGAATCCGTGGGAGGCTCAAAGATTACGCCTATGACAGGTTCGTTCTTGTAAAAGGCGGCGATGCTGATGCTGAAGATAAGTATCTTGCGGCGAAATTGTTGGTTCCGTCTATCGGGTCTATTACCCACCAGATTGGCTTATCTGCCCGCGGGGGCTGTTTGAACAATTTGCCTCCGTTGCCTTCTTCAGCGATGAAGCCGTGGTCAGGATACGTTTCCTTGATTCGGTCAACGATTATCTGCTGACACTGCGCATCGGCCTGCGTGACCAGTTCGCTGTCATTTTTTACGGAGATTTTCAGAAAGTCGAGTTCTTCCATTGCCCGCTGGCCGGCCAGCCGTGCTGCGATAATCGCGGTTTCTAACATTTCTCTCAAATCCAACTGCTCTAACGCCATCCGGTGTCTCCTATGTCCAGCCTTGACATAATTCCAACGGTTTCATATTTTAATCCACGTATGCAAACAAGCCAACAGCTAAATAGACTTAAAATCGTCCGACGTGCGTCACACAATCAAAGAATCATAGCTGGTATTGTTTGCGCGGCGATAATCGCGTGCAGCGTGTACGTCTGGCTGGCTGCGCACAATAAGGTTGGCATTAGTTTCTGGCCGGCATACTGCGGCTTCAGACAGAGATATAATCTGCCGTGCCCGACGTGTGGAATGACAACCGCGGCTTTTGCGTTCGCCCGCGGCGAAATTTTTCAGGCATTTTATATTCAGCCGGCCGCTGCACTGTTTTGCTGCCTGTTGGTAGTTTCAGCGATTTTAGCCTTTGTTATGTCGGCTTTTGGCCTGAGCTTTCGATTTGTCGAGAGGTTTTTTGCAGAGGTCAGATTAAGATACATAATCCTTGTGGTTCTAATCATTATCGCAGCCGGCTGGGCTGTAACATTGGCAAGGGCACTTGCAGGTGATTATTGGTAGCTGGCGAGCCAAAATTGGCGTAATATTTGATAAGCCGGGTTAGGTATTATGAAGGTTATAGTTGCAGAAAAGTGTGGGTTCTGTCACGGCGTTAAAAACGCCATCAGTATGGCAGAAGAAATCCTCGCAGAGGGGGGAAAAGTTTACAGCCTCGGGCCAATCATCCATAACAAGGATATGGTTGAGCGGCTGGCGAAAGCGGGTCTGAAGACGGTTGATAGCGTAGACGAGATAGAGTCCGGAACGGTTCTTATCCGCTCACACGGGGCGATGCCGGAACAGATAGCAAAACTGAGAGCAAAAGGATTGAGGATTGCAGATGCGACCTGTGTATTAGTCAAAAGGCTTCAGAAAATAGCTAAAAAACTCAGTGATGAGGGCTATAAGGTGGTGGTTATCGGCGACGAAAACCACCCCGAAGTCCGGTCGGTGGTAGGCTGCGCAAAAGAGGTTATTGTGGTAGGGGAGGAGTCGGATTTGCATAAGTTGCCTGATAACAGCAGGTTAGGAGTTGTCTGCCAGACCACCCAAAGCCCTGAACACTTCGGAAAAATGCTCGGAGCGATAGGAAAGCAGAACTTCAGCGAGCTGAAGGTAATCAATACCCTGTGCAGAGAGGCGGTAAAAAGGCAGGCCTCGGCAGTAGAATTGTGCAAGCGTGTGGATATAATGTTCGTGCTGGGCGGGCTGGATAGCGCCAATACGCGCAAACTGGCTGAGCTTTGTAAAAAATACAATAATCAAACGTTTCATTTGCAAAACTGGAAAGAATTTGATAAAAGGATGGTTTTCGGCAAAAAATTGGCCGGCGTTACAGCCGGTGCATCGACGCCTGAGTGGGTAATAGATGAATTCGTGGAGAATTTGCGGGCTGTCGACGTCGGCGATAGTATTGAGAAAAAAGATAAGAAGTCCTGCTGAATCAGGATTGCAGAAGGGCGTAAATCGAGGGTGCGTTGGCTGAGGAGGTCAATGCGTTTTTATAGTTGAGAGCGAAAATTCAGACTCGTGCGGCGCGGCACGAGGGCCTGTGGGCGTAAGTGCGGGACGTCAGCAGGCCAGGAAAGAAAAACCCGCGTAGGAATTTGGCGTTATGGTAGACAGAAATATTGTTAACAAATTGGGTTTGTCGGAACAGGAGCTTGATAAGCAGGTCAATGAGATATTCGGCGACAAAGAAACTGAATATCTGGAGAAAGCTCTGCGAAACAAGGTCGATGCGCATCTGCCCGGGACTATTCTCAAAGGCAGGATTGTGTCGCAGATAGGTAATGATGTTATTGTTGAGGTCGGCCTTAAGAGCGAAGGGGTTGTCGATGCTGATGAGTTTGACGGTGCTGATGAGATAGAGCCGGACAAGGAGATTGAGGTTTTAATTGAAGACAGCGACGCCAGCGGCGGGCTTATATTGCTGAGCAAACGCAAGGCGGACCGGGCCAGAGGCTGGGAAAGAATCATCGAGACGAAAAAAGAAGGCGATATTGTAGAGGGCAAGGTAATAAGGCGTATCAAGGGTGGGCTGCTTGTCGATATAGGGGTGCCGGTGTTTTTGCCGGCTTCCCAGGTGGATATCCGAAAGCCCGGCGATATAAGCAGATTCATCGGCAAAGAAGTGAAGTGCAGGATTCTAAAGATAGATGTTGAGGGCAGAAACATTGTCGTCTCGAGGCGCAAGGTTATCGAAGAGCAGCGGCACAGCAGCAAAGAAAAAATTCTGGCCGAAATTGAGGCTGGTCAGATTCGAAAAGGGATTGTGAAAAACATCGCAGACTTCGGCGTTTTCGTGGACCTGGGCGGCCTCGACGGACTGCTCCATATTTCCGATTTAAGCTGGGGGCGGGTGTCACATCCGTCAGAAGTTGTTGAGATTGACCAGGAAATCGAGTGTGTTGTTATCGGCGTCGATAAGGAAAATGAAAAAATTTCATTGGGTCTGAAACAAAAAACACCCAGTCCGTGGGAGAAGGTGGAGGAAAATTATCCGGTCGGAGTGAAAGTAAAAGGCAAAGTTGTAAACGTGATGAACTACGGCGTATTTATCAGGCTCGAAGACGGAATCGAAGGTCTGGTGCATATCAGTGAGATGAGCTGGACCAGACGCATTAATCATCCGGGAGAGATGCTGCAGGTAGGCGATGAAGTTGAAGTGGTGGTGCTGAGTGTCAACAGGGACAAGCAGGAAATCTCACTGGGCCTCAAACAGACCGAAGTTAATCCGTGGGCGGTGGCTTCTCAGAAGTACCCGCCGGGGACGATTGTTACAGCGAAGGTTCGAAGCGTGACAAACTTCGGCGTGTTTGTAGAGATAGAAGAGGGTATCGATGGAATGATACATATATCAGATATGAGCTGGACAAGAAAATACGGGCATCCCAGCGAGGTAGTGCAAAAAGACGAAAAGATAAGGTGCGTTGTTCTGGAAGTTGATGAGGCAAGACGACGAATTTCTCTGGGGATAAAGCAGTTGACGGAAGACCCCTGGGCTCATGCAATCCCTGCGAAATATATCGCGGGCCAGATTATTAAGGGCAAAATAACCAAGCTTACCAACTTTGGTGCGTTTGTTGAGCTTGAGCCGGAGCTGGAGGGACTTCTGCACATTTCCGAGCTTGCAGACCACAAGATTGAAAAGCCCGGCGACATCGTCAAGATAGGCGATGAGGTCGAAGTCAAGATTCTGAAAGTTGACACCGAAGCGCGTAAAATCGGTTTGAGTCTGCGAAGGGCGCAATGGGCTGCTGAGGAGCGGCCAGCCGAAGCGGCTGCAGCAGAAGAGGCGGCGGCTGTTGAAAACGCTGTCTCGGAGAGTGATTCGGCGGACAAAACGCCGGCCGATGAAAAAGATAACGCGCAAGGAAAAGACTTCGACAGACTGATACCGATAATCAATAGGGCAAAGCATTTAGTATAAGACAAAAGGTCTTTACCGTCTGTTGGGGGTGGTTGTGTGCGATTATTAAACGGCAATGTCATATCTGCTAAATCCGCTGACTCATTTGGCCGATAATTTCAGCAGGTTCGGGCCTTTCGAAGAATCAGTCGTTCGAAAAACCGTTATTGTGACAAATGGGTTTGCCCTTTAAGCCGGAGCCTGACGGCTTTTCGGCGGGGCGGGAGGCAGCAATAGCATTTGACATTACCATAAAGGAATACCTCGAAGAGATAGACGAGTCGCCGCTTCTCAGTCCGGAGCAGGAGCGCGCACTGGCTAAACTGGTCGTGGAGAAAAACGACCCGCGAGCAAGAGACAGGTTGGTGCGGAGCAATCTGCGATTGGTTGTGAACATCGCAAAAAAATACGTCGGTCGCGGACTGAGTCTCAGCGACCTCGTTGAAGAGGGCAATCTCGGCCTTATCAAAGCTGTTGATTACTTTGACCCCGAGCGTGGAATCCGGTTCAGCACTTATTCGGCGTGGTGGATAAAGCAAAGCATTAAACGTGCACTTCTGGAAAGCGTGCAGCCAATACACATTCCAACCTATATGGTTGCTTTGATGAATCAGTGGCGATACGCCGCGGTTGAACTGGGAAACCAACTCGGCAGAGTCGCTACTATTGAAGAGATGGCGGATATAATGCGGCTACCGCGGCGCAAGGCCAAAATGATTCACGAAGTCATCAGTGTCCTTAGCTCAGTGAAGGACACCTCAGGAAGTGATGATGCCGAGGAAGGACAGGCGTTTGAGGAAGCGATTGGCAATCGGCGAAGCGATTCGCCGGAAGACGGCATCGTCGCCGAGGAAGAAAAGGCCAAGGCGGTAAGACTTCTGGCAAAGATGCAGCCGCGAGAGGCTGATATTCTTAAGATGCACTATGGCCTGGGCGGCAATAAACCGTTGACTATGAAGGAAATCGGTGAAAAGTTAGGCCTGACTCGGGAGAGGGTTCGGCAGATTCAACACGAGGCTCTGACAAAACTCTACGAGTATATGAACGAATAACGCCGCCAAAGCTCAAGTCAATAACACTTGCATTTCTCGCACAACTACCTAAGATAAAGAATTGATGCGCTCATTTAATCGATTATTTTGTATTGGAAGGATATAAATGTCGAGTACATCGGAAGGGCTGAAAAAGTACATCCGCAATATCGCCGACTGGCCAAAGAAGGGGATTCTGTTTCGAGATATTACGCCGTTGCTGGCCCATCGCGGTGCGTTTGCGGATGCGGTGGACGCTTTGTGCGCGGATTTCGAAGATAAGGGCATTGATTACGTTGCGTCCGTTGAGGCAAGGGGCTTTATATTCGGGGCAGCGGTCGCAAAAAAACTGGGCGCAGGTTTTGTGCCAATACGCAAAAAGGGTAAACTGCCGTTCAAAACCGAGAGTATAACCTACGATTTAGAGTATGGCACCGATACATTAGAGATTCATTGTGACGCTGTAAAAAAAGGTGCGAAGGTCCTAATGGTGGACGACCTGCTGGCGACCGGCGGGACGATGGCTGCCGCCTGTAAACTCATCGAGAAGATAGGCGGACAGGTCGAAGGAAT
>CAVXEF010000013.1:0-29522 GCA_963760535.1 uncultured Phycisphaerales bacterium
GATACCCAGATAATACAGCGGTTCTTTCAAAGAGCTTGTTATCCACCATACATATTCCATAAAGGCCTGGTCTTTCTTGGGCACATCTGTACCTGCGACAGCAGAAAGAGCGGCAAGCAGAATGATTATTTTGAAAGTACGCAGATAAAACACCTTCGACGGCAGAATGTACGAATTCACAGAGAGAATCTGCTCCATCGGCCTTCTGAGCAAAAGAATAATAATCAGCGAAAAAAGAACAATTGTCGCAGCAAGGCTAAGCCAGAACATTATTAAAGGTATTTGTGTCATCTTCAAACCTCCCAGTTTTAATGTGGAATAATTTGTTTCATAAAACCAGGATTAAGAAGCCCGCTCACAATGCAGAACATAGCCGTTTATAAAAATCGCGAAAATAGCCGGGTCGATTTGCGCATCGGCTGCAATTTTCTGAATCTGCTCATCGGTCAGCCTGTCCGCATTTTTCTTTTCGTCCGGCGTCATTATCGCCACCGCTTTTTTTAGCTGCTGCAGCTCCTCCTCGGTCGGCGCAGCAAGCATCGCCAGCTCACTGCTGCCTCTTATATCCTTGAACTGGCTTCTTATCATATTACCATAATCGCTTCCGGCGAATTTCGCCAGCTTTTCGAGATACCGCTCAATCGAAATTTTTTGTTTTACTGCCGTTTTATTTTGCCCCTTCGTATAATCTTTCTTTTTCGTCTTGAACGCTGCTTTATCTTTCTTCCGGAGCTCATCGCTGCACTTAAACTATCCATACTCAATCCGCCGCTAAACAGGCTTTTCAGCCCGCCGAACCTTCCGCCGCTGAAGGCCTTGAGCATATCGCGGCTTCGCCTGAAGGTCTTTACCAGCGAAGCGACATCGTTCGGCTGCGTGCCGGAGCCGGCGGCGATTCGCCTCCTTCGCGACGAATCTATTAATTCCGGCTCGCGCCTCTCCTGCAGCGTCATCGAATAAACAATAGCCTCCATCTGTCCGATGTCGCCGTCTTCGATATCCATATCACCCATCGCGCTGCCTGCACCCGGCAGCATCTTCATCATATCTTTCATACCGCCCATTTTTTTGACGGCCTGCATCTGCTTTAGAAAATCATCGAAGCCGAAGCTGCCTTTGGCCATCTTCTTCTGGAGTTTGATGGCTTCTTCCATATCGAATTGTTCCTGAGCCTTCTCGACAAGCGTAACGACATCGCCCATTCCGAGGATTCTGCCGGCCATTCGGTCGGGGTGAAACTCTTCGAGCTTGTCTAATTTTTCACCGACGCCGATGAACTTGATTGGCTTTCCGGTAACGGCCTTTACACTCAGGGCAGCCCCGCCGCGGGCATCGCCGTCTAATTTCGTAAGTATTACGCCGTCGAGCTCCAGCCGCTCATTGAACTCTTTCGCAGAATTGACGGCATCCTGGCCGGTCATCGCATCGCAGACCAAGTAAATCTGGTGCGGGTTGACGGCCTTTGCCACATCAGCGATTTGGGTCATCATCTCCTCGTCAACGTGCAGCCGACCGGCGGTGTCTAACACAACGACGTCGTGGCCGTGCTCTTTGGCATATCTTAGAGAGTTTTGCGCAACCTTGACGGCGTTTTTGCTTTCTTCGGTATAAACGGGAATATTTAATTGCTCGCCGAGTATCTTGAGCTGTTCAATGGCAGCGGGTCTTTGCAGGTCATCAGCTACCAACAGCGGCTTTTTATCTTTCGCAACAAGATATTTGCCTAACTTGGCTGCGGTCGTGGTCTTGCCGCCGCCCTGCAGACCCGCCAGCATAATTACGGTAGGCCCCGGCGAAACAAAATAAATCATCGTATCGACCGGGCCCATCAGCTTCGTAAGCTCGTCGTTGACGATTTTGACAAGAACCTGGCCCGGATGCAGGCTCTTTATCACCTCGGCTCCTATAGCCGCATCGGCAACATCCTTACAGAATTTTTTCACCACCTGGTAGCTGACATCAGCTTCCAGAAGCGCCTTGCGGACATCGCGCATAGCATCGGAGACGTTCGCTTCGGTGATTCTGCCTCGGCCCGAAAGCGACTTGAAAACCGCGTTAAATTTTTCCGTTAAGGCCTCAAACAATGTATCTACCTGCCATTTTCCCGTATATTAGGCCGCCACTGCTCTAATAAGCCAATAATTCTAAAGGACTTAAGCAGCTTTTGCAAGAATGAATTCATCGATAGACATCCACAGGAACACCGCAGCCTATGTTTGACCAAAATCCTGACGCTGTTGCCTAACCAGCCCTGCCTGCTGCCTTTATCAGCTTCTCGACGGCGAGATTCACCGCCGCCCCCAGCGCAAGTCCAGCAAGCCGATTTTCGCAAGCTGGTCACGCAACTTTGCGGATACGTGCTCCAGCCATTGCGATAACTGTCGGTCTGGTTTTCCCCCGCCGATTCTACTGACGACCAGCCGTTCTATCTGTCGGCCAAGACACTCCGCAACCGACCTGTCTGTGAAAACCGGAAAACGTCTCACCGTTTGAAGGTGGTCGCACAGCTCGACATACCACTTTTTTGCCAAAACGGTTTGTCCATCCCTGCTTTTATAGCTGGCTCTAAAAACTCTCATAATATCACCTCGCTCATCGCCTGATAATGGAGACTTCACGGCCCTCTGTAGCCAGTCCATTCCGAGCCATCATCCAGTCGCACACGGGTCAAGATGATTTTCACCTTGGAAGTATTCTCGTGTCCATACAGTGTCCAATACCCGTAATTTCCCCCCGTTTTACCTGGCTTGATGGTGCTTTGATCCAGCCCACTAAAAATGTTATCGCTTAGAAACCAGCCATTCACTGGTTCATCAAAGCGGTTAAAGCAGTAGATATCAACGGTGTAGGCAACCACGTCTATTGATGAGATATTCTTAACAATCAAAGTAACTGTAGGCTGGTCAATAGAGTTGAAGACCTATCCTTGCCGATAAAAGCGATAAAGGACATGATGTAACCGCCGCTATCTTCACCGTTTCCCTTGTCTGCGGCATAATTCTGAATTGTTTGCGAACCCAAGGAATTATGACCTTGGCCCCATTGCCAGCCATCTTTCCTCTCGCCCAATCTAGTCGAAACACCTGCATAGTGGTTGATTGACCTATACTCAGACCCGAAACAACGGCGTTGAAGGCATCTATGTCGGGGATTTTCTTTCCGTCTATTTCGAAGATAACGTCAAACCGCTCCAGCCCCACCTCTTGCGCAGGGCTACCCAAGGCGACCTTGGTAACCATTACCCCGCTCAGCTACTCTAAAGATGCACAACCATCCTTTATAGCGTCCTTTTTTATAGCGTCGCGGAGACTCTTGGTCATGGGAGTAACATAAACACCCAGAGTCGGAATGTCATTGGCCTCTACAGGATTAAGGTTTACTTGTGCCGGTGCGGTTGGTTTTATTTCACCTTTTGTGGATAGAGCCTTTGGTCTTTCATTTTCTTTAATTTGTTCAGCTAATTGCTTTCTGACATCTACAAGCGCAGCGGTGAGCCGGTCAATTTCTTGCTGTTGAGCTTTTGTGATTTGCTTTAATTCCTTGATTTTTTGCAGATATAAATTTGGGTCAAGGCTATTAACATCTACAGCCCCTGCGATTTGGCAGACGGAAAGAATTGCCAGAGTAATAAAAAGCCTTTTCATTTTTCACCTTCGCTTTTTAGATACCATCTCAAGTCCAAAATACTTTAACAGAACATCGGCGGTCTCAACTGTGCAGGTTTTACCTTCTCTGCTGCCTTTACTACCTTCTCGACGGCGAGATTCACCGCCGCCCAGCGCATCAAGCGGCATCTGCTCCGCCGCCGTCTGGTCAAAAAGAATCGACGCACGAGCCGGAAATTGCTCACTCTGACGCCAGATTATTATCGTCATCGGCACACGCGGCAGGATATTCAACCGAATTGAAGCGTCGCCGAACTCACACTTCTCGCCGCCAAACTGCTCGGCAACGCCCAATAGTGCTTCAGGGCAATGGCCAAATGCCTTTTCGAGCTTATCAGTAGGCAGACTGTGCAGCCCTCGAAAGAAAAACTGCCCGCTCGGCAGCTCCTCTGCTTTGACGAGTTTGCCGGCCAGCGGCAAATCCTTGGCATTTATCAGATAGGCCAGAACGCACAACTCTTCGAGAAATTCTGCCGGCACCGGCTCCGAACCCTGTGGAGTTGAAAAGACCCTCTTATCAGCAAGATTGACCTCATACTCGGTATTAAGCAGCGTGATGATATACTTAGGCGGCTCAGCGACGTACCTGCACCCTGCCCTTTGCGCCGTCTCCTGCCCATTGAGTGCTATAAGCCGCTGCCAGAGACCTTCGTTAGCCATTGTGCTTTTCGCCCTCCGCTTGCTCATCGCACCCTACCGAATACTTCACGAAATACCCAGAACATCGGCCATTGAATACAGGCCGGGCTTTTTGCCGATGAGCCATTTTGCCGCCCGAAGTGCCCCGTAGGCGAATGTATCTCTGCTGTGGGCAGTGTGATTGAGCGTTACCGTCTCGCCGAGCGTACTGAATATTACCGAATGTATTCCGGTAATATCGCCGCCGCGCACCGAGTGCATACCGATGGTACCTTTTTGCCTGAAGGGCGTCTTTGCCGCTCCTGCCGTAGGTAAGGCTGTCAGGGAATTTTTTGCCGGTTGCTTTGCAGACATTCTCGGCTAAGGTAAGGGCTGAGCCGCTCGGGGCATCTTTTTTGAAGCGATGGTGCTGCTCGATTATTTCTATATCGTATTCGGCTCCTAACATCTGTGCGACCCTGCCGACCAAAGAAAACAGGACGTTCATTCCCACGCTCATATTTGTTCCATATATGACGGGGATTTTCTGCGAGGCTTTTTTTATCTTTTGATGCTGGGCGGAAGTCAAACCGGTTGTACCGAGGACAAGGGCTGCGCCGGTTTTGCTGCAATAGTCGATAGTTTCGTCGGCTGCTGCTGGCTGCGAAAAGTCTATCGCCACATCGGCCTTGGCAGGGAAGTTGCTGTCCAATTTAACGTTTAGCAGCCCTGCCGCCGCCACCAGTCCGGCGTCTTTGCCGATATCAGGATGGCCTTTTCTTTCGACAGCCGCAATAATGTCGAACCATCCAGCGTCTATACCTAACGATATGATGCGCCTGCCCATTCGGCCGGCAGCGCCTACAACTATCAGTTTAGGACTTCATTTTCGGACTCCTTAATAGGCGTTACGGCTTACATCGAACCAACGTAACAGGCTGGACGTATATTTGCAAGGCCAAAGGATTGCCCTTGATTATTTCAACCACCAAATGGTAAAATATTGTATATTATATAAAGGCAGGCATATTTTTAAGATTTGATGGAGGTGCAAAATGGCAAAAGGTTTATTGATAGTTTTAGTGGCGGCTGTTGTCAGTGTCGGCTTGTTATTCGCCATAGGCTGCGAGAGCGATGCACAAACCGGTGCTTTGGTTGGTACAGGGGCTGGTGCCCTTGCCGGCCAGGCAATAGGCCACAACACGGAATCAACCTTGATTGGTGCAGGAGTAGGCGCCGGTGCCGGCTATATGATTGGCAACGAATCAGACAAGAAAAAAACAAAAGCCGAAATGGAAAGTCTCCAGCAGCAAAATATGCAACTGCAGCAGCAAAGTGCGCAAATGCAGCAGGAAGCGAGCACCGTAACGATTAACATCACCAACAGCAACGGCTCCATCACGCCGGTAACGCTGAGAAGACAGGGCGGTTTCTATATCGGCCCCAGAGGCGAAACCTATACGACTTTACCGACCGAGGAACAGCTCAAAAAGGCTGGTTACGGCTTCTAAATCAACAGTGGTAACTGGTAATCGCCTTCGGTGAGCACCATAGCGCTTCGGCGGAGGTGCTTGGTTAAATGGTGATTGCCCCTAAGGGGCAGTTACTACTCAGCAGAACCACCGGAAGTTGCACCGGCGGAAATATACTGCCTTTGAGGTGGATTGGGCCAGTTCAACTCGCCGAAGAGAAACTCGCACCCCTGGCGTATCAGTACATCAGGCATAGACGGATATATCTCAAGCGAGGCAATTACTTCATTGTCGTATTTGCTTAAGGTCTCCAGCAGATACTCCCAATTCTCGCGGGGCATACCACCTCGCAGGCCCGGAGGGGCGTGGTCATCTCTCTGGCCGTAATTGTCGGTAAGGTGCAAATGACCCATCCGCGGTGCAAGCTCATCCACATATTGTTTGAAGGTAAATTCGCCGTTGAGGTAAGCGTAGCCGGTATCGAGACAGTACCAAATACCTTCAAATCTTTTACCGGCCCGCTTTAGTGCAGTCAATGAACCAGTTTCAAGGCATAATTTGACATCGTTGTCCTGCGCGAGTTTGACAACCTCGGCGGCAAAGTCAAAGCCGTCGATTTCAGAGCTCTCAGGAATGCCAAAACTGCGCAAATCCGTCACAATATCGGCGCCGAGCAGCTTGGCGCATTCTATCTGCTCACTCCACTGCTCCAATGTCGGATTGTCTCTGCGGGAAAGCATCGAGACCACCATACCCTCTGTCGCTGCAGCAAGCCTCGGCCAGTTCCGCCTTTCATAGCGGCACTCACTCTCACCTCTTATATTCGGCCACAATTCCACGCCGAAGCCCATTGACTTAAGCAGTTGACAATCCTGCTCAAACGTAAGGCGGTTCTCACGCCACCAGAATATCATCGAGGAAACTACATATTTAATCCGCATCTGTACTGTCTCCGTATCGACCGCTAAAGGAAACTCTGCCGCCAATAGTCCTATCGATTGAAAACCGCCTCATATTCAAACTTTCTCGCAAAATCTTCCCCCGCCGGCCAATTGCCAAATCCAAATGAAAAGAACTTTTCCGCCGCGTCCCGGCCCCGTCCGATAAACTAAAGTTTGGAGTGCCTAAAATGAACTAAAGTTAAGGAGAATCCTTACTTCAGACACTTTACACTTTAGGCACTTTAGCTCACTTTAAGTACTCTTGGCTATTTTTAGCTTGCTTTGAATCGCGGAATAATGTTCAATCTCAGCCCGTGGTGAGCTTGCCGAACCCACCCCATAAAACAGAAACGACCAAATTATCTTTCAAGGTAAACTAAGATGGCAGATTTGAAAGCGTTAGCGGATGCCGTTATTAGAGGCGACCAGGATACGACCACCAAAATCACAAAGGCGGCACTTGACGATGGCCTCTCACCCGAAAGCATTCTTAATAAGGGCCTGATTGCAGCTATGGACGTCATCGGCGACCGCTTCAGCAAAAACGAAATCTACATACCGGAAATGCTCATCGCCGCAAGGGCAATGAAATCGGCAATGGAGGTTCTCGAACCGGAGCTTGTCAAGGCCGGCGTAGAACCCATCGGAAAATTCCTCATAGGAACTGTACAGGGCGACCTGCACGATATCGGCAAAAATCTGGTGGCTATGATGCTAAAAGGTGCAGGCTTCGAAGTCATCGACCTCGGCATCGATGTCGCAGCCGAGAGATTTGTTGAGCAGGCCAAAGCTGCGCATGTCCAGTCTGGTTGGTATAAGTGCGCTTTTGACAACGACGATGCCCGCTATGGAGAAAACCGTAAAAGCCCTCAAAAAAGCCGGTGTCGCCGCCAAAATTATGGTAGGCGGTGCCCCCATAACCCAGAACTATGCCGACAAAATCGGCGCCGACGGTTATGCCCCTGACGCCGCTATGGCCGCCCGCACAGCCAAAAAGCTCGTCGCATAACATCCGCATCTCTAATTTCTTAATCTATTAAGAATTCTCATCGGGTATTGTTTTTCCGTGCCGAATCTGCTAAAATGGACACCTGGTGAATATGGGAAAAATGCCGCCGCCCTTCCTGGGCCGGCAACATGCTATGCGAAAGATAAAAAATCAAAACCTGGCTCAATTGCTGATGCAGCTTAGGTTCGCACCCCGGAGAAAACGCCAAAAGCAGCTTGCCTCGGCTGAAAAACTATTCGCCATTATCGACAAGAATAAAGAATATCCGTTCGAGTTTGTCTGCTTTAAGATTACCGGCTACCGGCTGAAAGACCGCACCGCCCAGGAGCTTATCAAAGGAAGTGACCTCGCAGATGACCTGCCGCTCTTTATCGCCAGGCTGAGCGCCCAGGTCGCCCCGCCGGCCAGCCAGCAGCAGGAAAAAGTCTACGATATCGAGCATCTCGCAGAAGCTCTCGGCGTTTCAACAAAAACTATCAATCGCTGGAGAAGACGAGGACTGCTCGCGCAAAAGTTCGTCTTCGACGATGGCGCAAAACGCCTCGGCTTTCTCCAGTCAACGGTCGATAGTTTCATCAAAGCAAATCCTGAATTGACCGCCAAAGCCGGCACTTTCACCAGACTGACAAAAAAACAAAAGCAGCAGATTATCAAACAGGCACGTTCGCTCTCTGCCAAATCGGGCCTTTCGCGATATCAAATCATAGAAAAAATAGCAGCAAAAACCGCAAAGGCACACGAAACCATCAGATACACGCTGCTGAACTACGAAAAGCTGCATCCCGGCGGACACGTCTTCAAAGAATCGCCTTCGGCAGTTGACCCCGGCCGAGCCGCTGAAATTTACAGCTTCTTCAAACAAGGCTCCGCAACCAAAGAATTGATGGAACAATTTAATCGCAGCAGAAGCTCCATATATCGAATCATTGACCGCGGAAGGGCTAAAGCCCTGCTGACAAAAAAAATTGAATTCATAAACAGCCCCGAATTTCTCGGCGAAGACGCCGCACGCAAAATCCTCCCTGCCTCGCTGTCGCCACGGCGAAGCGGGGCAAAACCGACCGAAGCCGTCCTCACAAAAGACCGCCTGCCCGCCAAGCTAATGGGCTAAACAGAGGAAACCGAAACCGAGCTTTTCCGAAGATACAATTACCTAAAGTATCTTTCCTCTCTGAATATAGCTGCTCTTGTAGCCGGGCCGGCCGTCAGGAAAAACGCTCACCGAAATAGAGAGCTATCTCACTCAGGCGGAAACAATCAAAAAGATAATAATTGAGGCCAACCTCAGCCTCGTCGTCAGCATCGCAAAAAAACATTCCATCAGCGGGGCCAACCTGCCGGACTTGATAAGCGAAGGCAATTTATCTCTTATGCGGGCCGTCGAAAAATTCGATTATACCCGCGGCTTCCGGTTCGCCACTTATGCCTCCTGGGCCATCGCCAAGGACTATGCCCGCAAAATACCCGCCGAGTTCGCTCAAATCGATATATCTGCTGAAGTCCCGATTGAAGACATCCAGCAGGATTTGAGAACCACATAGGGCAGCAACAGTGGTGAATATCGAACGGGCACGTCGAAGCCTGATTAAAGTCATCAGCGACAATCTTGATGAGCGCGAGCAGTACATAATCCTGAATCATTTCGGCCTAGTCGGCTCAAAAATAAAGATGACTAAAGAAAGAGAAAAAAACGCTCCAGCAAATCGGCAAAGATCTCCAGCTCACTAAGGAAAGGGTTCGTCAGCTCGAACTCGCCGCCCTGCAGAAGCTAAAGCATCTGCTCAGCACCGAAGAATTCGACCTCCTCACCGGCTACAACTCCCACCATCGTGTCATATGTTTAGTAGTGTGGAGACCGCCCGTATTAGCTTGAATCTCGCATTTTGGATTATTACATAGTGCAATTTAGCTTGAATCTCGCATTTTGGATTATTACATAGTGCAATAAAAACCATTCAGATGTAGTATATATACTACATCCTGATAGTAATATTGCTATTTTACACAAGAAAAACAGACGTGCTTAATAACTTCACCGGAGTGTAACTCTATTTTTATCAATGAGTTACTTATCAAAATCTTTATGTGGGATAGATTCGTAACAGTAGTATATATACTACTACTAGATCCTAATTTACAAACACAAAAACCTCCTTTATTGTAGCATTTAGGTAACTGTTAAGCCAACCCAAATGTGGAAAAAACGTGAACTCAATCCTTATTTACTGTAGTATAAATACTACAGTAATATACGCTAAATCAACCGATATTACACTATAGGTTAGTCAATAACTAATGAAGTACCTCAAATTTTGTTTTTGGGATGAATCATGAAAATAACTCGAATTGCAATAGCTAAACCAGATATAACCAAATTTTTCGACGAGTATCCGCAAAAAATCTTCGACCCATCTGAAATCCAGAAAGATTCTCGACGATGAACCGTCTCTTCTTGGCGTTTGGCGAAGAACATGTCTTATTCAGACTTCATAAACTATCTGATTGGAAAAAACAAAACTCAAGAAGCAGGTATTTAATTTTTCCTATCGCCCTATCGTCCAGATACGTATGGGGGAACGTTCCCCTGTATGAGCTTATATTGAGCCTAAAACCAAATTCATACCTTACCCACTATACGGCTGTGTACTTTCATGATTTGACTGAGCAGGTACCGAAAACAATATATATTAATGTTGAGCAAGAGCGGAAACCTCGCCCGAAAAATGCCCTTGTTCAAGAAAGAATAGATGCGCATTCAAACGTCCTACTAGGTTGTCGAATAATGTCACAGAGTATCAAGGTTGGACTATTCGTATGCTGAACGGCATGCATACAGGTAATCTTGGTGTTATTAAAATGTCTGGTCCCGATGGAGAGAAATTGAAAATTACAGATGTGGAGCGAACCCTTATCGACATAACGGTCAGACCAGAGTATGCTGGTGGTATACATGAGGTGCTAAAAGCATACCGTCTTGCTAAGGATAAAGTCTCGGTAAATAAACTCGTTGCGATCCTTGAAAAAGATTAATTATGTTTACCCATACCAGCAAGCCATTGGGTTTTACTTAGAGAAAGCTGGGGTGTACACGCAATCTCAGCTTGATTTGGTGCGGAGATTCGAAATGAAATTCAATTTTTATTTAATGCACGGCATGAAAGATTCCGAGTATTCATCACAGTGGCGACTATACTACCCCAAGGGCTTTGGCTAGTTTCTCGCATATACTCACGACGTAGTCAAAATAAAAATCAAAGTTCTTTAATTTGACCTTCGGTTTAACTGTGCTCTCAACTTGTATGAAATCAGATCTATGGTCTTCTCTATATTTTCCGACCTGTGAAATTAGTTTAACCGGCACATCCTTTGCGGCGAATATATCTTTCAGCAGTTGAATGTTTTCTGCGCTTAACGGGTCAATCTTGAAGTATTTTATTGTCGTGTATATGTCAAAAAAATCCCTTGCTCTAGCAGTAGCGTGGGACACACCAATGTATGTTTGGTACTCTGGCATTTGTTGGCAAATTGCCCTAAGTTTCTCACATACGATCATCTCCGGAGAATACAGATATATGGTATAGTTGTCCAATTCGTGCGCACGCTTAAACCTGCAGTCTTCCCATTTGCTGATCTCAACTCTTAATATTTTTTTAGAACTAGGCCCTATGTCCATCGCACCAAGGCGGAGACGTTGCAAGTCATTTTTGTGTTCAGTAAATTTTCTTTCCTCGATAACTTTAAACTGTAACTCATATCCTCCCCAAAAAGGCGGAGGCAGCTTGTTCGGGTTGATTACTTCTGGTCTCTCTCCAAACTTAACGTCAAATACTTCATAATCATTTTCATTAAAAACTTTCTTCAATAAGTTTTCTAATCTTAATTTGAGATCAGATAACTCTTCTGGCTTGAAATAAGATGGCATTGAGAAATCTAAATCCATAGATGCTCTGGATTCTATTTCATAAACAATGTCCAAAGCGTTCCCTCCTTTTAGAACTAGCCTTTCCATGAGATCATCGTCAGAAAACATTGCGATTATCGCCAGCTTTTTAATCTCATTTATTTTTTCCAAATCCATGTTAAATAATTATCTTATCAATTCAATTTTATTTTGAGATCTTAAGAACCAAGATATTTCAAAAATATCATCTTTTTACTTATCAACAAAAATGGCAAAATCTCGAAAAATGTTTGTGAAAAAAGTTGCAAATAGTGCACTCTATGAAAAACTCACAGGCCCTGCGAACATTGGCGAAGCATGGTCCTTATCTAACCAATACTTCCAAACCACACACTACCCAAAACCCTCCAACTCGTCAAAAGTAAAATCCTCCACATCGCCGCTGTTTCTGCCCGCGGTTCGGAAGCTGTTTTACCTGTACGCCTTCGGTGTACTTACTGTATGTCTCCCCCATCGCGGCCTCCGGCTGCAACCGCTCAAAAAAACCCATCACCCAAAATCGCCTATTGTAAATCGGGTTGCTTCCCCCTACTCACCGACCTCTCTCCCCTATCTTTGCTTGACGATTGTCAAGTACGCATTTTTCCGCCTGAATTTCGCTCTTTTGCACACCCTCATCAACTCATCCACGCCACCCCCCGCTTTACCGCTCCGTTGCTCACTTCTCCCTTACCTTACAGTCCCGTCCCTCTTGCCTCGAATCTTTTTCTATCCACAATATCTACTATGATTATATAGATTGCCCCGTCCCCCCAAGTTAACTAATTAGCCAATCTCCAATTAACCCGAGCTCTACCCCTTTGTGCCTCTGTGCCTTTGCATCTGCCCTTCGCGCCAGTGTGTTTGATGTGACACCTGCGGTGTTGTTTCCGCACGTCTGGAGCCCGATGCCGTCTCGGAAAATTTCCTTATTTCGCTTGCGCAATTTGTTGCGAAAGCTCCCGCGGCGATTGAGCGGAGTAAAATCAACCAAATGCGCAAGGGGGTACTTCAATCACTGTCCAAAACGTACCAATTTGGTGCAATTTTTGAATTTTTTGTAATTTTTTGAAATTTTTGCAAATTTTTTACAATTTTTTGCAATTTTTTCACTCGACTTGCGCGTTTGATGCGAACTTTTATTTTGCCCAGCTTGCCCAATCGTTACATCTTAACACCTCAACCCCCATTTTTACCCCAAAAACCCGATCGCACCCCGAAAAATACCCCCAAAATCTTTATTTTCTCCTAATTCTGGATAATTTCAGTCCTAAATTCTGGCGAAGGGTAAAGTACCTCAGGATGTAAATGTGAAGCTATTGTTTTTTGGAATTGTTCAGCCGTGTCATTAAGCCAAAACCGAGGGCCAAAAACACCGCGGTGGCAGGTTCAGGGCTGGTAACTATAAGCTCAAAATGGTTTAAGGTGCCGGTGTCGGCGTAAAAGGCATCATAAATCCGCAGGTGCCAGGGGCCGAAAGCATCCTCGCCGTCAAAGGCAGAAAGTTTATAAGACTCAATGGGCCTGAATCGGCCGGTAAAAGGTGGCTGGGCCTGCTCAATCGCCAGCAATGCTTCATCATCAAATATGGTATTTGTGTAATTTGCGCCCTTGAAAAACCCATAAGAGGGATTATACATATTCAGGCATATTGTTGTCCCCCCAGGCCTCTTTAGATAAATCTGCAAATCAAAATCGCTGGTGTGCGTCAAAGTTATGCCGACATCGATATCGTGAATAATAAAATGGTCCGGGACTTCTATAACTGCATCATTCATCCAGGCCTTACCGCTGTTCAGCCCGGCAGGGATTCGCAGATTAAAGTCGCCGCTGTAAATATGAACGGAGCTGGCATAAACATTAAAAGAGCACTGCACCCCCACAGCGAAAATCGCGACGGCGCACAACAGTGGTTTACGAGCATCCATTCTCTGTCCGCCGATAAACCTTCACCCGCCGCCTCTTGTGCAAAGGAAGAGTATAACCAGATATAAAACAATATGCAAAGAAAAAAGATTTGTTGGAAAAAAAGAAAATATACACCGTTCGGCGGGAGGGACCGGCACTTACTTCACTTCAACCACCGAGTTAAATCCGCCGAGCGGACTGGCCTCGGTCAGCTTGTTGTAAGGGTCCTGCTGCCACTGGCCGTCAACAACAAGGCGGTAGCGATATCTTCCGGGAGGCATCTGGAGCTTTGTCTGCCAGACTCCGCTGTCGCCAACCTTTTCCAAATTGGTTTTGTTCGGCTGCCAGTCATTGAAGTCGCCGGCGACCTGGACGCTTTTGGCTCTGGGATAGAGCGTTACAAAAACCACGGCATCGTTTATCTGGTTGACACCGTAATAGTCTGAAAGCTTGGCACTCGTGTTGACTGCAGCAGTGGATTCGACAGGCTCACCACAGGGCACAGGCTGTTCGACCTGCGGGGTTTGTATGGCTTTTACAGGCAGGTTTGCGGCTTCGACCGGGGCTTCGACTGAGCTTAGCCGAGTGCCCTCACCACGAGTCGAGGCCCGCAGTTCGTCAGCGGCGGCACTAATCGTTTCGAGCCTGCCCGCCAGTGAATTGACAAGCTCGCGGCGCTGCTGCTTGGCGTCGGAAGCAACGATTTCCTCAGCCAGCGAGCGAAAATCGGCCTGCCCTCTGCTGGCAGGGTCGTACTCACTTATGGGCTGACCGAAGCTGGATGCTTCCTTGAGCTTGGTATTGAAATTAACAACCGTTCTGAACATTTTGTCAGCAAAGTGTGACCGCAATTCTGAAAGAATTTCTCTGGCCATCTTCGTTCTTATGTCATACATACTCGCAAGGACCTTGACGTTAATGTGGTGATTGCATCGTCCGCACAATACCCTGAGCGTCTCGAGCTGTTTGCTCAGTCCGTGCAGTGAAAAGTATCCGGTCTCCACGGGAACGATAGCGTCTGTGGCAGCCCTTAAAGCGCTAAAAGTCAGCAGGCCAACAGCCGGCGGACAATCAACAACACAATAGTCAAATTCGTCTCTGACCCCATCAAGGACATTCTTCAACGCACACTCGCGGTCGGGAACTTCTGCCATCTGCTGTTCAAACGCCGCCAGGTCAATACTTGCCGGCGCCAGCTCAAGTCTGTCGCCAATCTGCCAGAGGACTTCCGTCAGCCTAATCGGTTCGTTTCTGCTGGCGCTTATCAGAACATCGTAGATACTCTGTTCAATCTGCTCCTCCGGCACAGCAAGACCAACGGCACAGTGAGACTGCGAGTCCATATCGACCAGCAATGTCCTATGGCCTAACTCTGCCAGAGCACTCGCCAGATTTATTGATACTGTCGTCTTGCCACAGCCGCCTTTTTGGTTGACAACTGCTATGACTCTCATAACCTTTCTCCAGACCCCAAACGCCAGCCTGCAAAGTCCGACTTTGCTACAAGCACCCTCTTTTCAATGCTGAAAAAAACGCTTCAGCATTTATCTAATAATTCGGCAAAAAAACCAGAAAAACTTTATCTTTTATGGGACGGGCCGATAAAAAATCAAATGAAACCAGCATTAAGGGTTAGCAAACATCCAAGGAAATGCCAAAAGAACAGGCAAAATAACACAGAGATGGGTTTCAATGGGTTCTGCTGGTAAAATCCGCCCTTTAGACGAGACCTGACGGTTCCTCAAGCAGCTTTCTTACAAAGTCCAGGAACTGGGCTGCATAGGCACCGCTGGTAACCCTGTGGTCAACGGAAAGCGTCATATTCATCAACTTTCGTACGGCAAAACCATCATCTTCCGGAACGCAGGCATCGATTATCCGGCCGATGCCAAGTATGCTGCACTGACCGGGGATGACAATTGGGATAAAAGAATCGACGCCAAAGGTACCGAGGTTGCTGATGGTAATACAGCCGCCCTCCAAATCAGAGGGCGAGAGTTTATTGCTGCGGGCCTTTTCAATCAGGGCTTTGCTGTCACGCGCTATCTCAGCGACATCTTTTCTGCTGACATTTTTGACGACAGGCACAACCAAACCGTCGGCAACAGCAACTGCCAGTCCGACGCCAATACTATCTGCGAGTGTGATTTTATCGCCGGCTAACTGGCCCGTCATAATTGGGAATTTCTCCAGACCAATCGCAACGGCTCGGATGATGAAATCATTATAGGCGACTTCCACGTCGCTGGTTTGGTTGAGTTTGGTCCTGAATTCAATCAGCTTAGTAACATCGGCTCTAACGGTCAGATAAAAGCAGGGTATCTCCTGTTTTGATTTGAGCATCCTTTGAGCGGTAATTTTCTGAATTCTGCCAAGCGGTACGGTGGCACCGAGCGCAGGTGCCGCCGCAGTCGGAGCGGCAGGCTTTTCCATCCCAAAAAAGGTCTTTACTTTTCCTGCCAGCTTTCCAACTGCCTGAGGTTCGGCTGCTGCTGGAGCAGCACAGCCAGCTTTCGGCGAATTGATGAAACTCTGTGGAACTTCTTCATCCTTGCCGCCCAAGACCAAGATGGGCGCACCAACAGGCAATGTCTGGCCTGTCTTGACAAGAATATGCTTAACAAAACCATCGGCAGGCGATTCCATCTCGAATGTGGCCTTTTCAGCCTCAATCTCAAAAATTATGTCGCCCTTTTTTACTTCGTCGCCGACCTTGACCTTACACTCGATGATGGTTCCTTCTTCCATTGTCTGGCTAACCTGTGGCAATTTTACTTCTATTGCCATTTATAAAATCCTCAATTCCTATTACGTATTGTTAAAGTGCCGCCGTGCTGACGACGGCCAACTAAAAGAGCTTAAACAATCACTCCTATAGCTTCAACAATTTTTTTGGCGCCGGCGATACCGGTTATGAACAGCCTTCGTTTTGTTTTGAAGCTTCAGCAATGCCCATTGAGTCACCCCTTCCGTCAGGTTGACACTCGTGCATTTCGTTCGGTATAATTCGCCTGCAATGCCGCGGTAAACAAGCAGAACATCAAAAAATCTTATTCAGACACAGGATAAGCTCTTAAAGAAAGCAGAGTCGGCAAATGGGTGTCGCCGCTGAAATCAGACACAGGAAAATACTCGAGCAATTGGGCTCAGCCGGGCGGGTCTATGTAAGGGAGATGTCACAAGAGCTGGGTGTAACTGAAGTTACAATCAGACGGGATTTAACGTTTTTACAGAACAACGGCTTAGTGAAAAAAAGTTACGGCGGCGCAGTCCCCAGTTGCGCCGGAACTTGAAACTTCGGTACGATACCGTCAGACCCGCAGACTCGAAGCAAAAAAAATCATTGGAAAATTGGCCAGCCGGCTCATCAGAGATGGTGACCTAATCTACCTCGAGGCAGGTTCTACCTGCTACGAAATTATTCCTCATCTTTCAGAGCGAAAAGGACTCACTATTATAGTCAACTCGTTATATCTGATGCGCCGCCTGCATGAATTAGCCAGGCACAAGATAATAATAATCGGCGGCGATTACCGTCCCATCCAAATGGATATGGTCGGGCCGCAGGCCAAAGCTGCAATCGGACAGTTAGCCGGTTTCAAAGCCTTTACCGGCGCAGACGACATTACAATAGATGCGGGTATCAGCGGCGCCGATGTCGCTACGGTCGAATTTGCAAAGCTTGCTTTGAAACAAGCCAGCGAGGTAATCTTTGTCGGCGACCATACGAAGTTTGATAATCCCGCCCTCTATAAGATTGCGGACATCGACGAGCTTGATTACATCGTTACCGACACCAGCCCATCAAAAGCCTGGCACAAAGCGGCAAACAAAAAAAACATCAAGCTGATTTATCCAAAATAGTTCAGTAGATTCCGAAAGTTCCAGCTTCGGATTCAATCGGTACCAAAAAAAGATGTCACCCTGTCAATTTGGCATTTTTTCTGTCAAAAAACTCGCGGTTGTACCCGCCGGCCCAAGATGATAAACTAACGCAACCTGAATCAGATTCAACCTCCAAAATGAAGGAGAATAAGATGACCACAAAAAACAATGAACTGAAGTTAGCTCCGCTGCGAAGTGAGATTCGTGATTCCGTAAGCACCTTTGCAGAGAAACTTATAGAAAAGCTGGGCGAAAATCTGAAAAGTATCACCATCATCGGCAGCAGTCTGACCGGTGATTTTGTACCCGGAAAAAGTAACATCAATAGTGTTCTTATCCTCGCTAAACAGAATTTAGATTCGCTGAATACCCTCGCCAAAATGGCGAAGACAATGAGAAAGAAAAAACTCGCCGCACCCCTTCTTATGACGCCGGCTTATATCGAACGGTCGCGAGACGTCTTCGGAATCGAATTTTTGGATTTTCAACTGATTCACCAAACAATTCTTGGTGATGACCCCTTTGCCGAACTTAGCTTCACAAAAGAAAATGTTCGGCTCCAGTGCGAACGGGAATTAAAAGCTATGCTTATCAGATTGAGACAAGGCTACATCACCGCTGGGGGCCAAAAGAGGCTCATCCGTGACATCCTCGTGTCGGCTGCAAGTGGACTGGCGCCGCTTCTGCGAGCGATGTTATGGTTAAAAGATTCCGACCGCCCGGACAGGGCGCAGGCGGTCTTCACAAAAGCCCAGGCTGAGTTCTCAGTAAAGACAGACTGCCTGATTAACGCAAGAAACTGGCGACACAAAAAAGTGCGACTGGGCGATAATGAAATTCAACAGAACTTCGAAGCTATCTACGCAACGACCGACCGATTAGCAGTCATTGTTGACGAACTCCAGGAGTGATTATGCGACGACTGCTGCCTCATTTAACAATAACACTTTTGATAATATTCATCGGCTCTACCGCCTACGCCAGGATTGATTTGCCGATGCCCCGCCATTATGTCGAAGACTACGCCAACGTGATAGACAGCTCCGAAGAGCATTCGCTGAACGGAATCCTGCAGGAATTGGAGCAAAAGACATCTGTGCAGTACATTATCGTAACTATTCAGTCGACAGAAGGTGTACCGATTGAGCAGTTTGCAATTGAACATGCGCAAAGGTGGCAGCTCGGCCAAAAAGGCAAAGACAACGGGATGCTCTTTGTGCTGGCGGCCAAAGACAGACGCTACCGGTTTGAGGTCGGCTACGGCCTGGAGGGATTTATAACCGACCAGTACTGCGGCCGTGTCGGCAGAGAAGTGCTGACACCACTGCTCAAAAAAGGCCAGTACAGCAAGGGAATCTACGAGGCTAATCTACAAATTATCCGCAAGATAGCAGACGAATCCGGCGTCAGCTTAACCGGTATGCCGAAACTTGCCCCCCTGTCGATGCAGCGCAAAGGAATATGGCCGCCGTGCTGTGATTTTCTGCCGCTTCTGTTTTTCGTGCTGTTGATTTTCGGCGGCTTTGGACGAGGTATGGGTTGGTGGTTATTCCTGCCGTTTTTGTTCGGCGGACGCGGTGGTTATGGCGGCTACGGCAGAAGCGGCTCATTCGGAGGCGGAAGCTTCGGAGGTGGATTCGGCGGGTTCGGCGGCGGTATGGGCGGTGGATTCGGAGGAGGCGGCGCAAGCGGAGGCTGGTGAAAAAAGTTAAAGCTGAAAACTAAGAATTAAAAAACAGGAAAGGAGTTAAAAAATGAGAGAGTCAGGTAAGATATGGGTCAGTTTAATTGCAGTATTGGTAGTTGTATTAATAATCGGCCTCGGCGTACTCGCCTGGTACATCGGCGGCTACAACAAAGCGGTCAACCTTGAACAGAACACAGAAAATGCCTGGGCAAATATCGATGCGGCGCTGCAGCGAAGACTCGATTTGGTGCCGAACCTCGTGGAGACGGTAAAAGGATATGCATCGCACGAAAAGGAACTGTTCGAAAATATCGCCAAATCGAGGGAAAAATATTTCCAGGCCGACAGCCGGGCAGGCAAAATCGAAGCATCCAACGAACTCAGCGGATTTTTGTCCAGACTCCTGCTGTTACAGGAAAATTACCCTCAGCTAAAAGCCAGTGACAATTTCAGAGACCTTCAGGTCGCTCTTGAAGGCACCGAAAATCGGATAGCAGTCGCCCGCACAAGATACAACGAAGCCGCCAAGCAGCTCAACTCGTACTCAAAAGAATTCTTTGGGTCGTTCTTTTGCCGGCGGGCAGGCGTTAAACCGGTAGAATACTTCGAAGCAACCGAGCAGGCAAAAACCGAAGTGCCGGAAGTAAAATTTTGACAGGGTAATAAAAGTTGTTAAATAAATCATCAGCAACTGAACGAAATGCTCGCTTGCTCTAAACTATTCGACATCCTGCTTCTGCAGCAGCTCAATGATTTCCGCTTTTGTGGGCAAAGATTCTATGGAGCCGAACTTCGTACAGGCCAGGGCCCCCGCCGCTGAGGCGAATCTGACTGCACGCCTTATATCATCACCGACTGCGCACGACGCCGCCAGAGCACCGGCAAAGGCATCGCCGGTACAGGTTTGGTCGACAAGCTCTATCTCAAAAGCAGGGATATGGTCGGCACCAGCCCTGTCAACAACCATACAGCCGCGCTTGCCCATCGTTATGACAGCCGAGCTGACGCCGCGGGCAACCAGGTCGGAGCCGATGAGTTTGGCGGTATGAATGTTGGCCGCCGAATGCTCAGTGATGTCAGCGGCCTCATAAAGGTTAGGAATCAAAATATCAGCTGAGAAGTACTCAAGCGGTACATCACCACCGCCTTTGCCGGGCTGGTCCAGCGGCCTGGCTGGGTTGAGAATGACGGTCGCACCGTGCAGCTTCGCATAGCGAATGGCGGCTACAATCGCAGCTTGCGGCAATCGCCCATGAATCAGACAGACATTAGATTCGCGAATAATCTGTTCAGCAGCCTCAATATCCTGTGGCAGCAAAGCACTGTTGGCACCAAGGTAAGTAACACTGGCATTTTCACCTGCAGCGTTGACGAGTGTAACGACCGTACCTGTGTTCTTGGCTTCAGCGGTGTAGAAATAAGTGGTATCAATGTTGTACTCAGCCAGGTTTGCCTTTACCATTTGGCCGAAGGGGTCACCGCCTACCTTGCTGATAAGGTGCACCTCACAGCCGCACATCGCTGCTTCAGCCGCCTCGTTCGGGCCGGGACCGGTGCTGATGTATGAAAGAGCTGAGCCGATAAAGCTCTGCCCTGCAGATGGTATCTGGTCGCACCTTATTGCCATATCGACATAGGTGCCGCCCACCACAACCACCTTAGGAATCCTTCCCTGCATTTTGTCCTCTTACATTCCATCGTAAGTATAGCCAGCCAGCCACAAAATACAAGGCTTTTTTAGCAAAACACCCGACCTGAGCCAACACGCTAAAAACCGGTCACAAAAAACGCTAAGTACTGTAGCGATAGCCCAATATGTAACTATCCGGAAAGGTGCGCGATTAGTGATTTTAGCCACAATTCATCGTGGCTACACTGGAAAAGCACAGACAGTAAGTGCGGCTTTAGAAATCCTCTCACAATCTTCAGACCGGTCATCTCATATTCTAAAGCCAAGTACTTTAATCCGCACAATCCTTACAAATTGCCCAATTTAACATATAAGCAAGTCTTTTCTTACTCCAAACCACGTTTCTCAAGTGCCACAGGAATAAAGACCCGAAGAAACATTAAATATTTAGTGAACTTTGTAAAAAATTTGAAAAAAATGCAATAAAACGCTTGACATTGTTGTGTGTTCTGTAAAAATATAGCCGATGTTAGGTAAGTATCAAAATAACTTTACAAAAAAGCCGTAATGAACAGCTGTAGCAATCAGCAGATGTGCTCAGTAAAGCTTTTTAAGAAGAGCTTAAATCACAAACCAAAGTCAGATTAAACTAAAGGGAGGTTCCAGCAGTGGACACAATTCACAATAACATTTCACAGAATAGTCTGCAGGCGAGAAACGAGATTCGCGACAGAATAGACCTTCTGCGAAGCAGAGTGAACCTACTTACAGGAAGAGACCGGCTGCTGATGATAATGTACTTAGACAACGCCAACACCTTTCGACAGATGGCACGCTTAGCGGGTGTGAACGAAGCAAACATAGCCAGAAGGATACACAAGATTATCAAAAGACTCATCGACGGCGAATATATAACGTGCCTGCGGAACCGACAGATGTTCAACGGTACAGAAATGCTTATTGCAAAGCAGTATTTTCTGCTCGGCTGGTCAATAAGAAAAATCGCAGGCGAACAAAGCCTTAGCTACTACGGCGTACGCAAAAGTCTCAAAAAGATTCAGCACCTTGTGCAGGTAATCAAGACGGATGAGAGAAAAAGGCCGTGATAAACTTCACAGCTAAGCAGAAAATTATGGGTACATACAGAATTTCAAAAACATTCCCCCATCGGCATACAATCAGTGCCAGAGCAGCGGATGTGTGTAGAATGTTCGGCATAAGTGCTGAGCGATTGAAAGAAGGAGACATAACGCATCGCTGCCGTCTGGATATTAACGTCGGTGACATCGTATATATAACAGGGCCTTCGGGGGCGGGCAAGACCATGCTGCTTAGAGAACTGGAAAAATCAATACCTGCATCTAAGAGGGTGAACATCAATGAGATAGAGCTGCCGGCTGACAAAGCCGTCATAGATTGTCTGTCGGGCGACCTTCTGCAGGGACTGGGACTGCTCAGCACAGCCGGTCTGAACGATGTTTTCTGCGTCCTCAATACGCCGGCAAATCTAAGTGACGGACAAAAATACCGGTTTCGGCTGGCAATGGCAATGGCAGCAGGAAAAAAGTTTGTCTTCGCAGATGAATTCTGCAGCACTCTCGACCGCGTCACAGCGGCGGTGATTTCGTATCATCTACACAAGTTCGCCAAACGCAATAATGTAACATTTATCCTGGCATCAAGTCACGAAGACATATTGATGGACCTGTCGCCGGATGTATTGGTGGTCAAGGAGCTGACCGGCGGTACTGAAGTCATCCACAAAAGAAACAAAAGATAATAATGCAACAGTGCTCAGTTACAGATAAGCTTGAGATTGTCGCCAGCAATGCAGGCGATTACGAAAGGCTGGCGCATTATCACTACCGCGACAGACGATTGGGACCTTTTGCAGCGATTTTCGCGCTGAAGCCGAGAAAGGGGTTGGCTAGGCGCCTCGGAGTAGACACGGCAGGTGTTATCGTTTATAAAATGCCCAGTCCCGCTCTTGAGCTGCGAAACGCCGCCACCGGCAACACATTTTCCGGCTTTGACAGGGCAACCGGTCTTGCGCTTGTCAATAAAACAATTCGCTGCATCAGTAGAGTCATTATTGAGCCGAAGTTTCGCGGCCTCGGACTTGCGAGCGCATTAGTCCGTGAGACAATGCCTCGAATGAATATGCCGATTATTGAAGCGATGGCGGTAATGGGACTTGTTAATCCGTTCTTCGAAAAGGCGGGGATGAAGGCCTACCAGGCAAAACCAGCGGCAAGGTGCGTCCAGCTAATCGAGGCGTTTAGCATGGTTGGAATAGAAGAGGATGAACTAATCTGGCCGCGGAAAGTACAGTGGAAAATCGAGTCGCTGCAGCCGAAAAAGGCTGAATTTATTAAGCAACAAATAAAAATGTTTCTGCAGAGCTATGGCAAAAGACGCCAGATGGAGCCGGGCATCGAACGGACAAGATATGTACTGAGTAAGCTCACGTTTCGGCCAGTGTATTACATCTGGTTCAACGAAAAGATAAAATTCAGGATTTAGTTATGACAAATTTACTTCAACCGATACCGCTGGAAAAACTTATTGCACATCCGGGCAATCCAAACCGGATGAGCAAAGCCAACCTAGCGAAGCTGGTGCGTAACATTGAGCAAACCGGGCAATATGAGCCGATAATAGTTCGGCCGCATCCACACAAAAAAGACTGTTTTCAGATAATCAATGGTGAACATCGGTATAAAGCTTTAGCTAAGCTCGGCTACAAAGAGGCCAACTCAATGGTCTGGGACGTAAATGACGAACAGACTGATATTCTGCTTGCTACGCTGAATCGGCTGGTCGGGACAGACCAGCTCGACAAAAAGCTGGCACTTTTGAGACGGCTGAATAAAAAAATAAAAGCCGACGAGCTTGCGAAACTTTTGCCGGCTACAACGAAGCAGATTGAGCGTCTTGTCAACCTGAAAAGGCCGAATCAGCCGGCAAATATACGCCCCCAATTGTTTGCGAATCCGATGATGTTTTTTCTGAACGACAACCAACAACAAATTGTGGAGAACGCTATCTCTCTCGTTGCTGAACCCCAAACCAAAAAACAGAAGGCGGCGAAAAGAGCAACGGCGCTGACACATATAGCTCAGTATTACCTTAATAATTTCAACGGTGCCAAGTGTTAGGCAGACAAAAAAATGGCTTTCCCTTTGAAAAAACTTTTCAACAATGGCCAAGCGAAAACATCTGAGTAAAAGACAACTTGCGGTAATAGACGATTTATTTGCAGACGAGCTTGACGAACAAGCGGTTCTGGATAAACACAGAGTGAGCAGAAACGTTTACAATAAGTGGCTCACAGATGAGGGATTTCAGGCTGAGTTCGCCCGTCGGATTTCGGGTGCGCATCTTGCGAGCGAAGCGTTGATTGCCAGATACTGTCTTGTGGCTGCGGCGAAACTGGTGCAGCTAACTGAATCGGAGAACCAAGAAACAGCCCGCAAGGCGTGTCTTGATATTATATCCTCGCCGAAGGCTTCAGCTGGGCCGCAGGCAGCTAAAAAAGCTGAACAGACAAACAAGGAACAAAAAAGCGATGAAGGGCAAACCGAGCAGCTTTCAGCCGAAACTGCGAGCAGAATTTTGGCTGCATTGGCAGAACCAAATGAGAAAGGAAATTCCCCTGAATCAGATGCAAACTCACAAAGTAAAAACAGTTGAAGAAAAGTGGTTGACGAATATAATAACGCAACAAAAGGGCCGATTATGAAGATAGCAATGGCATCAGACCATGCCGGGTTTAGTTACAAAGAGCAGATTAAGACGGTACTTACGGAGCAGGGACATAAAGTTCACGATTTCGGAACATACTCGACTGAAGCCTGTGACTATCCTGATTTTATTCGGCCTGCGGCTGAAGCGGTGGCGGCAGGCGAGTTCGAACGCGGCATCGTATTGGGCGGCAGCGGCAACGGCGAGGCAATGGTCGCCAACAAAGTTAAAGGCATAAGATGCGCCGTCTGCTGGGACCTCCGCTCAGCAAAACTGTCGCGAGAACACAACAACGCCAATATGCTCTCACTGGGTGAGCGGATGATGTCAATACACGAAGCACTGGAGATAGTGGAGCTTTGGCTGAAGACTCCATTCGAGGGGGGCAGACACGCTGTAAGACTGGAAAAAATGCACAAACAACAATCGTAGTGTGCTATCCACATTGCACACCTCGAAAACCAACACTCAAAACAAGGGCGGGGTCATGGTAAGCTCAACACTTAGAAAATCCGAATACAAAAACAGCAGTGATATTGAAAAGGCAGCCGGCGTTTACTCGGCACTTCGGCGGAATCGGCCTATAACAAAAAAGGACGTCAAAAATTATGTCAAAGTGTTCGTGGGAATTGACATTCCCGGCAAAAAAATCTGCCCTGAGCATAACAGTCCGATGGAGTATCTATGGCATAGTTTTTCTGCAGACTTCGCCGCCAAAAAGCGAAGCAACGCCGACGCAGTGGTATGGGCCAATCGCAGCGGCGGCAAAACTAAACTGGCGGCCGTAGCTACACTTTTAGACTGCGTTTTTAAATCTAACTGCCAAGTGAGGATATTAGGCGGCTCGGGTGAGCAGTCCGGCAGAATGTACGAATACCTGTTAGGGTTTTTACAGAAGGGGTTCGATGAATTTCTGTCCGGTAAAATTCTAAAAACCGGATGCAGATTTATCAATAATTCGGCAGTTGAAGTCCTGACACAATCACCGATGAGTGTTCGCGGCCAGCATACCCATAAGCTGCGCTGTGACGAAGTCGAGCTTTTCGATAATGACGTCTTCGCAGCGGCAAAATTCACAACGCAAAGCACAGATGGACTATTGGCAGCTATGGAAACAATAAGCACAATGCACCGCCCTTATGGACTGATGCAAAAAATCGTCTCATCAGCAAATCAGTTCGACACGCCGGTCTTCAAGTGGTGTATGTGGGAGGTGATAGAGAAATGCACCGACAGAAACTGTTCACAATGTCCTCTGTGGGCAGACTGCCAGAGCAAAGCAAAACGGGCCTGCGGCTACCTGAAGATTGACGACTGCATAACTCAAATGCGGCGAGCCAGCAGGGCAGGCTGGGAAGCTGAGATGCTCTGTAAAAGGCCGAGCCTCGAGGATGTTGTGTTTGCTGAGTTCGACCCAACTATTCATGTCAAGCAAATCGATTATGACCCGAATCTGCCGTTGTATCGGGCAATTGACTTCGGCTTTGTAAACCCGTTCGTGTGTTTGTGGATTCAAGTAGATGAAGAAGGGGTTATTCGGGTGATAGATGAATACGTTCGCAGCAGGGCAACTATTGATGTGCACGCCGAGGAAATCACACGCAGGACGCCTGGCGGCGAGGGCCGAGTGGCCGCTACGTTTTGCGACCCAGCCGGTGCAGGGATAAATGACATCACAGGCACAAGTGCTATCCGTGAGCTTCGCTCACTCGGAATAACAACGCGGTACCGGCGAAGTTCGATTCTGGAAGGTATCGAGCTTATCCGAAGGGCTATAAGAGCCGGCGACGGCAAAAGCAGGCTTGTAATCTCGCCGAGGTGCGAAAGGCTGATAGAGGCGATGCAGTGCTATCACTACCCGGAAAATGCGACCGGCAGCAGAATGGAACTGCCGTTAAAAGACGGCCTATATGACCACCCAATCGACGCCCTGCGGTACTTCTTCGTCAATTACAAAAGCAGCAGCAAAGCCACAAGCAGAAGATATTAACAACTATGCCGTCGCCAGCGTTCTTTTACACTTTAATATCGTTTCAAATCCCGAGGTTCGAACTGAGCCTGCGAAATGGACCCGCCGGCCCGAATAGCTGCGAGGTCTTCTTCGCTGGCCTGACCCTTGATGAACTGCTGAACAACAAGATTGGGATGATTACGAATATACTCAGCATCGCCGTCGGCAAGAATCCTGCCTTCGTGAAGTATAACAATACGGTCCGCTACCTTATAAGCGCTTTTCATATCGTGAGTAACTACAACGCTTGTTACGCCGAGGCCTCTTTGCAGCTTCAGGATAAGCTCATTTATAGTGTCGGCTCGCGTAGGGTCCAGGCCGGTAGTCGGCTCATCGTACAAAATTACTTCCGGATTCAACGCAATGGCACGTGCCAAGGCAACCCTTTTGCGTTGGCCGCCGGAAAGCCTGGCCGGGTAATAATCCTGAAAACCATCGAGTCCAACCATTGCGAGCTTGCTCTTCACAAGCTCGTCAACACCGCTACTTACCGTTATTCGGTAGTGCTGTCTTATCGGAAACAATATGTTCTCAGCAACGCTCAGGCTGTCAAACAAAGCACCGCCCTGGAAGAGGAAGCCGAAATGTGTCCGTATCAGATTTAGTTCATCCTCCTGGAGATTATCGATTCGCATGCCCTTGAAATAGACCTCGCCGGAACTCGGGCGAAGCAGGACTATCAAATGCTTTATCAATACGGTTTTGCCGCAGCCGCTCGGGCCTATCACTACGGTGCACTTGCCCTTTTCCACACCCAAGGAGATATTATCAAGAACAACGTTACCTGCGAACTTTTTCGTAACATTCTTAAGGGCGAGCACGTCCTCTTTGTCGATCTCGCGCGGCTTATCTTTGCGGTCAGCTTCAGTCACTATCTATTCTCTATTTCCTAACTTTTCCTCAAACCAGACTTTTGAGCGGCCAAAAGATGGCGTAAATCGCCTTGAAGATAACAGCCAGTGCAAAATCGAGCGCCAATATCGTTATGAAGCTGGCGACAAAAGCCTCAGTGCAGGCCTGGCCGACGCCGTGTGCACCTTCCTTACAGGTAAAGCCTTTATAACAGCCTATAACGGCGATTGCCCCGCCAAAAAAGAACCCCTTTACAACCCCGATGCTCACGTCCCACAGTTCCACGCCCGAGGCGCTGAAATTCCAGTAGGCCCAGCTATTGATTCCGCAGGTGAACAACCCCTATGAAAAATCCACCTACAGCACCCATAAGGTCGGCGTAAATAATCAGCACCGGTGTAAGCAGCAGGCACGCCAATACCCGCGGCGCAACCAGATACCGTACGGGGTCTGTGCCCATACTCCTTACGGCATCAATCTGCTCGGTAACCCGCATAGTTCCAAGCTCAGCCGTCAGAGCGCCGCCGACCCTACCGGCTAACATTACCGCGGCAAGAACAGGCCCCAGCTCTTTCACCACTGAAATGTTAATTAAGATGCCCAGATGCTCCTCCAGCCCCATACCCGCCAACTGGTCGTAAGCCTGAATCGCCAAAATCATCCCGACAAATGCACCCGTCACCATTATAATCGGGACACTGCGAACACCGATGAGATTCATCTGCGCCCATATCAAAGAATACGTCGCCGACTTCGCACAACTGTTGGCTGATGCCGACATCGCCTGCCAGAAAAACCGCGAGAATCTGCCTATGCTACTTACGTCCCTTATGGTATTAGCCCCCAGTGCCGTTATCATAATCTACCTCCGGAAAATCAATGTTAAAACCCGCTCATCAACATATGCCAACCTCGCTCCGCCGAATCGCTACGCGAAGGCGAGCACAATGCAAAGATACTACCAATTATCAATAATCGCCGGACGCTCGTCAACAACTATTGGTAACTGATTAAATGGTAACTGGTTAAATGATTGGATAGTTACCAATCACCAGATACTAATCACCGGCTGGCGAGAACGTGGCGGACCCGCTCATCCATAGCCTTTTGGTCAACGGCGAAACTGTTTAAGCCAGCCAGATTCATCAGACTGTCGAGGCCGATTGCCCTACCTGTAAGGGCATCCCGCCAGTTATCAATCCTCGGAATTTTGCCCTCCTGTGTGCTGGTTTGAATCTGCGAATCACTCCAGCGGACCATTACATCGCCGCAGCGGTACTCGGCAAAAAAAACAACCAAATCATCAGGCGTAAAACTGTCGAGGTTTTCCTTTTCGAGGGCATCGACACAGCTAATAAGAGCATCGTCGATATCCCAAAGCGTGTTCAGTCTGATTGCATCGATATCCACATCCGGATTTACGCCGGGCTTATAATCGGCGGCGGTTTTGTCTGAGATTTGGTCAGCAGCAAGATTCAAATCCTGGAACTCGCCTGCCACTTTCGGCGGCATCGTCATTACATCAATACCGGCTAAGTCGCGAACCTGCGGGCCTGCACGAAAGCTGGCACCAATCTGCCGGGAAGGCGACAGGTTCTGCCGCCGCAGCTTTCTTACCGCAACCTGGGAAGCGAGTGTCGCCTTTTCACCGATGTAAGCACCATCACCGAGATTATTATCTGCAACGAAGCTATTCAAACGGCCAAGAAAAACATTTACGTAAGCGGGCTTTCCTATTCTGGCGATTACGTAATTCTGACGGGCTGAAAACCCGAGTGTGTGGTTCACCGGAATTCCTTCTTCCGAGCTTTTTCTGGTTGCCAAAAGACCTGCGGGCGTAAACGGAATCTTGATAATAAATCGCTGCGGGCAGATGGCGTAAAAACGCTTTGCGTAATCGACAGCCCGCTCAGGGTCGTGAGCGAGCGAGGTGTGTTCCTCAACTGAGACATAAGCATCGAATTTTTCGACGAGTCTCAGGGCGTGCCAAGCATTGAGAATAAATGCGATTTCAAGCATCTTCTTTTTTTTCGGAGATTTTGCCCGCATCTGCCAGAATTTTGTCTGCTTCGGCGATAAGCGAATCGTATCGGCCCGTTTGCACCTCTCTATTTAAGAGGGTATTGTTAGTGGTCAGCGCCGAGAACTCCTGCGTCCAGA
>CAVXEF010000014.1:0-31227 GCA_963760535.1 uncultured Phycisphaerales bacterium
GTCATAAAAAATATGGGAGTGGCGAAAATCAAACGGTCGGCATCGAGGATTTCTGGAGGATTAGCTGGAAATCGTCCTGAACTGGGTTTGCCGGTGGCGTAGCAGGCGTTAGACTCATCGCAGGGAGTAATTTGAAATCACGCAGGCCTATATATTCGGTTGAGGCACCTGCGGATTCAGCGCCAGCAAGTGCCTGACGCAATAACAGGTCGCTGCTGCCATCAACTCTGGGACTTGCTGAGATGCCAAGTACTTTCAGATTCATATTCGCGGTAAGTTCCTTTCCGCCTTCGTAAAAACCTGCACCACAGGGGTGAGCCTGCACCAAATTAGACCGCTCCCTCACGGTCGCGGCTCTGTGCTGGGCCTGAATTTGTGGTTGGGGGTGAGACTGTATAATCGTTTTTTGTGTTTAGTGTTTATATGAGCGGCGACGACTTTGCCGACAAAAATGATATGGTCGCCAGCGACAGTCCGCGACTGGAATTTAAATTTGCGACGGCGTCGGTGAGCAAAAGAGAATCAATCTTCTTGGGCAGGTTTAGTTTCGCAATCGAACTGGGCGAATTTGTCGGAGTCGCTTCCGGCACTCCGCCGATGATGGCAATCGCCCTTGATAAAGGCCATTACTCCGTCAAATGTATTCGGTACTCTAAATGTTTTACCATTGCCTTTCCCTCGTTGGACATGGCCCATGCCGCTTTGTTCTTTGGCTCAAGGTCCGGCCGCGACTCCGACAAATTCGCCCAGTTCGATTGCGAAACTAAACCTGCCAAGAAGATTGATTCTCTTTTGCTCACCGACGCCGTCGCAAATTTCGAATGTAAACTCCAGTCGCGGACTGTCGCTGGCGACCATATCATTTTTGTCGGCAAAGTCGTCGCCGCTCATATAAACACTAAACACAAAAAACGATTATACAGTCTCACCCCCAACCACAAATTTAGGCCCAGCACAGAGCCGCGACCGTGAGGGAGCGGTCTAATTTGGTTAGCCTGCACCCCTGTGGTGCAGGTTTTTACGAAGGCGGAAAGGAACTTACCGCGAATATGAATCTGAAAGTACTTGGCATCTCAGCAAGTCCCAGAGTTGATGGCAGCAGCGACCTGTTATTGCGTCAGGCACTTGCTGGCGCTGATCCGCAGGTGCCTCAACCGAATATATAGGCCTGCGTGATTTCAAAATTGCTCCCTGCGATGAGTCTAACGCCTGCTACGCCACCGGCAAATGCCGGATTCAGGACGATTTCCAGCTAATTCTCCAGAAAATGCTCGATGCCGACCGTTTGATTTTCGCCACCCCATATTTTTTATGACCGTCTGCGCCCAGGCTAAGCTCCTTATCGACCGCTGCCAGTGCCTTTGGGCTTAATAATACGTCCTCAAAAAACCGCTTTTTACAACTAAGCGAGACCGCCGCTATGGTCATCGCTGTCGGCGGCTCAAAAAGCAAAAAAATGTTCGATAGCATCCGCCTTACGATGAAGTATTGGCTTGATGTCCTCGAGTTTAATTACGTTGCCGACTTATTTATCAACCAGATTGAAGAGCCAAGCCGAATAAAACAGCACCCAACCGCTCTTAACGACGCCTACCGCCTCGGCCGCGAATTAGTCACCGCCGAAATACCCCCGCCATAACAAAATTGATTCCGTTGTCTGTGCTTCAATTTCCCTTCAAAACTGCGTCATCGTATTCAATTTCGAATCGCAGCTTATGTTTCGCTTCTTCCTGGGCTAACATCAGGAATGTGTTTGTCAGTTCTTCCGACAAGGCCGATGCTGCCAAATCCAGGTACAGCCGGTACGCCGCCTTTTCCCTTTTCATCGCTATAATCAGTATGTCGGCGTAGCTCATATCGGGTTGCAGCTTCACCTCAGCAGCATAATCTGCTATGCCGAGGTTTTGAACTTTCTCTTCGTCAAGCTCAATTTTGCCTTGCCGTTTAATCGCCTCCAGTTTCATCTTATGTCTGAGTTCTTCTATGGCAAACTTGTCGAATACATCGCGCATTTTGTGGTCGTCTGCCCAGCCGGCAAGCCTTTTGTAAAACTTTTCCGCTTCAATTTCCCTTGAAATCGCAAAATCCAGAATTTCGTCGACGGAGGTGAATGTTTCCATTTTTGCTCCTTTGCTTTTCTATTACAAATCAAACTTGTCCGCCTGCGGCGGATACGATTCATCCAATCACCAATTCATTTTACCCGATGCCTCCGACATCGAAAACAAAAAAATGACCTTGTCATTTTGAGCCGATTAGCCCCGCCATCACTATGCGGGGTCACTGCTATGCGATAATATGGTCGATATCTAAAACCGTCAGTTCCCCATCGCCATCTATATCGCCGCCGTCTAATGTCCCCGCACACAAATGGCAGTTGTAAATCGTCTTAAGATATTTCTTCTCTAACAATGGCGGTATCAGGTCATAGAATTTGCGTTCCCCCGGATATTTATCTTTGAAGAACTGATACAGTCCCTTTCTCCCCTTCATTGAGTTGCACTGCCCGCACGCCCATATCTGGTTATGAATCCCCTGAATCGTATCACAAATCCCGCACTTCTCCCGAATCCCTAACGACTTCGGAACGATATGCTCTTTATGTAAATCGCTCTCGCTCCCGCAGTATATGCACTTCTTCTCGGCCTCTACAAACTGCCAGTCCTCGCGCGTTATCTCCGACCACGACTTGACCCCGCTTTTTAAATCTCTAAACGTCTTCTTCATAAACCCGTAATTATGTTTCTTCGCCTCTTTCCCATCCGCCGCCCCAAACGCCCTCCGTGCAATTATCTTTGCATACTGATAATAAATCAAATCTCGAATTGTCTTAACGTCTCTATCGGGCATATGTTCTTACTGTCGCCATCTCCTCAGTATCACTACTCCCTATCCGACTCGCAAGACCGCAGTAGTTTTTGGCTCAAAAAGTAAAAAGAAACATTTATACGGTCCAACAATGGTAGAGACGAAGCAAGTTCTTTTAGCTTTCTCAGTTTTGCAGAATATACAATAGCATAGCGAATATCTTTAGTAGCGACATAACCAATTTCTTCTGTAATTGCCTCATATCCGTCGAGAATAAGAGTACCTAATCCTAGATACGCAGCAGCAAGGTCTGTCAAAACTTCATTTTCCACCTCGTCCGGATTATTTATTTGATGATGATACAAATAGTTATGGGTGCATTCGTGAGCGAGAATTGCAAGTATATGCTCTATTTCAAAGTTGGGTTTTTTCAATAGTAATATTTCACCACGGCCGAGGGAAGCTCTTTTGTAAAGCCCACATACCGGGTTTTTACTTGTACCGTAAGTCAACGTTCCATTACTATTGCCGACCCAGATTTTTTCACGTTCCTCCGCAAAACTGATTTTCACACTTTCAAATAGTCCCAAGTAATAACCAATGTGGTCAGATATTCTCTGAAGGGAGGCTTGGGAGTAATTTGACTGCCGAATATCGTTCAATCCACCTTCTGGCAGCGAATAAGGTTCGATAACCGCAGTTGGTCTAGAGGGCAGTTTTGAATGTAAATACTTCAGTTTATCTTTAATCATGTTTTTGGTTAATATCCTCTGCACTGTAAACCCTCAAAAACTACCAAGATTAGTTTTATAAAATCCTATGCCTATTAAAGTGAGTAATCAAGCAGAAAGTAGAACTTTTTAATCTCATTCAATAATCAAACATCATTAGTAAACTGTAAATGAATCTCCTCCTCTTGAGCTTTTTCTTTTTTTCAGTTTCTCCCAACCTCGAAAACCCCGAAGCAATTGGCGGAAGACTTGATCGCCAATTGTAAGTGCCTCGCCAGCACGCGGAATATGAGTTGCGACAGTTTGCCCTATGAGATAATTACCCTATTAAATTCCTCTGGCGTTTTATTATAAAGTGCCCATAGACGCCTCATAACTCCTATCTCACAAAATTATTACTCATATTCCAATTCTGGTAAATTAGGAAAATATTTGTGAATGAGTTCATTATCTTTTGGAACACAAGTAACACGGACTTTATCCGCTTCAATTTCTCCAAATATTACTGGTTCTTTATAACGCCTAAAGGACAAAATAGGCTTATACTCTTGGCCGATAAGTGCAGCCGCTATAGGACTGCCTTGCTTTGTTATCTTCCCCTGAATTGATTCTCCTTTTTTAAGCGTATAAACAACCACTTTCTCTTTAGGCCCAAAAAGTTCTTTGGCTCTCTCTTGAACTATTTCAACATTATCAACTAAGGCGGTGATTTTGTGTTCATAGATATAGTCAAACTCAATAGCACCAGGAATCCCTTGTGCATCTTGTATGCGCAAAGCGACACTTACGAATACCTTCAGACAGAATTCTGCAGTATCCTGCCCCCAATTAGCGGGATGACCGAACTCTTCTTGCTGCCAATGTACCTCCGTTCCTGAATAGCAACGCGGTAAGAAATTCTTGAAGAGCAAGGAATTCATTTGCATGAACGCCAAAAGCAGACAACTTCAAAGCGTCTTCGGCCCGCGGTGTACCTACCTTTAGATTGCGTAGAGCACGATTACTTTCAAACAATAAATGTAAGGATATCGCAAGATTCTCTAAAACCTCTTTTATAATCACCCTTAACAAATGCTTTTTTGGCAATATCATATTGCTTTTTCACTTTAGGGTCAGAAATCATATCTGATTCATCAAGGTCATCTAATGAAATACTAAGATATTTTCCGCACCAAATTGAAACGTAACTGCGTGTTTTTTCGCCTACTCTAAACCATTGCTTAGGATCTGGAAACACACCTTGATGTTTAATTGCTGTACGAACGGTGTTCAACTGAGAGAAATAATCTCTCCCTGCACTTCCTCGCCGGGGTGAGTTTCAGCAATAGGTGAGAAATAATCCATTAAAAAGGTTTTAGGCGATTGTGGAAGCTTCCCTAAATGGCGAGCGATTCCGGCAAGTGCTAATTCTGCTGCATCGTGAGCCGTTAGTACATGATGTGCCATAGTAAACCTATCAGGATCTACCGTAGGCGAAAAACTAATCCTGTCTAGCAGGTCTTTAGCGACCAAAGTTGATCAATTACATCTTGTGATAATGCTTCTGTTTTCATGTTCCTTATATACTGCTAACTATTGTTTATATATACTTTCCGCACAATGTCTAACTTACTAACCAATTCTACCTGCAAACTTAAACCTTGCAAACCTCAATTTTAATAAATTTGCTGTTGCGTCCTCTCGTAGCGGCCTGTCGCCGTCTGTCCGGCGTAGCACAAGCAAAGTCCGAAGCCTCAGCAGAAACGGATTTAGGTAATAGGATTTAGGCCTTAGAAAAAAAGAATACCTAAGTATCTTAGGTATTGTGGTTTTTCCCTGTCCGCTAAACGCTGAACGCTGTACGCTAAACGAACTCCCCCAAAATCGCCCAACTTTCAACAAATAAACCCCAATTTTTACCCCGAAATTCCTGCAGTTTCGTTTTGAATTTCGTGCTTTGGTGATTCGAATTTGTTTAGAATTTAGCTATTAGGATTTAGGACTTAGAAGGAGAATACCTAAGTATCTTAGGTATTGTATTTCTTTCCTATCCGCTAAACGCCAAATAAAATCCTCGCGAAGCAGTTCCGCAATTTTTATTTTTGATTTTTGATTTTCTTCCCATTGCGGCCTCCGGCATCAACAGCGAACGAACCAAAAACCTCAAAACCTCTCATCCAAAAACCTTGGTTCTTAAAGCACTCCATAAGTATATACGCATATACTTATATACTTTCTGACGCTGTGTGGCATCACCGCCTACTGATACAGGTAGTGGAAAACCTCAAATCATAAATCGAAAATCTTAAATCGACTCGCGGCCTTCGGCAGCACCGCGCAACCCAAAATCGCCCAACTTTCAACAAATAACTTTGCCCGCAACTTTTAACTTTTTAGCTTTGGTTTTGGATTTTCAATTTTAACTTTTTAATTATTCTGTCTCCTGTATTCTGACTCCTGTCTTCTGCTCCGAGCCACAAGTCACGAGCGACGAGCCACGACTCACAAATCCCTCATTCTCAAAACCTTGATTCTTAAAGCAGTCCATAAGTATATACGCATGTACTAATATACTTTCTGACGCCACCACAGCACAACCCGCAAACTTCAAAACCCGCTACCCTTTAACCCCTCCATTGCTTGCCCCTCCCTTACCTTGCCTCCGCCTCCCTTGCCCCGAATCTTTGTCTATCCACAATATCCTAAGTATTACCGGTTATCTGTCGTCCGTCTTCTGTTGTCTGTCTTCGGGTTACTGTATTCTGTCTCCTGACTCCTGTTTTCCGCTTGCGCGTTTGTGACGAAATATTCTCTATTTCGCTTGCGCTTTTGATGCGACACCTGCGGTGTTGTTTCCGCACGTCTGTTGCCCGATGTTTTTCGGAATTCTTTTGCCTGCGCATTTGTTGTGAAAACTCCTCTGTAGCCAAAGAAAATTCAATCATTTGCGCAAGTTTTTCCCGCGCGCTCAAATGCGCAAGGGGGTGCTTCAATTACTGTCCAAAATGCGTCAATTTGGTACAATTTTTGTCAATTTTTTGTTATTTTCTGCAATTTTTGTAAATTTTTTACCATTTTTTGCAATTTTTTCACTCGACTTGCGCGTTTGATGCGAAATTTTATCTCGCCTACTTTACCCATCTTGCCCAAATGGTGAGCCTGCCGAACCAAATCGTTACAACTTAACACCCCCCATTTCCCCTCCCTTGTCCATCTTCCGTCGTTCGTCTTCTGTATTCTGGCTCTTGTCTTCTATTTCCCGCCTCCTGCCTTCTGCCTTTTACTCCTCTGTTACCCACCCTTCCCCCTTCGCTTGGAATCTTTCTATATCCACAATGTCCGATGAACTGCATCGAGCTTCGAGTATCAAGTATCTGGTATCGAGCATCTGTCATCCATCTTCTGTCTTCCATCATCCACCGCCGGTCTTGTCTAACATCTCGACGGCGACCTGTGCGACCTTTTGTGATGTGTTATCGAGTTGGGCCGAAGCTGCCAATCTGATGAGCTCGCTACTGATTTGGGACAATTTGTTTCTGTTGCTTAAAAGCCCTTCGATAGTCTCAACAATCGGGTTAATCGAAGAAAAATACGGCATAAATTCCGGCACCAGCTCCCTGTTTGCCAGGATATTCACAAGCGAAAGATATTTTGTCTTCAGAAGCCATTGCCCAAGCAGAAACCACAAAATCCTGCTGGACTGGTACATTATCACCATAGGACAGCCTACCGCCGCGACCTGTAAAGTAGCGCTGCCGCTTGCCACAATCGCAAAGTCGCACTCCGCAGCGGTGCCGCTAACCGAGCCGACCGTATAATGACATTCAAAATCGGGAAGTTGGGTCTTTTTGAGAAGCTGTTCTTTTTCGCTATCGGCAGCCACGGCGGTAAAAACAGCCTGCGGATATTTCTGCCTTAACCGAAGTGCAATCTTTTGCATCGGGACCCACAGCGAATCAATTTCAGCAGCTCGCGAGCCGGGCATAATGGCAAATCTGGTGTTTTTAGGCTGAAAATGAAGGTGTTTTCTTGCCTGAGCGGCCGAGTCAATATTCAGTCCGTCGAGCAATGGGTTGCCAACGTAAACTGCATCGATGCCCCTTTCGGCAAACCAGCTCTGCTCGAAAGGCAGTATGCAACAGAGCTTATCACAATATCTTCTGAGTTTTGTTATTCGCCAGCTGCCCCAGGCCCATAACTGCGGAGCAACATAGAAAAAGGTTTTTATGCCGAGCGATTTGGCGACTTTTGCGATGTGGAAATTAAAAGCTGGTGAGTCACAGACGATTACCAGGTCGACCTTAGTACTTTTCAAATAACGAGTTATGCGTCGTACAAGGGTGTAAAAAGTAATTACATGGCGAAACGCATTATACGCCATAGCGGCTTTTCCGATGGTGACTTCGAGGATTCGACAACCAGCCTGCGCCATTTTTGGGCCGCCTACGCCGACCAGGTCAATGTCGTAAGTTGTTTGTTTCAAGGCGGTTATGAGAGCGGCGCAGTGAGCGTCGGCACTTGGCTCGGCGGCACTTATAAACACACGATATGTTTTAACCGGCTCGGACATATTTGGTTCGACTATGCTCACCATATTGCTTAAGTCGCTTTCTTACCAAGATTTGTCGTAAAGAGCAACCAGATAATTTGAGATTCGCTGCGACCACAAATGAAATTTCGCATCAAATGCGCAAGTCACGTGAAAAAATTGCAAAAAATTGTAAAAAATTTGCAAAAATTTCACAAAAAATAACAAAAAATTGACAAAAATTGCACCGTTTTGACCCTTTTTGGACCATGATTGAAGTACCCCCTTGCGCAAATGATTGAAGGCGTTAATGAGTGAATGGGTGGATGTGTAGATGAGGGTGCAGAGCATTTTTAGCTCATGGTTCATCGAGAAATTAGTCACAGAGGGACGAAGCCAAGCCATTTAGAGATTGGCTGATTAGTTAATTTGGGGGAACTGGGCAATCTACATAATACAGTAGATATTTTGGATAGATAATTCCACAACGCAAGAGAGGAGGGCAGAATGGGGAGGAAGAAGATAGCGGAGGGGGATAGAAGAAGGAAGGAGTTTTGAGTTTTGAGCTTTTAGCGTTGAGTTTTGAGTTGGTTGCTTGGTAGCTGTTGCAGCCGAAGGCCGCGATGGTTTCATGGCTCGTCGCTCGTGACTCGAGGACAGAAAACGAACAACAGATGCTGGATGCCCGATACACGGTACAAGACAGTAGGTATTGTGGATATAAAAAGATTTGAGGCAAGAGGGGGTGTGAGATAGGGGGAGGGGGTGGAGAAGGGGAAACAGGAGATTAGCGGATTGGTGAATTAGGGAATTAGAGATTAGAGAACAGACGACGGAAGACGGAGGATGGACGCTGATATAAGTCAGTGGATTCCGCCAGAGGCGGATAAAATTGTGGATAGAAAAAGATTCGAGGCAAGAGAGGCAGCGAGGCAGAACGGGGAAGGGGCGGGAGGAGCAAGAGAACAGACGACGGATGACGGAAGGCGGAGGGCGGAGGATGGAAAGCAGAAGACAGATGACGGATGATGGAAGACGGACGAGGAACAAGTAGCGAACGTCAAACATCCAACATAGAACTCAGAGCGAAAAACGGAAGGCGGAAGGGATGTTACGCGGTGTTGTTGGATGCCGGGATGGTGTTTCGTATTGCGAGAAAATAAAAACTGCCGCATACGTAAAGCGCGTATGCGCTTGGATTCGACCCATTCGACAAGCTCAGGGCAGGCAAGCTCACCACAAGTTGCGTACGAGCATCTTTCTTGTGATTGGGGTTTTGGGGTTGCTGATTTTTGGCTGTCTGGCGGTATGCTATATTGCAGTATACTGCATACAAGCATAGATATCGGAAGATTGCTGGTTTCTGGGTCCCGGATAATGGGTCCCCGCCAACGGCCCCTGCCTACAACTCGCTGGGGCAGGCATTCTGGGTCCCGGATAACAGCCTTCCGGGACTGACAGGCAGGCAGCAACAGCGTAAGCAAGGTGCGAGAGAGAGTTGCCGTTAGGGGCTTTTAAGCACAGATTTCGCAGATAAAAATGACGAATTAAAATAGATTCGTAGTCCTTTTGACTAATCCAAATGACTATGAGCTTTTTGGTAAATGGGCGGAAGAGGTAAGAAGAGGTAAGATGAGGTAAGATGAGGTAAGATGAGATAAGATGAGATAAGAAGACGGAGATTTTGCAGATTCCGCCGGAGGCGGGCAAGTTAGTCGATAGTCGCTGGTCGATAGTTGTTAGTTGGAGGAACCGCCGGAGGGCGTATTTTTTATTGCCACGGGAATTTATGATGTTTTTTGGATGCGGATTTTGAAGTTTGGGGGTTGTGCTGGCGTAGCGGCGGGAAGTATATTAGTATATGCATATATACTTATGGAGTGCTTTAAGAAGCGGGGATTTTTGAATGAGGAATTTGAGGTTTTTGGTTCATCCGCTGGAGGCGTGGAAAATAGTTTTGAGTTTTTAATTCTTAGTTTTGAGTTGTGGTGTTCGGCCTTTGGCCGATACGATTGTTTTTATAAAGTTGAAGGCAGGAAAAACTTGTTTGTCAGGTTAAGTAATGACTACTACACATTAGTTTTTAGTTTTTTTGCCGCTCCATAGCCCTAACTGGTTTTCTTTCGCCTGCTTCTCTAAATAATCGAATTGTTTCATAAACTGGAACGGCTCATATATATAATTATAAGCATACCCCTCCGCAATGAGTTTAGCGTTGACTAAAGTGCCATCTTCCAAAAAGACATATCTTAGAAGTCTATCGTATTTATCTCTGTTTGACTGCATCGGGTCCGGGATTAAATAGACCGACTGGTTTTCCAAAAGTTTCTTAGTATATTGGGCGGCTTCGGGGCCGAAATAATCATCCTGCGGATTATAAGGACCTGCTATCTCAGGGGTATCCATTCCAATCAGCCTTACAGTTTCAATTTTTCCTCCAATATCGACTTTGATTGTGTCACCGTCAATTACTTCCACAACGCGGTAAAGAGCCGGGGCTTCTTTAATAGATGAAGACTTGAGAGGTAAAATTTTGATTTGACCCGGGTCATTGAGAATAATGTCCGGCCGGCCTTGATAAGACTTTATCAAGCCGGTGATTTCCACAATTTCTCCTTCGTATTGTTTTGGATTGGGAAATTTATATGCGTCCGAACCAAAAATTACAGCGCCAAACGGACAGGTTTTGTAATCGGGACAGAAATTCAGAAATATAGTGCCTTTTTGAGAAGTATAAACATGGTCTATTTTACCTGACACACAAGCATATTCTCCCACGTGGTTCGGGGCTTCAGTGTAATCGATGCGTGTAGCGGCATGTTGCGACGGTTTTGCTGTTTTCGGCAGTTGTTGTGGTGCCGGCCTTTTTGACAGCCAGATTGAACCGGCAATTAAAAACGCAGCAACGATAATAGTCAGTGGTACTTTGTTTTTCTCGAAGAAATCTTTCATACGAGACCTTTAAGACAAGCGACAATGTAGCGTATCAGATGAACGAATGAACAGAAGAATACGCCACAAGCGTACAAGGTCGTTTGTCAGGTTAAAGTAGTAACTATTACATATCAAACGATTTTCTACCAGTCACTCCTACGTATGCGCTTATCATGAAGAACTGCCCATATGTATGACGGACCCCGCACTATTTTATTTACTACTGAAGGCCCATCATCAAATGGCACTCTGTCAAAGGCCTTTTTAAAATCGCTTTTTGCGATGTTATAATCCGTTCGACTTGGTTTGAATGTGTTGCCAAAAAGCTTAAAAGTGAATGGTAATCCAGTCTTGGTTTTGAACTTTGCCCCTTCGAGCGATTTAATACGATTCCACACCTCTTCAAAAGGCGGTTTACCGGTTTTCATTTTATCTCCTTCAATTCGAATGTGCTAAAAAGCCCAGCAGCCACCTATTTATTCAAGTTGAGGTGTATCCAAGCCTAAATCTGCAGTATATTCAAAGAAAGGCACAGATTGTCCTTCTATTTTATCAACGAACTTCAGGGAGTAATCGGAGGGCACGATCATCATTAGCAAAAGATGCTTTACAGTATCCTGCAAAGGACCTTTAAGCCATTCCAGTTCTTCAGGTCCATTTTTGAGACTTTCTTCAACATAATCACGGCAAATATCTTTACAAGGGGATTCCAACTTCAATGCCTCGTCGTCGGCTATCCAGCCACCGCTTGACAGTTCTCGTAGTACAACACATCCTTCCCACGAAGTTCGGGGAAAATCTCCACTAGTTCCTTGATAGGTTATATTAGCACCTTCGACATATACTGTCTTAGAATTATTATCACGCTTTATTCTCAAATTCTTAAGATCAACACCATACCTTGCTTTGAAGTTTATGTTAAGCGTACCGATGAATCGCGTTCTCCGCTCCCCTAGTAAACCACTAAGAAATGCATTTATAATCCCACTTGGTTCATTACTGGATTCGTCAGTTATGATTTGACCGTTCTTGTCTATATACAAATCAAAACATCGAGCTATTTGGCAATCTGCTTCAAGGAGTCCCAATTTGAGTATTGGTTGAATATTTAGAACCTGTAACTTCTTCTCACGGGCCTGTTCAAGCTGTTGGGAGAGAATTGCCTCGGTCTCACGCAGTTTTCTGTTCTCCTCCGTAAGCTTTTCTGCTTCATGTAGTTTTATAACTTGCTTACCATAATCATAAAGGGCTACTTTGGCCCAAGAACCAAGAACAAGCAAAGCACCCACAACCAAACAAATAACTAGTGGCGCACCTTTGAAGCTGAAAGCTGCTATAAATATCAATGCAATTCCTATTAGCAAGCCCACAAGCAGAATAACCCTGATTTTCAACCTTACCATTAACTTTTCAAGAGACTTCATTTTATCGTCCTTTCAATGATAGCATGCTCATCAAAAAAATGTGCGTTTCTGGTAAGTTCTTGTAAATCGCCATGCCCATGAATCGGCAGGCATTTCTCAATTTTTACTTTCACATTTTTAATTCCTTTTTCGTTGACAATAATTATATAGTAGCTGTGGAGTATTTACCACAAGGACGATTATCGTTTCGATTGTAGAGGGGCGGGGCAGGCGTATGCACCCCCGGCCGGAGGCCGGGGCTAAATACAAACGCCCAGACGGCGGGCGTTAAAAAGGGTTGACGTCAAATCTTGAAGATAATGGGCGGTTCGGTAATACTGATTGCAAGTGTAACGTTAAGTGACCCCGACCACGCGGGGTCGGGGCTAAATAAAAAGTGTGGAAAATGTAAACGGTTTGGTGATACTTGTTGCAGATGTAGCATTAAATGACCCCCAGCACGCGGGCTGGGGGCTAAATAGCAACGCCTAAACGGAAGGCGTTGATGGGGTTGGCGCTAATGGGAAAGACACTCGGATATATGGTTACATTCACAACTTATGGCACCTGGTTACAGGGTGACAAAAGAGGATTTGTGAAGAATGGGAAGATATTAGAGGTAAGCAAGGGATTAGAACAAGCCAATAAGAAAAGGCAAAGTGGTAAAAAAGTCACGCTCAAGAAGGAACAATGTGAGATTGTCAGGAGTGCCATTTTGCAGGAGGCGGAGAGAATCGGTGAGAATGTGCTTGCGGTATCGGTTCAGAGCAAACATGTACACGCTGTTATTGAAGGCGGCGGCAGGCCAGTAGATATGGTTGTGAATCGCCTTAGGACTGCGGCGTATTATGCACTACGAGAGCGTGGATTCGAGGGTAAGGTGTGGACGAGAGGATTTGATAAACGGTTTTGTTTCAGTGAGAAAGATTTAGATGCGAGGGTTGATTATGTAAATAAACATGGGAAGAGGTAAACGCCATTAGGCAAGGTAGAGTTTATCTTTGGGTTTGATTTGGGGGATTTTGCGAAGCATTGCCTTTGACGTCGTCTTTTTCGAGGGCGAAACTGGGGGCGATTTCGATAACACAATCAGGTGATTTATCAGGTTTTTTGGGGATGGCGAGGCCGGCAGATTCAAGCCAAGAAGCGGCGCGAGCAATCATCAGCTTTTTTGAGGTTTCGATGCTGTCTGGGCCGGTTTCATTTTTTACCGGAGCAAATTCTTCGCTGCGAAGCGTTTCGAGGATGATGGAGTTTGAGGCCCGCGGGAGGGCGTCGAAGACAAAACTTTCCAGCTTTATGCCGTTAGGCTCGGCGGGTTCGATATGGTTTCCTGAAGCGTCGATGTGAGGGATTTTTTTGACGGCCCTATGCAGCGGCAAAGAAAAACCCCCGGCGTTGGATTCGACAGGCTCACCACCAATCAGTCTTTCCACGAAACTTGTATTGATAATATGAATGGCGATACTGCCTAACTCAAACATTAGTGAGCCATCGGGGTTTCGCTTCGAGGCTTCGCTGTCCGGTAAATCACTATATTCGATTACGGTTACTTTGCCATCGACCAGACAGAAGTTGCCGACTCTTTCCTTCGGGCCGGTCTTTATCACGGCCTTCGAGGACATCTCAGCCTTGTCGAGTGCGTGCAGGCCAATAAACAACGGGTCAAAGATGTTTACGAGAGGGTTATCAACCTGGAAATAGCTTATCAACTCTATGCCGCGATTTTTCATATCCGAGATGGCGCCGCTTTCGGAAAGGGCTTTGAGGCTTCCGCCGTGGCCGTCGGGCGAGCAGGCGATAGTTGCTTCATCTGCGAGCAGGATTTTGCCGTCAAAACTGAAATTGGGCAGCGTTCCCTGCTGAAATAAAAGGGTGTCTTTTTCATTCAGGCCAAAATAATCGTTGGAGCGGAAAATCTTTTTGGTCTGGGCGTCGTTGAGCGGGCTGGTCATAATATACCAGGGGCAAACGGCGTTGTATTTTTTCGAGACGGCGGCGATGGTTTCGGCGAAGATTTGGAAGAGGGTTTTGTTTTTAACAGGACTGACGGGAAAATCACCCTTTGGGCCAGTGAAGCCGAGGCGAGTACCCTGGCCGCCAGCGACGACGAAGGCGGCAACTTTGCCGGCAGATATTAACCGTCTGCCTAAGTCAATTGCAGCGGCATATTTGCGTTTTTGTTGTGTGTCGGCGGGGCTGACGCCATAGTAAGGGGCGGGTGTAAAGCTGGCGGGTATCGCGGGAAAATCGCATTTTTTGACGTATTTTGCCACCCAGTCGTCTATTTTAGCGAAATTGAGCAGCTGAATTTGTGCCAGCAAAGCCTGCCTTTGAGGGGCGTTTAAGCGGTCCCAGAAGGCCAAAAGATGGCTCTGGCTGTGCTTTTTCAGCAGTTTTTGGGCGTTTTCAAGGTCTCTGCGGGTCATTCCTTTGACTTTCCGGTAGTAGTCAGGATTTATCCTTCGACGGTAGTAAAGAAAGAAATATTAAACAAATTGCAGAAATTTTCAAGAAGTTAGAGAAATTTGACGAATTTTTCTTGACAATAGAAGTGCTGCGGAGTAAGATTAAATTAGAAAGATATACAGGTAGGCTAAAAATATAATAATAATTAGCTGTCATCATAAATTCTCGTTCTTGTTCATATCCCAAACCTACCTGCCAAAAGTGTTGTTTTTCTACCGGACTTTAGGATATAACAGCGGTGTTAAACCGGCAGAAAAAAGCAAGCTCAACAAAGTTTATTGGTGAAGCGTAAGTAAGATGAATTTGAACCGACCGTTTTCAGGCGAAAACATTAAGAGTAAAAGAGATTCGCAGAAAGCAATTACCTTTGCGTCCGAAGGCGGTAACGGTTGGTTGCATTTATAAAATTAAAGAGATAACTATAGGCGGCTCTGAGAACGGTTGGCAGTGCGAATCTCGATAGTTTGAAAGGAGAAAACAATGAGAAAGAAAGGTTTTACATTGGTGGAGCTGTTGGTGGTGATTGCCATCATAGCGTTGCTGATGGGCATTTTGATGCCTGCACTGGCGAGGGTAAGGCAAATGGCCTACCGAATGGCCTGCGGGGCGAATTTGTCGGGAATCGGCAAAGCGATGATGCTGTATGCACAGGATAATTCAGGCGACTTTCCTCGTGCAGGCGGCAAAGTAGGCGCACGAAGAAATGGAGCACAACGGGCTATCTACCTACGGCGAACTGGGACGCAATCAACAGAAGCACTGGCCTTCCCAAGCGGAATCAACCCGACAATCGGTTCGTGCTTTTATCTTCTGGTAAAGTACGCGGATGTGGGGGTCAAGCAGTTTGTCTGCAAAGGCGACGTCGGAACGGATGCATTTAAACTGTCTGACTACAATCCCACCACAATTGTGAATGAGGACATGGATGCCTGGGATTTTGGCAGGGGACCGGGGGTACATTGCAGCTACTCCTATCAAATGCCGTTCACCTGGACCAGTTGTGGAAGCAATGTGTCTTATCCGGCAAGCTCAACGAGCAACCCGTCGATGGCGGTGTGCGCAGACAGAAATCCCTATCTTGATAAAAATGCCGCAGGATATGTTGATGGCCAGGGAGGATAGTTGATGGTATGATCAACTCCGAAGCCTCCGTCATGGGATGACGCAATCCCAAATACGTCGATAAAGACAAGACCGGAAACGCAGCAGCCCACCAGCGAGAAGGGCAAAATGTTTTGTATGCTGATATCAGTTCGAGATTCCAGCTATTACCCAACTGCGGCATTTCGAATGACAATATCTATAAGATGTGGGATACCACGACCTGTCCGCCTGCGCCAACGCTCTAAACAAATGCAGCTCGGTGCGATAGATACAGGCGGCGCCGGCCTGACGACAGGAAAAACTGCATATGGGCCGAAGGCCGATGCAGATTCGTTTCTCGTGAACGAGCAACAGAGCAAGGCGCAGGGCCCGCCGTAATGAGCGGCTCAAAAGCGACGTCAAGCTGGTGATAAACTATCCGATAGTTTGGCTCGGATTAGCAGGCGGCCTTGTGTGAGTGAGCACAAGGCCGCCTTTTTTATTGCTGAATGGGGGCCTGCGTTTAGGAATTAAGCCCAACACTCACGGCAGACCTATAATGTCGGGACAAAATCGGATTTGTCTTCGGCCGGCATTTATGTTAGATTGTCGGCCGATACGGCAAATACGAGGGAACTGAAGTTGGGTCAGACACTTTTATATAAGATACTGTCGCAGCACCTCGTCGAGGGCAGACTTGCCGCCGGCGAGACTATCGGCATTCGGATTGACCAGACGCTCACCCAGGACGCGACCGGAACGACGGCGTTTCTGCTGTTCGAATCGATGGGGGATGGAAGGGTTAAAACAGAGCTTTCGGTCAGCTACATCGACCATAATATGAGTCAGTTCGGGCCTGAGAGCCATAACGACCATTTGTACCTGCAAACAATAGCAGCCAAATCGGGCGTTTATCATTCGCGTGCCGGCAACGGCATCTGCCATCAGGTTCATCTTGAACGATTCGGCAGACCCGGGGCGACCCTTCTGGGCAGCGATTCGCATACGCCAACGGCCGGCGGGATTGGGATGCTTGCCATCGGGGCCGGCGGCCTCGATGTGGCAGCGGCTATGGCAGGAGGGGCGTTTTATCTGAACTGTCCAAAGGTTCTGGGCGTTAAACTGACAGGACGGCTGCGAGACTGGGTGGCGGCCAAAGACGTTATCCTCAAACTGCTCGGTCAACTTTCGACAAAAGGCAACGTCGGCTGGGCGGTCGAATACTTCGGCGACGGAGCTTCCACGCTTTCTGTACCGCAGCGGGCGACGATAACAAATATGGGAGCTGAATCAGGCGTTACAACAAGCATATTCGGCAGCGATGAACAGACCAGGAAATTTCTTGCTGCCCGGAAACGCCAAATCGATTATCAAGCGTTGGCGGCTGATGAAGACGCCCGATATGACCGCAGCCTCGAAATAAATCTGTCTGAACTTGAGCCGATGGCGGCGTGTCCGTCTTCGCCCGACAATGTCAAGGCTGTTACTGAGATTGCGGGCACCGAGATAAGACAGGTGATAATAGGAAGCTGCACAAATTCGAGCTTTGCCGATTTGATGATGGTCGCAAATGTATTAAGGAAAAGGCGCATAAATAATATGGTCGAATTTGCAATTGCGCCGGGCAGCAGAGAGGTTTTGAATATGCTGGCGAGAAACGGTGCGCTGGCGGATATGATTGCGGCTGGTGCGAGGATTTTAGAATCGGCCTGCGGGCCGTGCATCGGGCTGGGCCTTTCACCGGCTGACGGGGTGGTAAGCCTGCGGACATTTAACAGGAATTTTCCCGGCCGAAGCGGGACAGCCGACGACAAGGTTTACCTTGTCAGTCCCGAGACGGCAGTTGCTTCTGCCCTTACAGGGAAAATCACCGACCCGCGCGATTTGCCGAAATTATTGGGGATTGAATATCCAAAGATTGAATTGCCCGGCGAATTTATCATCGACGACAATATGATAGAAAAACCGCTGAGCGAAAAGGAGGCTAAAAAAGTACAGGATTCTGCGGGGGGCCACAATAGTTGTGCCGGAATTTCCACAGACGCTGCCGGATAAACTGCGGGGCAAAGTGCTCATAAAATGCGGCGATAAAATAACGACCGACCATATTATGCCGGCAGGAGTATTTTTGAAGTACCGCTCAAATGTGCCGGAGTACTCAAAATACGTGTTTAACTGCTTTAACAAGCAGGGCGAAGAAACCTTTGCTCAAAGGGCACTCGAACTGAAGAAAAAAGGCATCGCAGGAGTTATTGTGGCAGGGGAAAGTTATGGTCAAGGCTCCAGCCGCGAACATGCGGCGCTTTGTCCGATGTACCTCGGCGTGCGTGCTGTAATCGCCAAAAGCATCGAGCGAATCCACAAGGCTAATCTGATTAACTTCTGCATAGTGCCAATAGAATTCGCCGACGCCGGCGATTATGACAAAGTCGAAACCGGCGAGATGCTGCAAATCGACAATTTGCTCGAAGCAATAAAAAATGCCGATGAGGTCAGAATCACTGAGGTCGGCGGCAAATACGAATTTGTGGGGAGATTAAATCTTTCCAGCAGAGACAGGGAGATTTTGCTGTCGGGCGGCCTTTTGAATTACATCCGCAAAAAAACCAATGCGTGAAAGAAGATAATAAGCATTTTCGGCACGGCTAAGGCAGAGGCCTGGTGATTCGGTTTATGAACTGGCCTACAGAATCGGCAAACTATTGGCTGAGGCTGGTTTTAGTCATTGCAAACGGAGGATACGGCGGGACGATGGAAGCTGCGGCCAAAGGGGCAACAGAAGCAGGAGGCAAGACCATCGGCGTTACGTGCTCGGCTTTCAGAGGGGCTTCGGCTAATAAATACATCAGCAGGGAAATTGTTACCGGCTCTCTCGATGAACGATTAGATACGCTGATAAAGCTGGGACAGGCGTACGTGGTGCTGCCCGGCGGAACAGGGACACTATTAGAACTGGCAAAGGTCTGGGAATTAAAAAACAAAGGCTTTCTAAACCGAAGCAAACCCCTTATACTTGTAGGCGGATTCTGGAAGCCGTTGGTTGATTTGGTTGCGGCTGATGAGCCCGACAGCAGGCGATTCATACAGTTTGCTGACAGGCCGGAAAGAATAATGGATTTTCTGGCAAGCGATGATTAAGATTTTCCCTATAAGAATTTTACGGAGCAAATCTGCAATGTTGAGGGACTCGATAACAATAATTCTGGTGGTTTTTCTAATTGTCGTTGCGGCAGGTGTAGTTGCGGCCGATGGGTCGCCGGTGCCTGACGGCTTTAGTTTGATGGGAGTTGATGGTAAACTGGCAGGTGAAGAGGAGACCGACAGGTGGTTCTTCGAGTTCGACGCCGACGTAAGCAGCCGATTAGGCCAAATCGATGCGGGGACAAGGCTTGAAGTTTTGCCTTCGGCGGCACTGGAGAAAATGATTGCCAACGCGCAGCAACATCCCGATGTGGGCTACAGGCTCTGGGGTAAAGTGACAAAATACGGGCAGAAAAACTATATATTTGCAGATTATTTTTTGCCTATCAGTGAAGTGAGCAGACAGAAGCCGGCGACAACACAAGGGTCGCAACAAGAGGCGAATAAAGTCGAAATCAAAATCAATGAGCCTAACGACAAGCTGGCGATGCCGGAGGAGATAATAGCGAAGCTGCAGAGCCGTAAAATCATTCACTTTGAGCAGCTAAGCAAGGGGGTGAAATTGGAAGAGGACTCTATTCTTGCCGACCGAACCGGCTTTATTCTGTCGGGTGTACAAGGAAAGACGCAACAGGCGATAAACAAATCGCGGTCCGCCTTCGCCGAGGCTACGGCGGATAGATACGGTTTTTTTGCTTCCGATGCTCTCGGCCGAAATGTCGGGACAATCCAGATTCAACTGTTGCCGTGTGAGATTTTAGAGCAGGCGCAGAGACAGCAGGCGGTCGAGGCGGAGCAGGTGCGATTCAAAGTGGCAGGCGATTGTAACAATGTACAAGGGCCAGTACTATCTGCTGTTGCAGCGGGCAGCAAGAGTCTATAACTACGGCAACTTTTGAAGGAGAGGACACCTTGAGCAACAAACTTGACCAAATCCTAATCTTCTCATAAACAGCCAGATTTCAATGAGAAAGTTAGTAGAACTTCGCTCGCAGCAATCCGAGGCTGCAACATTTAGTCCTAGAAGCGAAGAAGAAATGAGCAGTTGAGAGAAATTGTTGAAGAAGTATGAAACGTGGGGATGAGGCTGTAGCGGAGTATACCGAGAAATTTGATGGTGTTAAGCTTGACACCTGAGCAGTTTCGTGTTTCGAGTAAAGATTTGAAGAAAGCTCACAAAGAAATTGAAAAAAGGATCCCAAACTTTTGGCCTCGATTCGTCAGGCAATTGAAAATGTTCGCAAATACCAGGAAGAAATCTTTATAGCCAATAAAAAGGCGAACAAACATCCCGGGATAAAATATACCCCAATAAAAAGGGTTGGTATTTGTGTGCCTGGGGCATCGGCACCGCTGCCATCGACGGTGATAATGTGTGCGGTTCCTGCGCAGGTTGCAGGCGTGAAAGAGATAGTTGTGGTTTCACCGCCAAGATATAAAGGCAGCATTCATCCGGTAATTTTGGCGGTCTGTTACGAATTGGGGATCGATGAAGTTTATCGCGTTGGTGGTGCGCAAGCAGTAGCAGCTTTAGCGTATGGAACGGAGAAAATTAAGGTAAGGTTGACAAGATTGTTGGGCCCGGGCAACCAGTGGGTGCAAACGGCAAAACGAGATAGTTTTTGGGCAGGTTGATATTGATTCTATAGCTGGGCCGAGCGAAGTATTGATAATAGCAAATGACAAGGCAAATCCTGCCTGGGTGGCAGCGGATATGCTGAGCCAAGCAGAGCATGCATCCGGGAAGTGCGTTGTTATTTACCGATTCGCAAGAATTTGGCAAAAAAGTTCTAGAAGAACTTAAAAAGCAGGTTAAGCAATTAAATCGAGCAGAAGAAACAATCGAATGTTTAATAGAGTATCAGCGAAATTGCTGTATTTAAGAATATGGATAACGTGATTAAATGGGCGAATGAGTTTGCACCAGAACATTTAGAGATTCAGTGCGGTGATGAAAGCAGAAAAATCGCGGATAAAATCGGAAATGCCGGTGCGATATTTATTGGTGATTATTCGCCTGTTGCGGTAGGAGACTACTGGGCTGGGCCAAGCCATACATTGCCGACAGGATCAAGTGCGAGGTTTTCCAGTGCTTTAAGTGCCAATGATTTTATCAAGTCAACGAGTATTATCGAATACGAGTAAAGAGAAGTTAGCTGAAAGTGCTGAGGATATTATTCGGTTAGCGGAGGCAGAGGGGCTTGACGCACACGCGAAAAGCGTGAAAATTCGGCAAGAGAAATAATCGCTAATCAAATATCCGTCAGTTTCGATTTTATCAATTCAGCGGCTTTTGCGAGGGCGTCGTTGATTTTTTTTGGATTTTTTCCGCCTGCCTGAGCCATTTGAGGTCTGCCGCCACCGCCGCCATCGATAATCGGCGCAATTGCCCTGACAATGTCGACGGCACTCAAACCCTTTTTGACCAAATCATCAGTAACAGCCGGCCAGTAAAGCTGCTTTTCCATCATCGTCAAAGCCGAGCACTATCGCGGCGGATTTTGCTTTCTTTTTGAGCATATCGACGGCTGAACGGGCCTGCTCGGCTGAGGCTGCCGACAACCGGCCGATGACCACCGATGTTTCGCCGAACTTTTCACAATTTTCCAGAAGCTTCTTGGCCTCGGCGGAAACGTCTGTGCCGGCCTGCTTTGAGGCTGATTTGAGCTGTTTAGCGAGTTTTTTGTTTTCCTCCATCAGTTTTTTGACTCTGTCGATGAGTTCTTCAGGCGGTATTTTCAGCGTCTCGCAAAGTTCATCGACAATTTCGCTTCGCTTCTCTAAAAATTCGGTCAAATTTTTACCTGTCAATGCTGTTATCCTCCTAACTCCTGCTGATATACTTTCTTCTTTAATTATCTTAAGGCTGCCGATTGAGCCGATTTTTTCGACGTGAGTGCCGCCACAAAATTCTTTACTGAAAGCGTCGGTCAGCCGGCTTTCGTTCTTTGCGCCAATCGCCACAACTCTGACGTTGCTTCCATACTTTTCGCCGAACAGCGCCATTGCACCGAGCTTCTCTGCCTCGTCCCTCGGCAGGACGCTGCAGATGACCGGCTCATCTTCAGCGATTTTTTCTTTGACCAGGTCCTCAACTTTTTTTATCTGCTCAACCGTCAGGGCTTTCGGCCAGGTGAAATCGAACCGCAGATACTGCGGGCTGACGAGGCTGCCCTGCTGGGCGACTGATTTTCCGAGTGTTTGCTGCAGCGCCCACTGAAGCAGATGAGTGGCGGTGTGATTTTTTTTTATTGCGTCGCGGTCTTTGCTGACGGTTGCCTTTACCTTTTCGCCGATGCTAAATGTTCCTTCGGCAAACTTTCCCTGATGGATGACGCAGTTGGCTATTTTTATAGTGTTCTCGACAATGAATCTGCCGTGCCGGGATTCTATTGTGCCGCAGTCGCCGACCTGGCCACCTGCCTCGGCGTAGAAGCAGGTTTTGTCGAGGACAATTCTGATACTTCGACTCCGCTCAGTACAAGTATTGTCGGCGGTTTCGATAAGACCCTGATTTCTGTAGCCCTGTGATTCAATCCAGCCGATTACTGTGCTCTCGCATTGGTCTGCGTGGTATTTATGCAGGTCTTCGGTTACCGGCAGTTCAACATCGGCGACCGTAACGGCTGCACTTTTCTGCGCTGCTCTTGCGCGCTGGCGCTGCTGGTCCATCAGTTCTTCGAAGCCGGCGGTGTCAACTTTGAGGCGGCGTTCGGCGGCCATAAGCTGAGTCAAATCGAGCGGGAATCCATAGGTGTCGTAAAGCTGGAAGGCGTCTTCGCCACTGATGGTTTTTTCGGTGCTTTTTTCGGCACGTTTGGCGGCGGTGTTAAAGATTTCAATGCCCCTATCGAGCGTTCTGCCGAAACTTTCCTCCTCGGACTGGATTACCGTCGAGACATATTCGGCTCTTTCGGCGATTTCACCAAACGCATCGCTGAGACAGTCAACAACGACCGGCACAAGCTTATACATAAAAGGCTCGTGCATACCAAGCTCTCTGCCGAAACGTGCTGCGCGGCGAAGTATGCGGCGAATCACATAGCCTCTGCCCTCGTTAGAGGGTGCTGCACCATCGGTTATCGCAAAAACAAGCGCCCGTATGTGGTCGGCAACAACTCTGAAGGCATTGTCGTTTTTATTGTTTAACGCTGATGTATATTTGCGGCCGGTAATGCTACCAAGGCGGTCTATCACCGGCATAAATAAATCGGTGTCATAATTGCTTTTTTTATTCTGCAGTACCGCTGCGATTCGTTCGAGGCCTGCGCCGGTGTCGACGTAATTAGCACCCAAAGAGGAAAGTTTGCCGTCTTCGCTGCGATTATATTGTATAAATACGAGATTCCACAATTCGATGAAGCGTGCGCAGCCGGCGTTGACGCCGCAGCGGTGGCCTTTTACCTTCTTTCTATCACATCTGTCTGGGCCGAGGTCGATGTGAATTTCGCTGCAGGGGCCGCAAGGGCCGGTCAGGCCCATCTCCCAGAAATTATCCTTTTTGCCGAAGGCCAGGACCCTTTCAGCAGGTATCGAAGTTACCTTAGTCCAGAGCTTTTCCGCCTCCTCATCCTTCGGCAGACCGTCATCTTTACTTCCGGCGAAGACCGTCGCCCATAATCTGTCCGGCTCAATGCCCCAAACTTTTGTGAGAAGCTGCCAGGCCCATCGAATCGCTTCCGCCTTGAAGTAATCGTTGAAAGACCAATTGCCCAACATCTCGAAGAACGTATGGTGATACGTGTCTTTGCCGACCTCTTCGAGGTCGTTGTGCTTGCCGCTGACCCGCAGACACTTCTGAGTGTTGACAACGCGGCGATAATCGGGCGAGGAAAGCCCAAGGAAAATATCCTTAAATTGGTTCATCCCTGCGTTGGCAAAAAGCAGGGTATCATCGCCGACAGGCACTATCGGCGAGCTGGGGATAAACTTGTGGCCGTGGTCTTTGAAAAAATCTATAAAACCATTTCGAATCTGATTTGCAGTTAGCACCTGTCAGTTTCCTAATCGGATGGATAATCAGGCCTGCCCCAGTCCTTTGGCAGCAAGGATTTTATTTTTTATTTCTTCACACAACTGGCTGTTCTGAGCGAGGTACTGTATTGCGTTTTCTCTGCCCTGACCGAGTCGGATGTCGCCGTAGTTCAGCCAGGCTCCACTTTTTTGAACCACATTGCAACTGCTTCCCAAATCAATCAGGTCAGCTTCATAGCTTATGCCTTTATCGAACATAAGGTCAAATTCCGCTTCCCTGAAGGGCGGTGCTATTTTATTTTTGACCACTCTGGCTCTGATTCTGCTGCCGGTTGCACCGGTATTATCTTTCAAGGTCGTAAGCCTCCTCAGGTCGATACGGACCGAGCTGTAAAATTTTAATGCCTTGCCGCCGGGGGTTGTTTCGGGGTTGCCGAACATCACGCCAATTTTCATCCGAAGTTGATTGATAAAGACCAGGGAGGTTTTACTTTTACTGATAACAGCGGTCAGCTTTCTCATCGCCTGGCTCATTAATCTTGCCTGCGCGGCCATCTGGCTGTTGCCCATTTCGCCCTCGATTTCAGCGCGTGGCGTAAGTGCGGCCACCGAATCAATCACAATAACGTCGACGGAGTTGGACCTGATTAGCATATCGGTTATTTCGAGTGCCTGCTCACCATTGTCGGGCTGGCTAATAAGCAGGCTGCTGACATCGACGCCGATGCGTTTAGCCCACATCGGGTCCAGAGCGTGCTCGGCGTCAATAAAGGCTGCGACGCCGCCTGAGCGCTGGGCATTGGCGATGATGTGAAGTGCCAGTGTGGTTTTTCCGGACGATTCAGGTCCGAAAAGCTCGGTAACCCTGCCTCGTGGGATGCCTCTGCCGCCGAGAGCGAGGTCCAGCGACAGCGCTCCTGTGGAGAATTGCCTCGACTTTGGCGTAACTGTGCTCATCCATCTGCATAATTGCGCCTCGGCCGTACTGCTTCTCAATCTGGGCAATCACCTGCTGCAGTGCGGTTTCTTTGCCGGGGGCTTTCACGTCAGTCTGCGCTTTTTTTGCCTTTACCATTTTGACTTTTCTCCTATTTTAGCTTGCGGTTCCTATTGCAATTTGTAATTGCCCAGGACGGTATAGACCGGGCCTGTCGGCTTCAATAAGCTCTGATAAACGGCGACTGAATCCGCTGATATTGTTCCGAGGTTAAGGTCTTTGTAATCTTCACTCATTTGAGCCAGTTTCAGGCCAGCCTTTGGATTTTTTACTCTGCACAGTGTCAGATGGCCTGCGAAGCTGCGAGTTTCCTTAGGCCAGCCGGCTGCGCTCAATTGCTGCTCGATGTCCTCCTGAAGGCGGCACAAATTTTCGCTGCCGCGACCTGTGCCGACCCACAAGACTTTTGCGCTGCTGCCGCCGAAATAGCCGACCGATTCGATATCGAGCTCGAAACTTTTATTTGCGGCTGCTGCATCTCTGACGGCGTTACAGACCTCGACTATTCTATCATCTTTTACTTCGCCCAGAAACTTCAGCGTCAAGTGCATCGCTTCCGGCTCGACCCACTTAGCATCGTTTTTTTTGAAATTTGCTTTCTCAGCGAGCTGCCGCTGCAAATCGGCAATCGCTTCCTTCAGTCTTTCGTTAATATCTATCGCTATAAAGCAACGCATTGTATTACACCGGCTAAGCTAAAATTTTGTCAGCTTTCTAAGAGTTTCCAATCTGCTGTCGATGTCATCTTTAGTTACTGCCATCAGGCCTTGCAGTGAAAAATCAGCAATGGTAAACGAGGCGACCACTGTGCCGTAAGCGATGGCGGTTTTGAGCGATTCAAAGTCTCGTTTATCCTGCTGGGCCAGATAACCCATCAAGCCGCCGGCGAAGCTGTCGCCTGCGCCGGTAGGGTCCTTAACGATGGCAGCCGGAAAGGCCGGCAAAATAAACATTTCACCATCACTGCTGAAGGCGATTGAACCAGCATGGCCTTTTTTAATAACTACTGTTGCCGGCCCCATAGCCAAGATTTTTTCTCCGGCTATCGGCAGATTGCGTTCGGCTGCCAGCATCCTTGCCTCATTTTCATTGATTATCAGGCAATCAATCCTTCGCAGCAGGGTCTTGAGGTCATCCAGCCGGCCTTCAATCCAGCAGTTCATCGTGTCGGCTGCTACAAATGCGCCCGGTTCAATCTGTTCGAGCAGCTCAAGCTGCAATGCCGGGGCGGTGTTGGCAAGAAAGACATATTTGCTATCCCTGAATTCGTCCGGCACGGGCGGAGGTGTTTCGGCGAGGACGTTCAATTCGACATTTTCCGTTATGACCTCGCTCATCGTGTCGTGATACGAGCCTTTCCAGCGAAATGTTTTGCTGAGACTGCGCATTTCCAAACCTGCGAGGTCGACATTTCGGCCGGCAAAAACTTCGGCTAAGTCAAACGGACAATCCGAGCCGATAGCACCAACAAATCTCACCGGTGAGAAGAAACTCGCTGCCATACTAAAGTAAACAGCGGAACCGCCGAGACAATTCTCACTTGTACCATACGGCGTAGTTACCGTATCAATACCTATCGAACCTGTTACCAATAACGGCATTTGTTATCCTCTTTATGCTTCAGCAACTGCTGCGAATTTTTTCAGCGTAATATCTATTCTGGCCAGGGTGCTTTTTTTGCCCAGCATCTGCACTGAGTTGAAAATCGGCAGGCTAATGGTGGTGCCACAAAGAGCGACGCGCAACGGCTGGGCGACCTTGTCGAATTTAACCTGTCTTTCTTCAGCCAACGAACGCAACATTTTTTCGATTTTCTGCTCTGTGAACTCATCCATTTCGGCCAATCTGCCACGAATTATATGCAGGATGTTCATTCCATCGTGCTTCATTAGAATCTTTTTTACGGCCTTGTCATCATAAACTATCCGGTCGTCAGCTAAAAACAAAAATCTGCTTTTTTGCTCCATCTGAGCGAGTGTTCTGGCGCCCTCGTTGGCTTTTATTATTTTTTCGAGCATTTCGTCGTCGGCCTTTGCGAGCGGGGAATTCACAGCTTTTATGTAATCTTTGAAATGGCGGACCAATACAGCCGTATCGAGCATTTTTATGTGCTCGGTATTAAAGGCGAGGAGCTTATCGCGGTCGAAAAGGCTGTTCGACTTGGTCAGGCGGGACAAATCAAATGAGCTTATCAGTTCCTCAATCGGCATAACTTCCTGGCCTGTGCCGGGGTTCCAGCCTAAAAGCGCAAGGAAATTTACCATTGTCTCGGGCAGATAGCCGCTGCGCAGGAAATCGACGACGTTGATTTCCGGTAGGGCTGCGCCGAGGTAAGCGGCCATTGCGTCAATACTCGGCATATCAGGAACACTATCGCCGCTGAGAAAATCGTCCAGCTCTTTTCGGCTGATGTTGCCGGTGCCGGCGAGTTTTTCGAGGTCGATACTTTTGTCAGCTTCGATTGTTTTTCGCAGGGCCTTTGGTCGCTCACGTTTGGAGAGTTTGCCGCCGCTTTCGCTAACCGTTACGGACATATGCGCATATACGGGTCTGCGAAACCCAAGGGCCTGTTGCAGTGCCTGCTGAGCGGGCGTATTCATCAAATGCTCCTGGCCACGAATGACGTGCGTTACACCCATAAGCTCATCGTCAACGACACAGGCAAAGTTGTACGTCGGGAAGCCGTCGCTTTTTTGTATGATAAAATCACCTATTTCGCCGGCTGCGAATTCCACTTTGCCGCGCACGACATCATCCACCACAATTGATTTATCCTGCGGCATAGCGAAGCGAACCGTTACTGGTCGGCCCTCGCTACGCGCTTTTTCAACGTCCTTCGTATCGGGGAAGTTTTCCGGACGAGGATACGCAAAGCCTTTCTTGCGGGCCTCCGCGTGCTCACGCATCGATCTGAAGCTGCTCGGGCGTGTCAAAACAGTAATAAGCCTTTTGCTCATCGAGTAGTTTTTTGACGTATTTATCGTAGATGTCCCTTCGCTGGGACTGTAGGTATGGGCCGTTTGGCCCGCCGACCTGCGGGCCTTCGTCCCAGTCTAAGCCGAGCCAGCGGAGGTCATCGAGAAGCTGCTGGGTTGCGGTGGGGGTGTTGCGTTTCTGGTCGGTATCTTCTATCCGAAGGATGAATTTTCCGCCGTTGTGCTTAGCCCAGAGCCAGTCGAATATGGCTGTACGTGCTCCACCTACATGAAGATAACCCGTCGGGGATGGGGCAAAACGAGTTACTACCTGCTCGGACATCTTTTCCCTTCCAATCACATTCAAGACAGATTAATTTTTGTCTTTTTGGAGTTTGTATTCGACGGAATCGACGAGGGCAAGCCAGGAGGCCTCGATGATGTTTTCGGATACGCCGACCGTTCCCCAGATAGAGGTTTTGTCGCGCGATTCGATTATTACTCGGACACGAGCGGCGGTGCCGGCCTTGGCGTTGACGACACGAACCTTGTAGTCAATCAGGCGAATGTCCTTGATGGCAGGATAAAAAGTTTCGAGCGATTTTCGCAGGGCGGCGTCGAGTGCGTTGACCGGGCCATCACCTTCGCCGACGACATGCTGGGCTTTATCACCGACTTTGAGCTTGATGGTGGCTTCGTTGACCATCTCGCCGGATTTGTTTCTTTCGGTGGTTACGTAGTACTTTATAAGCTCAAAAGCGGGCTGGTATGTGCCCATAATTTTCCTGACCAGCAGGTCGAAGCTGGCATTGGCGGCTTCGAACTGATAGCCTTCGTTTTCAAGCTCCTGGACGCGGGTGAGAATTTTCTCGGCCAGTTTTTTGTCCTCTGCTATTTTTGCCTTTTCAAGCTCGGCGAGGACGTTCGACTTTCCACTAAGCTCCGAGATGAGGAACCGCCGTTCGTTGCCGACGAACTGCGGGTCGATGTGCTCATAGGTGCTTTTATTTTTTCGCAGGGCATCGACGTGCAGGCCCGCTTTGTGTGCGAAGGCACTTTCGCCGACATAAGGCATATTCATCACGGGTGTTATATTGGCGACTTCGAAGACGAAGCGTGAAACTTCGGTAAGTGTTTTTAGTTTTTCCGGGCTGAGGGGCTTAAAGCCCATCTTGAATGTGAGATTGGGTATCACTACGCAGAGATTGGCGTTGCCACATCTTTCGCCGAGGCCGTTGATTGTACCCTGGACATGGCGAGCGCCCGCATCGACGGCGGCGAGGCAGTCAGCGGTGGCGCAGTCACTATCGTTGTGGGTATGAATGCCGATGACCATAGGGCTGAACTCGGTGCAGATTTTTTTTGTGATTTCGTGGACTTCGTTAGGCAGAGAGCCGCCGTTGGTGTCGCAGAGTACCAGCAGGTCGGCACCGGCTTCTGCTGCGGCGGTCAGGACACTGGCAGCGTACTTAGGATTCTTTTTGTAACCGTCGAAGAAGTGCTCAGCATCGAATATGACCTCGAGGCCGTGTTTTTTGAGATATTTGACTGAGTCGGCAACCAGCCTGAGATTTTCGTCAAGTGAGCAGCCGAGGACGGCGGTTATGTGCAGTTCCCAGGTTTTTCCGACGATGGTGGCGGTCTTTGTTTTGCAGGAGAGAATGGCCCTAATGGAATCGTCGTCGGCGACATTTTTGTCAACGCGTCTGGTGGAGCCGAAGGCGGCGATTCTGGAATTTTTCAGGCCCAGTTTGGCGACCTCGGCGAAGAACTGCTGTTCCTTGGGGTTAGAAGCGGCATAACCGCCTTCGATGTAGTCGATGCCGAGCCGGTCAAGGCAGGCGGCGATGGCGAGCTTATCTTCGAGCGAAAAGCTGATGCCCTCGGCCTGCATTCCGTCGCGAAGGGTTGTGTCGTAAAGGGTTAACTTTTCCATATCTGCGCGTCCATAAAGCGGTTTTTGAGAATCAGGAACAGCGTTTCATTGTATCCGGATAGCGGTGTGCTGTAAAGGGAGAGAGGGACAAATAATGGGATGGAGGCGGCGCTTGAGTTTCAGCCTGTTAGGACGTAGAATATGCTTATCAGATACTTGCGGCAGCCTGCCGACAATATAAATCCGCCTACGGCGGATAAACCTGAAAATGGATTCGACAGGCTCACCATATATGGCAAAGTTCAAAATAGACACCGATTTTGTTCCTGCGGGGGACCAGCCTGCGGCAATCAGCCGGCTCGTGGAAAGTCTGCGCAAAGGCAAAAAATTCCAGACGCTGATGGGAGTTACAGGCTCCGGCAAGACATTTACAATGGCCAACGTAATGGCACAGATGGGACTGCCAACACTGGTCATATCCCACAATAAAACATTAGCTGCTCAGCTCTATGAAGAATTCAGGGACCTATTCCCGGAGGCTGCTGTCGAATACTTTGTCAGCTATTACGATTATTATCAGCCGGAGGCCTATATCCCTCAGCGGGACATTTACATTGAAAAAGACGCTTCGAAAAACGCTGACCTCGACCGGCTGCGCCTTTCGACGACCACCAGCCTTTCCACGAGAGACGACTGTATAATCGTTGCATCAGTCTCCTGCATATTCGGCTTAGGCTCGCCGGAAGATTACAAGGCTTCCGTTGTGGCTGTGCGCAGGGGGGATATTGTTGACAGAAACGAGCTTCTCGGCAGATTCGCCGACCTGCAATACGTCAGGAACGATATTGATTTTGCCAGAGGGACGTTTCGAGTTCGCGGGGATGTTGTGGAGCTGTATCTTTCTTACGAATCTTTTGCTGTTCGTTTTGAATTTTTCGGCGACAAGATAGAAAAAATCAGCTACATAAATCCGGTGTCCGGTGAAATTTTGGCCGATGAAAGTCAGGTTTTCGTATATCCATCACAGCATTACATTATGCCCGGCGACAGAATCGTCGCTGCGGTAGAGAGCATAAAGGCTGAATTAGAGCAGCGGCTGCAGCAGTTTCGGCAGGAGGGTAAACTGCTCGAGGCACAGCGGTTACAGGCCCGGACGATGTACGATATCGAGATGCTGCAGGAGGTCGGCTACTGCAGCGGTATCGAGAACTACTCAAGACATCTGTCGGGACTGCCTGCGGGAGCAAGACCATATACGCTGATTGATTATTTTCCAGAAGATTTCCTTCTGTTTATCGATGAATCACACGCCACCATTCCGCAGCTTAGGGCGATGTGGGCCGGTGACAGGAGCAGAAAGGAGGTCCTTGTTGAGCACGGCTTCAGGCT
>CAVXEF010000015.1:0-9716 GCA_963760535.1 uncultured Phycisphaerales bacterium
ACGACAGCAAAAACCTGTCACGCAAATTTGCGCCTCGCTGTGTCCCGACAAAGCGCCTGTAAGCAAAAACAATCCCAAAAATTGCTGCAATGACAACCAGCAGCCACCAGCTCGACAGGATGTAACTGACATTCATCAGTTGCCTTGTAATCCAGGGAAGCTCCTCGCCTGTCCTCGCAATCTGTTCAGCTACTTTCGGAATAACTTTCGTCGTTAAAATCATAACGGCCACAAAACAAAACACAATCAAAACTGCCGGATATATCATAGCCGTCATCACCTTCGATTCGACTCGCTGGCGTTTTTCCATAAAGCCGGCGATGGTGGCAAAGTTGGTCCCCAATGAGCCGGTAACCTCGCCGACGCGAACCATACTCACGTATACCACATCAAAATAATCACCGTAGTCCTTCAGGGCGTCGGTTAGTGACTCGCCGGTGACAACACGGTCACGAATGTCGGTCAAAGCGTTCTTGAACCGCTCCTCCGAAGTCTGCAGCGTAAGAACCGAAAGGGCTTCTGTCAGCTTTATACCCGAATTGAGGAGCGTGGCCATCTGCTTCGTAAAATCAATTATCTCACTTTTTCTGCCTCTGCTGAGAATTGAGAACAGTCTCGCCCTGCCGCCCGCTGCGGAGCCGACCTCTGTGATGGACGTGGGGTGAATACCGCGTACCCGAAGCTGCTTGCGCACGGCGTATGCACTCTCAGCCGTCACCGCTCCCTTAGCCTTTTTACCGTCCGACTCTATGGCTGCGTAATGGTATCTCGGCATAATCAAAACCTGAAACGTAAAGCTAAAAACGCAAAACCACAATGCAAAATTCAAAAGTTTTAAGTTTTGAATTATGGTTTTTAGCTTTTAGCTTTGAATTTTACACTTCACATAATGTCTGCCTGCGTTACTCTCAACACTTCTGCGATGGTTGTTATACCGGCAAGGACCTTTCTGGCTCCATCCATTCGCAGTGTTTGCAGTCCCGCATTCAGGGCAGCTCTTTTTATTGTGCCGGCGCTTTCACGTTTATATATCAGGTCCTGAATCTCCTCGCTAATGGGCATCAGCTCATATATACCTGTTCGGCCGTGGTAACCCGTCTGAAAACATTTGTCACAGCCTGCGCCGACATAAAACTTATGGTCTGTGCCGTTCGCATCGAGGGCTTTAACATCTCCAAGGCCCAGCTCTCTCAATTCGTGTTCGCTCGGATGGTACTCCTGTTTGCAATCGGGGCAAACCTTTCGAACCAGCCTTTGCGCCATTATGGCAATCAGCGACGAGCTTGCCAGATAAGGCTCAACTCCCAAATCCAGAAGCCTGCTGACCGTGCTGGCCGAGTCGTTCGTGTGAACGGTGCTGAAAACCAGATGTCCGGTCAGCGAAGACTGTATCACCATACGGGCCGTCTCGACATCCCGAACCTCACCGACCATTATAACATCAGGGTCCTGGCGAAGCACATGTCTTAACGCGTTTACAAATGTTACGCCCTTCTTCGAGGCGACCTGCATCTGGCTTATGCCCTCAAGCTGATACTCAATCGGGTCTTCTATGGACATAACATTTTTCTCAGCCGAGTTAATGCGATTAAGGCAGGCATAAAGTGTCGTGGTTTTCCCACTGCCGGTTGGGCCTGTCACAAAAATGACGCCGTGCGTGCGATTGAGCAGTGAATCGAATTTCTTTAAATCGTCCTCCCACAATCCCAATTCATCGAGCGTAAGCAGACCGGTGCTTTTATCCAGCAGTCGCAGGACGCTTCGCTCGCCATAGCTGGTCGGCACAGTGCTGATGCGCAAATCGACTTCGCGCTGGCCTAATCGAACGCTGCATCTGCCGTCCTGCGGCAGTCGCCGCTCGGCGATATCCATACCCGCCATAACCTTGATACGAGAAATAATCAGCGGCAGAACATTGCGGTTCAGGCTCAAAGTGTCGTACAGGATGCCATCGATACGGTACCGAATCTGTATCTTATTTTCGTAAGGGTGAACATGAATGTCGCTTGCCCGCAGTTGCAGAGCGCGAAAAAGAATATCGTTGACGAGCCTGATAACGGGCGGGCGATTGACAACGTCGAGAAGGTCGTCCGAAGTAGCTACCTCATCAACCAGTTTGTCTAAGTTTTGCGAATCGAGCTCTTCAGCCACCTCTTCGATGACCGTTGTCCTTTGCTCATAGGCAACATCTATCGCCGCGGTGATAGCGGCTCGCGTGGCAACCGCAGCGACGACGGGCATACCGGTCATCTTCGAGACGTTATCGAGAGCGCTCGTATCTAATGGTCTGGAAAGAACGACGGTAAGTTCGCCGGCGTTTGCCTCCTGTGTGAGCTGTCGAATCCACGCGTTTTATCCCGATAAGATAATGGTGCTGAGCGTATGTTGCCGACACAGCCTTTATGAACTCGGGTGATACCAGCTTTTCGGGAATATCAGCCAAAAATTCCCAGCCCAAGCGCCTCGGCAAAAAGCTTCAAAACACTCTCTTCGGTAAAATAGGGGTTGTGAAGCAAAAGCTCATCTATTCGTTCGCCGGTCTTGTTATTTTCAAGAAACTCTGTCAGCTTCTCAGCATCGACCGCCCCGGTTCGCTTGGCAGCTTGTATCAATAAATCTTTCATTGGCCTATGCCTTGCCGTTCACTATTTTAACGTCTTTTGGAAAATAGCAGAAACCTTCGATGCGATTGCCTATTCCGTCTTCCAGCACATTCGGAGGGTTCATCGGCTTTGGTTTTATAGCCGGCAGTTCTTCATAGCTCTGGAATTGCTTTCCGATTTTTCAAACGCCGCCCTATTGCTTTCGGATATACTTTCAAGCTCCGCCAGTTCTGCTTCCAAGTTCTCTTCAGGCCTGAGAATATTTGCTTTAACAAACACATAAAGTTTGGATCATTAGCGGTGTCGGGTATTTCTAAAAAGACCCCCTACAATCGGAACATCGCCAACAAGCGGCACTTTTAGTTCCTCCCTTGGTTGATTCAGTTTATTATACCGCCAAGAATTATCGTGCTGTTGTCAGGTACCGTAACTACCGTCGTAACATTGCTTCGCGTATAATCCGGCGGCAGATCCGTGCCTTCCAGCCGGGGGTGATTGGCTTGAACGCGTCATTGTTAACTCAAGACGAAGCAGACTGCCCTCACTAATATGGGGTGTTATGTCAAGCTTGATACCGGATGGAAATGGGTCGAAAGTGTAGCTCGTACTTATGGGAGCCGTGCCCTAGTCGGCAGTGGTGTAAACGGTCGTGTCTTGCAATATATATGGTTTTTGTTGTGTCAATAGTGCCTTTCTCGTTATCATTGACAAGTATCTTCGGCTTAGCAAGAACACGTCCATAGCTCTTTTTCGCCATAGTTGTCAGTAGCACCTGGATATGTTGGTCGGCATAAAAACCTTGTCCGCTTCCTGTATCTAGGAGAAGAAGTCGCTTCATTGACCGTGTCCGTTGGAAAAGGTTGAAGTAGAGCGTGCCGCACCAAGAGTCGAACCAAGCTTCTGCATTGACCCACCCGCGCCATTTGCGAGGGAGCTTGGATGTCAACTGTAAATCAAGGTGAAACAGGTCATGTTCTGCTGATTTCAACAAGCGTAACATCAATCAGCACCTGCGGTCTTCTTCGGTCCAGATTTTTTATCAGCTTCTTTATCCATTCCTGATTTTTCCTGCTGGCATAAACAATCAGGGAAAAGGTGCTTTCGTCGGGAACAATCTCGATGTCTTCCTGTTTTTTTACGACCTGCTGTATTTTGCCTTCCTTGTCCTTGATGGTCTCCTGAATAAGTTTTTGCAGAACCTCAGCCAAATCCTTGGGGTTCTGATTTTCGAGCGGATAAATTTCGTAAGGAATCGCCTCTTCAAGTGCCCTGCTGTCAACATAGCTGATAATCATTGCTATCCGTATATGTTGCTCGGCTGTGGCATTAACCAGAAGTGAATTGGTCGCTGCGATAATCACTACCTGAGGTTCTTCCACAAGGCCCTGGCTCACCGCAGACGGCGCCGCAGGTGGCGCCGCAGCGCCGCAGCGGCTTTAGGCATTTCGGCCCTTCCGGAAGGAACAGCTCGCCCCTGTGCTGATTATCCCCAGCTCCTGCAGCTTACTCCTTACCTCCAGGGCGTCAACATACTGAATATCATATATCCGCAGCATTCGCAGGTCCTGCTGCTGGACATCAAGAGTGTCTATCAATCCATCAACAATAGCAATTTCATTCTCAAATCCTATCATCAAGATTCGATTTGTTCGTTCATCGACGTCGAGATAGACGCTCGGTTTGGCCGACGGCTGTGTCGGAGTCGGTGCCGGACGTCGGCTGTTGTGTTATCCTTCGACCTCTGGGGGTCGGCTGCGCCGCTGCCGCCGGCTGTGCAATCGCGACTGATATCGTCCCCAATTGTTCCACAAGCGTCTTAACTTTCGGTGCAAGGGTTTGAGCCATTGTGTATTTTAACTGTCTTGACTTGAACTGCTTCGGCGCCGGGCTTGTCAATAATACCCAATAGCTCTTCTATACGGCCCATCCGATACGCATAGTCGGTAACGATTAGTGTGCCCGTGGCTGGGATATCCGTGATGTTTGCACCCAGCTTCATCTGACCCAGAAGATTCTTCGCACCGGCAGTATCTATGTATTGCAGGTTAAACAGCCGGGTTACAATTACATCGCCGTACTCAACCTTGCCCTTCTCGTCATACATCAGGGTAGGGTCAATATCCAGAACTTCTCCGGAAGGAACTATGGTAACGAGATTACCCTTACGGGTCATCACAAAATTTCTGAACTTCAGCACGGACTCGGCAAGCGGATAAAGCTGCCTGACCTTGATAGGTCCCTGCAATTTAAGCGTAACCTCACCTGCAACCTTGGCGGGGTCGTACATATAATCGAGCTTCAGGTACTTGCCCACCAGGTCCAGCAGGTCTATGACATTTAACTTTTCCGGCAAATCGAGTGTAAGCTCTTCTTCGCCTATTGGCAGAGGCTCAGGCTCATACGAGCGACTTTGAACGGTCGGCTCCGAAACGGCAGCGTTCGGCTCTTCAATTTCATTTGGTTCCTGCTTTGTTTGCGGCTCAGCAGGAACCTGTGGCTGTGTTTCTTCAGTCGCTGTTTTATCCTTGGATTCCTGCGGCTGGCCAGCGGGTTGTTCTATTGCTTTTTCGCTGTCAGCCGAAGGTTCATTTGGCTCTTTTTGCTGCGGCTTCGCCGCGGAAGTTGTCGGCTTATTCGGTTCAGCCGAAACAACTTGCTCTTTATTGGGTTCAGCCACAGCCGCAACAGCCTCCACTTTGTTAGGTTCGGCTGCAACAGTCTTTCCTTCATTTGGTTCGGCCTTCGTCGTCTTAGTCTCGGTAAACCCCTCCAGCAACTCAAGCTCATCAGGTCTGTCCGACTTGACCTGCTGTTCATCGGCTTGCTGCGCCGGCTTGTTGGAGTCGGATGTTTTCTGCGGTTCGGCTGGGGTGGTCTCTTCCATTTTCGACTCCAATGGTTGATTTGGTTCAGCCTGCCCCTTAGGGGTCTGCTGAACTGGGGCGGTTGACCGATTAGGCTCAGACGGCTGCACCGGCTGGTTCGGCTCGTTGGGTTCGGTCGGCTGGCGAACGCCGATTTCTTTATTCTGAACTCGTCCTATGACTGCGGCAATCTTTTCAAACTCTTTAGCCGGCGCAATCGCCATTAATGCGCCGTTGTGGACGTCTATAATCACCCTCGCTTTTGGGCCTCTTTCCGGAAGCGCGGTAAATGTCCCTATCGATACATCCCCAACTTCAGATGCGATTCTTTCACTTGGACGGCAAAGCATTGATATCAGACGCAGCACAAATGGATTTTATGACGTACTGCTGCTCGGCATCGACAAGCTCTAAAACCGTGCTGACCTTGATAAGCTCTGCCGCCGAAGCCGTTACTAAAAGCGTGTTGGGGCTTGGAAGCAGTGAAACCGTTCCTATCCCGAGCTGGGTCAGGTACTCCTTACCCTGCTCACCGGATATGTGCCTCAAAGGGAAAACCCTGTACCGTGGTGGGCCGGCTTCACCAGCCTGTCCCGCAGGGGCCTGCTCGGCTGCAAAAACCAAACCACCACACAAAAGTACCAAAAGGCAAAAAACTAAGCTGAAAAAACCTACACTTGACCCTTCAGCCCATTGTTTTTTACCTTTTGCCAGTCGCTTTTTCGTCCAAATCTGCCCTTCTGCTGACATAAGTTACTCCAGTGCTAACCGTTTTTCTCCCACTGCGGTTCCATTCTCAAACCGCTATCTTACTTGTTATCGGACATACAGATTATGACTAACAAAAATAAGTCCTTTTTACAAAAGCTCTTACACGAATTACTGCCGACTTTGGTCATATTTAGACCTCATCCGAATCCTCTATAAAATCAGACAAGGAAACCATCGAAAAGTTCCCATTTTCCAGCTTTTTCAGCATAGAATCCGGCGACGGTATCCATTTTCAGCAGCCGATTTTGGACGCTATTGCAGTGTAGGGTGATGGACTACAAAAGGACCGATAAAATGGTCTATTTTTTGTCCTGTTGTGCTCCGTGCTCTATCTTGGCGCTGCGACCGTCTGCAAGATTTGGCTCTGCGCCGCCATTTTGCAAATCTCTGCCCATGCTATCGAGCTTTTTCGCCTCCTCAGCACTTACTCGGATACTCTCAATAAATTCCATAAACGCAGCATTGGCCTTTTTTTCCTCTTCTGTCAAATTCGTGTCTGCCTGGGTGGTCTTTAAATTATGAAGAAGGCCTTCCAGAGCCGCAGCCTTTTCAGCCTCCGAGCCGGCGTTCGGCTCGACAGCGTTTTGCTCAGCAGCCCCAGCTTCAACCGGGGCCGGCGAAACAACCACAGCTTCGGCTGGGGCTGGCGAAACAACCACAGCTTCGGCTGGGGCCGGTGAAACAACCACAGCTTCGGCTGGGCCGGTGAAACGGTCTTAATCTCCGACGGCGGGGGTGCAGGCGATGGTGCAGGCGGTGGTGCAGCTTTTGCACCAGTTTCATCGAGGGTGGAACTTTTGACAAGATTTACTTTTTTAGGCTTTTCGGCCGCCGCGACCTCGAATGTCCGCCCGCCATCTTTACGACTACAACGCCGTCTTTTATCTGCTCAACCACCAAATGGCCTATCTGCCCCGACTGCCTGACCCAGTAGACACCTTTGCCGGGCTCGTCAATCAATGCCAGCGACAGGTCCGGATGCAAGGGATAGAAGCTGGTCCCGACAAGCTTAAACTTAGGTGTTGTTACCTTTGGCTGCGGCGGCGGCTGAGGTCCCGAAGGCACAATCGGCTCCGGCGGTGGCGGCGGGTTCAGATACAGCGCAAAAGCCTGTGCCTGCTTTACAAGGGGCGAGATTTGGCTTTCGCCCTCGGTTTTCTGGCCTTTGGCTCGCTGGAACTGCTCTATCGCTCCCTGCGATTTCAGAAATTCTTCGATGGCCTTGTCGCCGCGGGCCCCGAAAACCGCTGAAAATACCAGAAACCCCGCTGCAAGCAGCGCCGCTACAATCGTTGTTATTCGCAGTGTCCTGACCATTTTATAGTGAGCCTGTCGAACCTAATTACCGTCCTTAATCGCTTCGAAACTGCCTTATGTTATTAGACATCTATGCCGGCATCCGGTTCCGTTTGATGGACTGTTTTCACAAATAAAGCCTTCCTATGAGGAGCTTCTTAAATATAATAGCCCCAAATACGCAGTATGCCTTACGGCAGAAAATCGCATAATATATTACGTTACAATCATCTTTTGACAATGTAAACAAGGACACACAAATTGCTTTCCGACAACAAATCATATATATCGCAGCTGAAAAACAGCTTAGGTCGTCAGGCAACCCTCTTCGGCTGGCTCTATCAGGCCCGCTCAAGCGGCAAGCTGCAGTTTCTAATCATCCGCGACGGCACCGGCCTATGTCAGTGCATCGTCGAAAAAGGCAAAATATCCGATGAGCTTTTCGAGCAGCTCAAGCATCTCGGCCAGGAATCGTCGCTGGCCGTAACCGGCATCGTCCGCGAAGACAAAAGGAGCGTCGGCGGCTGCGAATTAGCTGTAACCGACGCCAAAATCATCTCGCCGACTACCGATTATCCCATTACGCCGAAATCGCACGGCGTCGACTTTCTGCTCAGGAACCGGCATCTGCATCTCCGCTCACAGCGCCAGTGGTGCATCGGAAAAATCCGCCACACTCTTATTGACTCGATTCGCAGATTTTTCAACGACAACGGCTTTACGCTAATTGACACTCCAATTTTAACAGCCACGGTTGGCGAAGAAGAACAAACGCTCTTTGAGGTCGATTACTTCGGTCAGCCTCTGTACCTGACCCAGACCGGCCAGTTGTATCTCGAATCCGCTGCTGCCGGTTTCGGAAAGGTCTATTGCTTCGGACCAACCTTCAGGGCCGAAAAAAGCAAAACCCGCAGACACCTTACCGAATTCTGGATGGTCGAGCCGGAGGTCGCCTTTATTGATTTGGATGGCCTGCTCGAACTGGCTGAAAATTTCGTCTCGTTTATCGTCGCCGAAGTGCTGCAGAAAAATAAAGCTCAGCTTGAAACCCTCGAAGCCGACATCGCAGCATTGGAAAAAGTCAAGCCGCCCTTCTACCGCCTGACCTACACCGAGGCCGTTAATATCCTGACCAGCCAGAAAACCAAAGATTTCCTCGCCCATCAGTTGCAGGAATTGCAAAACCAAAAGCAGCAAATCGAAAACAAAATCAGTGAGCTTGAAAATAAGCAGGCAGACCAGTTAAAACAATGGGAGAAAGACAAAATCGCTGCTGAGCTGATTGAATTGCGAACGGCCCTTTCCGAAACTGATACAAAAATCGAGAATAATCCCAAACACGCAAAACTTGCCGCAGAATTTACCTGGGGCAAGGACCTCGGCGGCTCCGACGAAACAATTATCTCGCAGATGCACGATAAACCCATATTTGTTACGCACTATCCGAAACAGGCCAAGGCGTTTTATATGAAGACCGACCGCGGAAACGACAAGGTCGTTCTGAATTTCGACCTGCTCGCCCCTGCCGGCTTCGGCGAAATCATCGGCGGCTCGGTAAGAGAAGATGATTACGACCTGTTGGTCGCGCGAATCAAAGAACAGGGCCTGAACATCGAAAATTACAACTGGTATCTCGATTTGCGAAAGTACGGCTCGGTGCCGCACGGCGGATTCGGTCTCGGCGTAGAAAGAACCATCGCCTGGCTCACCGGCGAGCCGCACATCCGCCAGTGCATCGCCTTCCCAAGAATGATGGACAAAGTTTATATCTAAATGAAAAAGGGAAAAATCAAATCGTTCGTTTAGCCCTGCCGCTCCGCAGTTTATTATCCTCCCAATTCTCGCCAAAGGCAAGGGAAACTAACCCCCCAAGATAAACTTGGGGGCTAACCAAAAGAGTTAATGTCTTTTTACGTATGCAATTTTCTGCTCCAGTTCCTTCTGGTTGTAACAAAACTGCTTGTCGAAACCCCGTGACCATAACCTTGTATTGAAACCTACATTCCGCAAGGCAACTCTGGCAGCGTTCTTATAGTAGCTGACCGTCTCTTCGATTGACAGTGAGTCTTTTTCGACAACAACGTGCACGTGATTTGAATATACAATTATGGCCGATATCTTCTGGTTCAATTCCAAGGCTTTTTTCTTAATCGCTGTCTCAACAATAATTTTTTGGTGGTGA
>CAVXEF010000016.1:0-32419 GCA_963760535.1 uncultured Phycisphaerales bacterium
ATATTGGAATACGCCAGCTTGGTGCGGATCGCCGACATGGCGATGATCGCCAAAGCCCAGCTCTTACCCAAAACCAAAGACGACCGATTCACCAAAATTATAATTCCGCTCCGCCATGAACAATGACCCGCCAAGGATCGCGCAATTGACCGCGATCAACGGTAAAAAGATCCCCAAAGCCGCGTAGAGCGTCGGGCTATAATGGTCAACGACCATCTCCACTATCTGGGTAATGGCCGCGATGACCGCGATAAAAGCGATGAAACTTAAGAAGCTTAGGTGCAGGCCGGGCAGTCCCGCCCAGGCCAACGCCCCTTTATTGAGTAAAAAATGGTTGATCGCCCAGTTAGCCGCCGCGGCAGATGGGCAACTGCGATGACAATAACAGTTTCAGAATCAATGCCGTAGATTATTCCATATGGGAATCTTGATAAAAGACAGCGCCGAAGATCCTCTTCTATTTTTGTGCTTGCAAGGGGATATGCCACGATTCTTCTGACTGTACGATCAAGATCATCCAAAAATTGTGTGCCGAGGCTGCGTGACTGGGAATCATACCATGCAACGGCATCGTCAACCTCAGATTGTGCAGGTTTTAAGAAACGAACTTTCATCTGGCGCTATGTTTTTTCATTACCTGTTCGTAAGAAACAGTTTCTACTTTACCTGCCTTATACGCTTTCCATCTGTTTCTTGCTTCTTCAGCCCAGATGCGGTCAATTTCAGGGTCTGGTTTGTCGAGCTGCATCAGGATAGAATCCACCAGTTCAATCTTCTCATTGTCCGGCAAAGATTTAATCTTCGCTGAAAGCTCTTTGCTAATCGTTCCCATAATGCCCTCCTTTTCTGTATTTTAGCCGTAAGCCTTTCTCCTTACTGCTTTAACAGCATTATCAACATCCTTCATGGTCAGCTTTGTCTTTTAAAAGCCTCTTTTCCGCTACTTTAAAAGCAGCATCAAGTCTGTCCTCAGAGTACAGGACCGACAGGATATAATCTTCAGGATCAAATCTTTTTGGTTGCAGTAACAGCCATACAAAACACCTCCCTTTATTGCTGCTTTTTTATTGTATATCAAATCTTCTGTAAAGTCAGCATCGACATCCAAAGGCGTGCTTGATATTAAGTAGCTTCGCCCTTTCCTTTGCCTGTGCTCCCATTCTCCGGACAAAGTCGTTCACGTAGTAGATATTGAAGGCAGAAAGGATTTTCTCAACCTGAGAGAGTTCCTCTAAACTCCCCTGCCACCCATCCGATTTGTCCGGACTCAATAACTTCACCCTGATAATTCCTGCAACCATTTTGGAAAATCCAATCTCACGATATTTCCTGACTACCATGTCTGCCTCCTTTTTATGTTACGCTGACGGCAAATGTCCGGTGCAGGAGTTTCTCATTTAGCCGGAAAAGAGAGTCGATGGCAGAGCGGGCATGTAGCAGGTTGTGTGTTTTTCTGATTTGTTTGGCCTTGGCGGTGAGTACTTTCGTTGCTTACGAGCCGGTACGCCGAAACGATTTCATTAACTTTGATGACGATAATTACATAACTGAAAACCCACATGTCCGGGCCGGAATAACCCGCGATACAGTTATTTGGGCATTTACTAAGCCGCATTACCATATGTGGCATCCATTAACCTCACTAAGTCACGCACTGGATTGCCAGCTTTTTGGGCTGAACCCTTTCTGGCATCATTTGACGAGTTTGTTCTTTCACGTCGCGAATACATTGCTTTTGTTTTTGGTTTTGAAAAAGATGACTGGTGCGGTCTGGGCCAGTGGGTTTGTGGCTGCGGTCTTTGCGCTGCATCCTTTGCAGGTCGAGTCTGTGGTATGGGCAGCTGAACGGAAAAGCGTTTTGAGCGGTTTTTTCTGGATGCTCACGATGATAGCTTATGTGCGATATGCGGAGCGGCCGAGTATAAGAAGATATCTGCTGATAGTTTTGGCATTTTGTCTGGGGCTGTTATCCAAGTCAATGCTGGTGACTTTACCGTTTGTGCTGCTTCTGTTGGATTATTGGCCGCTCGGCCGTTTTCAGCTCGGACGTACCGGTGAGAACGTTAATCGGAAAAGCCACGAGTCCACGAATACCCATTTTCGGTGGCCCGTTTTTTATCGCCTGGTTCGGGAAAAGGTTCCTTTTTTTGTTCTTTCAGCAGTTTTGAGCGTGGTGACCTTTATCAGTCAGCAGGGAGGAGAAGTTATAAAGCGGTTACCACTGAACCTACGCATAGCAAATGCTGTAGTTTCATATATCAGTTACATCGGCAAGATGATTTATCCAAGCCGCCTGGCAATTTTCTATCCCCACCCCCTCGACAGCTTGCCGACGTGGCAGCCGGTAATATGTTTTCTGATACTTACTGTGGTATCGGCGATTGTAATTTATACAGGTCGGTCGAAACGTTTCTTAATGGTTGGCTGGTTTTGGTATCTTGGAACTCTGGTTCCGGTTATTGGTCTGGTGCAGGTAGGTACACAAGCTATGGCTGACCGCTATGTTTACCTGCCGTCAATTGGAGTTTTCATCATTGTTGCTTGGATTGCCGCTGAACTTGGTGCCAAAGGGCGATATCGCAAGATTGGGCTGGGTATAATGGCTGGATTGGTGTTTGCCGTTTTGGTTATTTGTACCCGGGTTCAGGTAAAATACTGGCAAAATGACTTTACAGTATTTAAACATGCTCTTGAAGTAACCAAGAATAATTCAACTATGCACGAAAGATATGCGACCACTATTTTTAAAGAAGGTAAGTTTGAAGAGGCCATTAATCATTATAAGGAGGCTCTGCGGATACGTCCGGAATTATTTCAAGCTCATGCCGGCCTGGGTTTAGTTTTTCTTAAGCAGGGAAAGTTTAATGAGGCTGCTGAATGTTTTGAGGAGGCCTTGCGGCTTAAACCGGCTTTTCCCTCTGTTCTCAACAATTTGGGAGCATTGCTGGGGGCTCAGGGCAAAATCGATGAAGCTATCAGGAACTTCGAAAAGGCAATTCAGATTGACCCTGATTATCCCCAGTCCTATTATAATATCGCGATAGTAAAGATTCGACAAAAAGAATACAGCCAGGCAATCTGGTATCTTAATGAAGCTTTGCGGAGAAGACCTGGCTGGCCCGAAGTATGTTCCAATCTGGGAGAGAGCTACTTTTCAGTGGGCGATATAAACCAGGCCATCAGCTATTGGCACAGGGCACTGGAATTGAACCCGAGGGACATTAAGACTCTTAATAATCTGGCCTGGGTTTTGGCTACTACGGAAGATACAAAACTTCGCAATCCAACAGATGCTGTTAAATACGCCCAGAGGGCTTGTGAACTGGTTGGACCTTATCAGCAGCCCGTTCTTTTGGGCACTCTGGCTGCTGCCTATGCTGCTACTGGTAACTTTACCGAGGCAGTCAAGACGGCTGAAGAAGCTGTTAAATTAGCTGAGGCGGCCGATAAAAAAGACCTGGCTAAAAAAATTCGGGAATGGCTTGACCTTTATAAATCAGGCCAGCCTTATCGTGAAAAGTAAACCTTAGCTGAACACAATGATGTGCTGAAGCTATATTATGGCGGTGCTGATACGGTGATGTGTGCAGGGGTAGCAGTAATCGACGAGCTTGTCGAGCTTTGCCTGACTGATTCCAAACCGCCGATATGATAACGGTAAGAGCTTAGGAGCAAGTTGAGTTGCTGGACGCACGAAAAAGAGAGTCGATGGCAGAGCGGGCATGTAGCAAGTGGTATGTTTTTCTGATTTATTTGATCCTGGCGGTGAGCACTTTTATTGCTTACGAGCCGGTGCGGCACAATGCCTTCCTGGGATATGACGATAGTGTCTATGTTACCAATAACCCCAATGTCCAGTCGGGACTCTCTTGGCAAAATGTCAAGTGGGCCTTCACAACCGGCCGCGCCTCAAACTGGCACCCGCTCACTTGGCTTTCGCATATGCTCGATTGCCAATTATTTGGCCAAAGAGCCGACGCACACCACATTATCAATGTCCTTTTCCACATCGCAAACACACTTCTGCTCTTTATTGTTTTCAACCGTATGACTAAACACTTTTGGCCAAGCGTCTTTGTGGCCGCCGTGTTTGCTTTGCATCCTTTGCACGTCGATTCCGTCGCCTGGGTTGCCGAGCGAAAAGACGTCCTCAGCACACTCTTTTGGCTTCTCACGATGCTCGCTTACGCACGATATGTCGAGCGTCCATCCACGGTCCGTTTCCTCGTCACGCTTCTGTTCTTCGCCCTCGGCCTCCTGGCCAAGCCGATGCTTGTTACGCTCCCCTTTGTTCTGCTTTTGCTCGATTACTGGCCTCTCAATCGTCTAAGTTCTAAATTCTCAATTCTCAATTCGCTTTTTGAAAAGCTCCCTTTCTTCGTTCTTTCTGCCGCATCCAGCGTAATCACGTTCATCGTCCAGCAGAAAGGCGGCGCGATGTCCATCATCCCCATCAAGGCACGCATTGCCAATGCGATGTGCTCGTATCTGGCCTATATCGGTAAAATGTTCTGGCCCGCCCGTCTTGCGGTTTTCTATCCCTACCCTCCCCCAAGTTTTCTCTTCGCTGCCAGAACCGTCATATACGCGATAATACTAATCCTGGTTACCGCCCTTTTACTTTATTACGGTCGACAATATAAATATCTCGCTGTCGGCTGGCTCTGGTATCTGGGCACCCTCGTCCCCGTCATCGGCATCGTCCAGGTCGGCGCCCAGGCAATGGCCAACCGATACATGTATATACCAATGCTGGGGCTGCTTATTATTGTCGGCTGGGCGGTTAAAGACCTCGTCGGTAACCGGTTGGGCCTGAGGGTCGTTACAGCGGTATTGGCTGTGGCGGCTTTGTCGGCAGCAGTGATAGTTACTCGAACACAGGTACAACACTGGCGAAATGGTTTAACGCTGTATGAGTATACCCTGAAGGTTACCGAAAATAATGAGCTCGCAGAGTACAATTACGCATCCGCTTTGTTTAATGAAGGCCGTATTAGTGAGGCCGAGTTGCATCTGAGGAATTTGGTCCGCATAAATCCGCTGTCCAGCGACCGTCGCTTTCTTGGCGATGTGCTTAAAAAACAGGGAAAATTAAACGAAGCCATTGCCTGTTACAACGAGCTTATAAAGCAAGGACAGGGTTCCGCGGATGTTTACTATAATCTGGCTGTAGCATTGGGCCTGCAGAGGAAATATGACGACGCGATAAAATGCCTAAGCAGTACCCTGAAACTGGACCCTAATTATCCGGAGGCCCGCAAAAAAATGGGGGTTTTGCTGCTGCAGGTGACGGGTAAATTTAACGAGGCCATCCCATACTTTAACGAAGCCCTGAGAACAGATGCTAACATGGTGAAGATATACGAAAATCTCGGCTCAGCTTACCATCAACTGGGTAAGTATGAAGAGGCAATCCTGAACTGGACCAAGGCGGTGGAGTTAAAGCCCAATAACGTCCCTGTTCTAAATAATCTGGCATGGCTGCTGGCTACCGTCGGCGACACATCTTTTCAGGATGCCCACAAGGCGGTTGGGTTTGCTCAGCGGGCCTGCGAACTAACGGGACATAAGGACCCTGAGTGTCTGGATACATTAGCGGCCGCCTATGCCGCCGTGGGCAGATTCGACGATGCGGTAAAAACAGCCAACCGAGCCATGAATATCGCAAAGGCCAGCGGCCGGCAAGACCTTGCCAACGAGATTGAGAGTCATATAAAACTTTACCATGCGGGTCATCCGTATCGCCTGAAATAATAGAATGATAAAGAGATTGAAGCAAAGGCAGATTTCGTTTCTCATAAGTGCGGCACTCGTTGCGGCGACGCTTGTCGCCTATGAGCCGATGCGGCATAATGGTTTTGTTGGTCTTGATGACCTTACATACGTAATCGATAATCCACATGTCAAGGGGGGAATAACGCGTGAATCTATTGTCTGGGCCTTTACAACCCCACATTCGGGTAATTGGCACTCGTTGACCTGGCTGAGCCATATGTTGGATTGCCAGCTTTTTGGGCTGAATGCTCTGGGGCATCATTTGACGAGTTTGTTCTTTCACGTCGCGAACACATTGCTTTTGTTTTTGGTTCTGAAAAGGATGACGGGTGCGGTTTGGCCCAGTGCCTTTGTGGCTGCCGCATTTGCTCTGCATCCGCTGCATGTTGAATCCGTTGCGTGGGTATCCGAACGCAAAGATGTCTTAAGCGGTTTTTTCTGGATGCTCACGATGATAGCTTATGCGCGGTATGCAGAGCAGCCGGGTATAAGAAGGTATCTGCTGGTAGTTTTGGCATTTTGTCTGGGACTGTTATCCAAGTCAATGCTGGTGACTTTGCCGTTTGTGCTGCTTCTTTTAGACTATTGGCCTTTGGACCGCTTTCAGCTCGGTCAGCCGAAAAAGGGCAAAGCCTTTTCAGAGTCCAAACCAGAAAAAGGCGGCTATCAAATCGCGCCAGCGTGGCGTTTGATTAAGGAAAAGATTCCTTTATTTGTTCTGGCGGCAGTTTCAAGCATAATTACCTTTATTGTTCAGCAAAATGCAGAGGCAGTGGCGCCGTCGGAGATAGCTCCCTTTAAATTTCCGCATATCAAACGCTTTGCTTTCCTATATCAGCTACATAGGTAAGATGATTTACCCAAGCCATCTGGCAGTTTTCTACCCGTTTAATAGAATGCCGTCATGGCAGCCTATGGTCTGCTTTATGATAATGGTTGCTGTATCGACGCTTATAGTTGTTAGCCGCAGACACTATCTTACAGTAGGCTGGCTATGGTATCTTGGAACCCTGGTCCCGGTTATTGGTCTGGTTCAGGTAGGTTCGCAAGCTATGGCTGACCGTTATACTTACCTGCCGTCGATAGGGATTTTCATAATGGTTGCCTGGGGTGCCGCTGGACTTGGTGCCAAGTGGCATTTCCGAAAGATGTGGCTGGGAATATCAGCGGGATTAGTGCTTGCCGTCCTGCTGATATGCACTCGAATGCAGGTGCGACACTGGCAGGACAGCTTTACCCTATACAAACATGCGGTTGAAGTGACTAAAAACAATTATAGAATGCATATCAATTATGGAAACGTTCTGTACGGGAGGGGAGAGCTTGACGAGGCCATAACGCACTTTAAGGAGGCATTGCGAATCAATCCGCGATATTCAAAGGCCCATAGGAGTCTTGGTAAAGCGCTTCTTATGCAGGGAAATTTTGATGAAGCCATCAAGTGTTTTAACACCGCATTGCTTACCGGGAAGGATTTGTCCGCCGAGAAGGATTTGCCCGATGTGTACGGCAATCTGGGCAGGGCTTATGTACACCTTGGTGAGGATAAGTTGGCCATTGTCAATTTGACCAAGAGTATTGAATTAGACCCTAACATCCGCCGATAGTCTTAACAATTTAGCCTGGATTTTGGCTACTACGGAAGATACGAAGCTTCGGAATCCAACGGGTGCTGTTAAATACGCCCAGAGGGCTTGTGAACTGGCTCGACCCCTGATCAGCCTGCTTTTTTGGACACTTTAGCTGTTGCTTATGCTGCCGCTGGTAATTTTCCCGAGGCAGTTAAGACCGCTGAAAAAGCTATCAAATTAGCTGAGGACGCCAATGAAGAAAACTTGGCTAAGGAGATTCAGGAACGACTTGGTCTTTATAAATCAGGCCAGCCCTATCGCGGGAAGTAGTTCTGGTCGTACTCACACGAAAATAGCATAAACGGATAGTTATCTTTGCCTTTTGTCCATAAGCAGGATGGCCTTTTTATATTTTTCCGGCGGCAGAGCTTCTTTCAATATCCTGCGGATTTCTCGCATCGGGGTCCGCTGTGTCGTATGTGTGATGATGACATGGTCGTTTTGGAGCTTGTCGAGCAGAGTTACAAATTCATCGAGGTGCATATGTCTGCCTGCTTCAGCTCTTTCGGCATGCTCGACTTCATAGAACGTACATTCGGCGATTAAAATTTTGCTTTCCGCGATGTATTTCAATTGTGAAAAATCGACGTATGTTCGTATCGCCAAGATAGGTAACAATCGGAATCTCGACGGGGTAATCAATTTGCACGCCCTGTTTTTTTAATTCGACTATCTGAGGGCCGGTCAAACCTGCATACTCGGATTTAAGCTTTTTTCGTTTTTCGATTATGCTGTAGCCGACAGAGCCTCTGCTGTGTTTTGTCGGGAATACCCTCGCAAATAAATTCGGCTTTATTTGGTATTCATCGCCCGGTTTTACGCCGACCAGATTGGCGGGTATTTTGTTGCCGTCCAGGCTGGACCAGGCGTCGACTACCTGCTTTATGGGGGCAATTAAGTTAGCTGGTGCCAGAATCGTGCCGGGCGACTGGCCGCAAAAATTACGATGTGAAAGGTAATACACAATGCCCGCCGCGTGGTCCATATGGCCGTGCGTCAGCAGAATATGGTTTATTGGAATAACCTGGTCGGGAGCCTTGCCGATGTCAAAGCAGACGTCTAACTGCGGCATTGCGACCACCGTTTCTTCGCCGGCGACCGAATAACCGATGATTTCCAAATCGTCTATCTTGATATATGCTAAATTATGGCTCGGCATAAGGTTTCGTATTGCGTACGTCGTTTTGCGTATTGCGTTTTGTTTGATGACAATAGCTAACCAGAAATAGTAGAGAGGTTGCGCGATTATGTCAATTTATTTCTGAGGTTGCTTGCTTATTGTAAGTAGGGGTACTATCATATTACGAAATACGATATACGCAATACGAGATACGAATTATGCCTGACAAGCGAACTCACAGAGGGCCGCATCCCGCCGATGCTAAATTGTTTGCACCGGCTGCAGTCGCGAATCTAAAGTTGGCTCTGGCGGATTTTTCGCTGCTTCTGACGAAGGGTTATGCCGAAAAAAGTGCGCTTAAACTGGTCTGTGACAGGTTTTCTTTTACAGAAAGACAAAGGTTGGCAGTTATGCGAAGTGCCTGTTCCGACCAGCAGCTAATGTCCCGAAAACAGCGGCAGGTGGGGCTTGACGAGCTTGCCGGCAGGCTGATTGCCATCGACGGCTACAATGTCTTAATAACTGTTGAGGCGGCGATGAGCGGCGGCGTGATTTTCAAAGGCCGGGACGGCTGCCTGCGAGATTTGGCAAGCATACACGGCACATACCGCAAAGTTACCGAAACGATACCGGCTGTAGAGCTTATAGGTGGATTTCTCGCCGAGATTGGCGTTACAAAAGCTCTGTGGCTGCTCGACAGCCCCGTCAGTAACAGCGGCCGATTAAAAACGCTGATTGGTGAGCTGGCGCAAAAGAACAATTGGGACTGGGAGATTAAACTTTTAATTAGTCCGGATGCCGAGTTAGCCAAAACTGATATGGTCGTCGCCAGCAGTGACAGCGTTGTACTGGACCGCTGCAAAAGCTGGGTCAATTTAGCCCATGCGATTATCGAAAAAAAGCTTACTGAAGTTTGGTGTGTGGATTTGCAATAACTTAAGTTGAAGATTTAGCAGTGGTTTTTGGCGCAAAGGATTGGCCGTGGGTCGGCGGCACCCACGGCCAAGAATGTTATATGCAAGCCTCCTCCAGACCTGCATATAAGTTTGTATTAGCGGTTAATAGTCCTCTCTATAAGACTGCCGTGGTTCAGTCCGGTTGTGCGCCTGTCTTTCCGCTCGTCTTTCGTCAAGCTTTTGCTTTATGAGCCTGTTCGCTTCCAGCGTGATATCCTTTGCCACCTCGAGGCATTTGTGCATTCCGACGTTGAAAGATTGTGTGAACTGCTCTGCCCTTGCGGCTGAATGCTCGGAGTTTTCCCCACTCATCTGGGCTTCAGGCGCTGGCATCAAACAATAAATTGCAGTTGCGAAGCCGGCAAAATAAACCATCAGTAGGAACACAAATTTGGCTTTCCAACCTCTCATACAAGTTTCTCCCCCGTTAGAATGTTTTTTATCGGTCACAGCGACCCACGGACTTCTCGCTGCCCGCCAATAACAAATATAATATAAAATGTGGCGGTGGCCAAATTACCTACGTCGTTTTATCCAGTACTTTTTTCAAAGTGCCGCAGACAATAGCCACCTCGTCTTTGGTCAGATTATTGTAAAACGGCAGGGCGATGGTGCTTTTGCAAACGGATTCGGTGATGGGGAAATCACCCTCTTTATATCCGAACTGCCTGGCCATAAACGGCTGCAGATGCACAGGCGGGAAATAATTGCTGACCTGAATGCCTTCAGCTTTCATTGCCTGTAGAATATGGTCTCGCCGGCGGAAAGCAGACTGTTCGGCGAGCCGGACGACGAATACAAACCAGCTCAGTTCGCAGCCGGCCGGCTCCGTCGGCACTATCAGCCGGTCGTCGTCGGCCAGTATTTCCTGATACCATTTTGCCACCTGTCTGCGCTTGGCTTTGATTTCGTCAATTCTTGAAAGTTGTACAATGCCGAGTGCGCAGTTGATGTCACTTAGTCTGAAGTTGTAGCCGAGCCTTACGTGTGCCAGCCAGTCGCTCCCCTTGCCTCTGCCCTGACTGCGAAGCGATACGCACATATCCGCCAGTTCATCATCGTCAGTCAAAATCATACCGCCTTCGCCGGTGGTCATCTGTTTGTTTGGATAAAAGCCGAACACGCTTATCTCGCCGAACGTGCCGACCTTCTTGCCGTTCAGCGCAGAGCCTAATGCCTCACAACTATCTTCGATTACCAGAAGATTGTGTTTCTTGGCAATTTCGCAGACCTTATCGAAGCCTGCCGGGTTGCTGAAAACCTCTACCGGCAGAATGGCTTTGGTTTTTTTGGTAATTTTGGATTTGATTTTTGCCGGGTCGATATTCAGACTTGTCGGGTCGATATCAACAAAGACCGGCCTGGCACCGGCCATCATAATGGTGGTGGCTGAGGCGATAAAAGTAAACGGCGTAGTGATTACTTCGTCTCCCGGCCCGATACCGAGAGCGAGCATACACAAATACAGCCCGCTTGTTCCGCTGTTGACGGCAACCGCCCGCTTTCTGCCTATGTAGTCAGCGAAGGCCTGCTCAAATTCAGCCACCTTCGGCCCAAGAGAAAGGTTGGGAGTGCGAAGCACAGCACAAACTGCTGCGATTTCTTTTTCGGTGATGTCCGGCCGAGACAAATATATCCGCACAGGAGTATCCTCAATTTTAGTGAGCGCTGCTGTGATTAAACCAAGAGCATTGTATCGTCTGTAGCTGATAAATCAAAAACATTTTTCCACGCGCTTTTGGTTGCCGGTCGGTCCCCGCAGCTTTGATTTTTCGGCAGGACAGCCTTGCACAGAACGAGAGGCGCTTATGGGACGTAGTATTATACAGAGGCTTGCTTATTCAACAGCAGATTGGAGATTACGATTTCAGTGTTAAACGGTCGTTAATTTAAGGTCGAGTTAAGTCATTACATACGCTGTAAGTATGTGATGTGAGGATAAAAAAATGGCAAAAGGTAAAAATGTGCTTACCACAGGCGATGTGGCTAAGATATGCAGTGTTGCGCCGCGAACGGTTTCAAAGTGGTTCGACAGCGGCCAGCTCAAAGGTTACCGTATACCCGGAAGCAGAGACCGCAGAATACCGCTAAGTGAGCTGATTCGTTTTATGAAGCAGAATAATATGCCGACGACGGCGCTTCCTGTTGGTAAAATCCGTGTGCTCATAGTGGATGGTTCTACAAACACTATGTCGGCACTGGCGGAAGATTTGCGAAATAAGGCTAACTATGATGTTCAAACCGTCGCGAGCAGTTTTGAAACCGGCGTGGTTGCGCAGAAGTTCGCTCCGCATGCGATGTTGATAAACCTTCTGGCAAAGGATATAGACGCCGTAAATATCTGCAAAAGTATCCGCTGTGACGAAGACTTGCAGACCATAAAAATCATTGCTGTTGCCAACCGGTTAAACGGTTCTGAATCCGCCGCGCTGCTGCAGCTTGGTTTTGATGGGTATGTTTCGTCTCCCTGCGATGCTGTCGAAGTTATCAAAAAGATTGAAGAGACAATGGCGATTATCTATTAGCGAAGTAAAGTTTACTCTTAATCGCAGGCCGGCAGGGGGTGTTGTGTTTGGAATGATTTCATAAAGTCGTAGAAGCCCCAAATTTGTTTTCTCTCTTGACAGATGGGATTAACGGTATTAAAGAAGCAACAAAAAGTTGTACTTGCGGGAAGAAATATGAGAGCAGCGGGCATTTTGCTGATTATCATAAGTGTATTTTTAGCCGGTTGTGCTGGGCGGGAACCCAATCCTGTTTCCTGCTATATGCCGGGGGATGAAAAGCTAAGTTGTGAGTCTCTTAAACAGGAGATTAGTCTGCTTCAATCTCATATGCTTGCTTTGCTTCCGAAAACCGATAAGAGTTTCACTAATACATTGTGGGCTGCAGGGGGTGTTGTGTGTTACGTGCCTTACCTGTTCATAGATATGAAAGATGCCGAGAGAATTGAATATGAGGCTTTTCGGCGACGACATAACAGATTACTGCTTATGGCCCAGGAAAAAGGCTGTAATATGGAGGGCATAAAGGCAGAGCCAATACCGGCACTGTGGCAGCAGAAACCAGAAAAAGAAAACAGCCGGTCTAACGGGAAAATAGCTAAGCATTGAGCGTTGATTTCGGGAGCTGTTATGAAATCGAGAACGATTTCAATGTTTTATTTGGGGGTCGTTTGTCTTACTGGTGTGTAGCTGCCTTTTGTTCTTCGCAGGATGTGCGGCGCGTGCAAGCAGGATGATTCCGAGCAGTTATGATTTGAAGAATAAGCATCCCTACACGGTTAAAGTCGAGGTGGTAGGCGGAAGAGAAACTCATCCTTTGTGGACTTCTCAAATCTCGGATTCGGCTTTTACAGAAGCCCTGAGGAGGGCTATTCTTAAATCCGGTGTTTTTGTAGCGGCAGTCAAGGACGAAAAGGCCGGATTACCTTTTGGACGTAACCATTTTGCACTATGACCAGCCGGTGATATGTCCGAAGATAGGTATGTATTTTGATGTAAATATGGTTACCCAGTGGGAGCTGAGCAAAGCCGGTGAGTACAAGAGAGTTTGGATGGATACTGTATCAACGACATACAAGACAAAGTTGGGTGAGGCGATATTGAAGGGGAGGCTGCGTGAAAGCAAATGAGGGGGTAGTTCGTACGAATATCCAGGAAGCGATAAAGCGCCTTTCGGAAATACAGCTTTGAAGAAGCTGTATTTATAGATGTGGTGTCAGAAAAGCCCGTTGTCACAAACAATGGGCTTTTTGATTACAGTTTAGTGTTCCTGCGGCTGATGGAACTATATCTTTTCGAATATGAATTTGTGCTGCTTGGCGTCGATTTTTACGCTGTCGCCTTCAGCGAATTTGCCGGCCAGAATCTCAGTGGCTAACGGATTTTCCAGTCGCTGCTGGATGGTGCGCTTTAGAGGCCTTGCGCCGAAGACAGGGTCGTAGCCCTCATCCATAATCTGCTCACGGGCGCTGTCGGTAAATTCGACCTTAATCTTGCGCGATTCGAGACGCTGGACGAGATAGCCAAGCTGAATATCGACAATCTTTTTCAAATCGTTCTTTGTGAGCATATGGAAGACGATTATTTCGTCGATACGGTTCAAAAATTCCGGCTTAAAGTGCTGCTTGAGTGCCTCTTTGACGTGGGCCTCGATTTCCCAGTCGGCACCGGATTCCTCGGTCAGCGTTTGAATCTGCTGGCTGGCGATATTGCTGGTCATAATGATAACGGTATTTTTGAAATCGACGGTTTTGCCTTTTCCGTCGGTCAGTCGGCCGTCATCGAAGACCTGCAAAAGTACGTTGAAAACATCCGGATGTGCCTTTTCAATCTCGTCGAGCAGGATTACCGAATAGGGTTTTCGCCGGACTGCCTCGGTCAGTCTGCCGCCTTCTTCGTAGCCGACGTATCCGGGCGGTGCGCCGATAAGCCGCGCAACCGAGTGCTGCTCCATAAACTCGCTCATATCGATGCGGACCATAGCGTTCGGGTCGTTGAAGAGAAAATCAGCCAGTGCCTTTGAAAGTTCGGTTTTTCCTACGCCGGTCGGCCCAAGAAACAGAAACGTTCCTATCGGCCGATTCGGGTCGCCTAAGCCGGCACGGTTCCTGCGGACGGCGTTGCACAGGGCTTCTACCGCCTCATCCTGGCCGACTACCCGTTTGCGAATTTGTTCTTCCATTTTCATCAGCCGGTCACGTTCGCCGCTTAGGAGTCTCGCAATCGGTATGCCCGTCCATTTTGATACGACCTCGGCGATGTGCTCCTGTGTTACCTCATTCTGGATAATGGAGTGGTCGGATTTGGAAAGTTGAGCCTCCTTTTTTTCAAGCTCTTTCTTCAAATCAGCTATTGTGCCGTACTTCAAGCGGGCAGCGGTTTCCAATTCGCCTTTGCGCTGGGCTGCTTCAAACTGGTTCTGAGCATCCTCGATTTTTTGCTTTAGCTGTTTTATCTGGTCGATGTCGGCTTTTTCACTTTCCCACTGAGTCGTAAGTTTGGTATCCCGCTTTTGCAGTTCAGAGAGCTCTTTTTCGGTATTTTTCAATCGTTTTTTGCTTGCGTCATCGGTTTCTTTCTTCAGCGCTTCGCGTTCGATTTGAAGTTGAACGGTTCTTCTTCGGATATCGTCCAGCTCAGCAGGCAGCGAGTCATTCTCGATTCGCAGTCTCGATGCTGCTTCGTCAACCAAATCGATGGCCTTATCCGGCAGCCAGCGGTCGGAGATATAACGGTTCGACAAAGTTGCGGCGGCAACTAAGGCTGCATCGGTAATCCGAACGCCGTGGTGCGTATCGTAGCGGTCTTTTAGGCCGCGAAGTATGGCGATCGTCTCTTCGACGGTCGGCGGGTCAATCAGAATCGGCTGAAAACGTCTTTCAAGAGCTGCGTCCTTCTCCACGTATTTTCGATAGTCGTCGATTGTTGTTGCGCCGATGCAGCGCAGCTCACCCCGGGCAAGCGAGGGTTTTAGCAGGTTGCCGGCATCGACGGCACCCTCCGCTTTGCCGGCGCCGACGACGGTATGCAGCTCATCGATGAAAAGTATAATTTGACCCTCAGCGCCAATGACCTCCTTCAGCACGGCTTTCAGCCTGTCTTCAAATTCGCCCCTGAACTTTGTGCCGGCAATCAAGGCGCCCATATCGAGGGCGATAATCCTTTTATTCTTCAAGCCCGCAGGCACGTCACCGGCGACTATTCGCTGGGCAAGGCCTTCGACTATTGCAGTCTTGCCGACGCCGGGTTCGCCAATCAGCACAGGATTGTTTTTCGTTCGGCGGTTCAGAACCTGCATACATCGGCGGATTTCCTCATCCCGTCCGATGACAGGGTCGAGCTTTCCTTTTCGCGCCATCTCCAGAAGGTCGATGCCGTAACGTTCGAGGGCTTTGTATTTGCCTTCAGGACTTTGGTCGGTTATTTTTTCACCGCCTCGAATGTCCTTTAAGGCGTTTTCAATATCCTTTTCCTCAATCGAGTTGAGACGCAGAATCTCTTTGGCGTCGCTTGGCGACTGAGGCAAGTGAAAGAAACAGATGCTCCACGCTGAGGTATTCATCGCCCATCGCATCGGCGCGGTTCTGGGCATCGAGAACGATTTGATTGAAAGTTGGGTCGGGCATGAGTTGAGCGCCGGCGGAACCCTGCGGCAGACGGTTAAGCTCACTTTCTATCATATCCGTCAGCCGGCCGATGTTGGTGCCGATTTTTTTGAGTATCATAACAACGATGCCCTCCTCGTCACCGCAAACGGCGCTTAACAAGTGCAGCGGCGAAAGAACAGTGTGAGACTTGGCCATCGCAATCTGCTGAGCAGTCGCCAGGGCTTCCTGGGCCTTTAATGTGAATTTGTCGAATTTCATAACCCGATTCCCTAAAATATAAATCGTTATTATTCTTTAAGACATTAGAGCAAACACCGTGCCCAAGTCAACAAAAAGCACAAGCTCTTTGTAAACAGACACTTATGATGGCTCTGGTTTTATCAGCCCCGTGCCAATTTGCGACAGAATGAATTGGCTTTGCTGTCGAAACGCAATCTGCTAAACTACTCAAACTTACCGATTTTATTTCTCAGATATGGAGCACAATTAAGTGGATAATCTAAGCAACGAAAAAGGCTCGAATGGAGAAAAGGCCCAGCTTGATTTTGTAAGGGCCATTGTCGCTGAGGATATAAAGAGCGGCAAATGGGGCGGGCGAGTTGCGACACGGTTTCCGCCTGAGCCGAACGGCTACCTGCACATCGGGCACGCAAAAAGTATCTGCCTGAATTTCGGCATCGCAGCGGAGAATAAAGGCGGGACATGCAATCTGCGATTCGACGATACAAACCCGGAAAAGGAAGAGCAGGAATACGTCGATTCGATTGTCGAGGACGTAAGGTGGCTGGGGTGGGACTGGGAAGACCATCTGTATTTTGCTTCTGATTATTTCGAGCAGATGTACGAATATGCTGTTCAGCTTATCAAAGCCGGCAAGGCATACGTCTGCGACCTGAACGCCGACGAAGTTCGCGAATATCGCGGCACATTGACAAGGCCCGGCAAAAACAGTCCCTACCGAGACCGCAGCGTCGAAGAAAATCTCGACCTGTTTGAACGGATGCGGGCAGGCGAATTTCCGGATGGCTCACGAACACTGCGGGCCAAAATAGATATGGCGCATCCTAATTTGAATATGCGCGACCCGATTATGTATCGGATTTTGCATGCCAGCCATCATCGCACAGGTGATAAATGGTGCATCTATCCGACTTACGACTGGGCGCACGGCCTTGAAGATTCCATCGAAAAGATTACTCATTCGATTTGCACACTCGAATTTGAAAACCATCGGCCTTTGTACGACTGGTTCCTTGACCAGCTGGGTGTTTTTCACTCGCAGCAGATTGAGTTTGCCCGGCTGAACCTGAGCTACACGGTGATGAGCAAGCGAAAACTGCTGCAATTAGTGCAGGATGCCAGAGTCAGCGGCTGGGACGACCCGAGAATGCCGACCATTTGCGGCCTGCGAAGACGAGGCTATTCGCCGGAATCTATCAGGAATTTCTGCCAGGTTATCGGCGTCAACAAATTCAACAGCACTGTCGATATTGCACTGTTGGAACACTGTGTCCGTGAAGATTTGAATAAGACCAGCCCGCGTGTGATGGTTGTGCTTCGGCCGTTAAAAATAATAATCGATAACTTCCCCAAAGACAAAGTTGAACAGCTCGAAGCCGTTAATAATCCCGAAGACCCGACCGCAGGTGTGCGTAAAGTTCCCTTCTCACGGGAACTTTACATCGAGCGGGACGACTTTATGGAGAATCCGCCGAAGAAGTTCTATAGGCTCGCGCCGGGGCGGGAAGTTCGCCTGCGATACGCCTATTTTCTAAAATGTACGAGTGTGGTGAAAGACGCCAAAGGTGAATATTACGGAGCTTCACTGCACTTATGACCCAGCCACACGGGGCGGCGACGCCCCCGATGGCCGAAAGGTCAAATCAACTCTGCACTGGCTCTCGGCCCCGCATGCTATCGAGGCCGAGGTGCGACTTTACGAGCATTTGTTCAACAGCGAAAATCCTGACGATGTGGAAGAGGGTGCTGATTTCAAATCGAACCTGAATCCGAATTCGCTTGAGGTCTTAAAATCCTGCCGGGTCGAGCCATCTCTGGCTGATGCAAAACCGATGTTGCCGATACCAGTTTGAGCGATTAGGTTATTTCTGCGTTGACCCCGACAGCCGCAGCAGCAGACTCATCTTCAATCGCACCGTTACACTCAAGGACGAGTGGGCAAGAATTCAAAAAACCGTGAAAGGCGAGTATTTGATTGAGTCATATCCTTGCACGACCAGGATGATAAGTATACTTTTCATCTGGAATTTTATGGGTAGCCTACAGTTCTTGCTCATTTGCCGAAAATCATCTTCAGCGATGCCAGAAATAGTACAACCCCAAAAATCTTTCTTAAAAGCTGGTCGGGAATTGCGGTGGCAAATTTAGCGCCGAGCAGACCGCCAAGAAAGAAGCCGATGCAGATAAGGCCCGCCATCTTCAAATCAACAAATCCAGCCTTGTAGTACGTCCAGGCAGCAAGTAAACCAATGGGCGGCACCATCAAGGCCAGCGTTGTGCCCTGGGCGGTATGTTGCGAAAGGCCGAACAAAAGCACCAGTGCCGGAACAATAATTATTCCTCCGCCGATACCAATCAGGCCGCTGAAAACCCCGGCCAGCAAACCAAGCAGCAGAAGTAGTGCTATATTCATAATGCGTAAAGCCTCCTTTCGTCACTGAAGGTTGATTGCTTATACCTCAGTGGAAAAACAATAGTAGAAGGTCGATAACAAAGAGCAGGACAATAGTAACTTCGAGCACTAACATCATGAAATTGGACCTGTCCTGCTGGAGAATCTGGTAAAGGTTGCCGAGCATGCGGAGTTTTTCATCTATGGTTCGGTGCCAGTCGCCGAGGTGAAACCGGCTGGCCAAATTCGCGTGGATTTGCGCCAGGTGCCAGTCGCCGAAAAACTTTGTTATATTCGATAGTTCATCGCTCAGCCGGGACAGGTCTATCCGTATCTCGCGCAATCTTCTGTGCACATCTCTGCTGGAGTGGAATCGCATCTGTGCGATGTGCTGATAAGAGACCTGGAGCGAATCGTCGAGGATGCGGTCATAAGCCGCAAGCTCGACCAATTGGACGTTGGCGAGTTCCATAATGTGCAGGACGTCATCAATCGCTGCTCCCTGACCGACGACCAGCGCAGAGTCCCAGTCAACAACCACCAGGTCGCTGTTGTAATAGCTTATGTAGAGCTGAGTGGACTCAGCCATTTCCTGCTCGGATAGGTCCGCGGCATCTTCTTCCTGGGTCAATAGTGCTGCAACCTGTCGGCGGTTAGCCTTTAGCCACTGCTCGGCTGAGGGACTTTCGCCGTCGTTTGTTTGCGGAAGGCTGTTAAGGCAAAAAACGGTGTATGCCTCGGATTGGGTGATTGTGGGCACGGGGCGGATGCAATATGGTTCGAGGTCGCGTCTGACCGCCTCCGCCAGTTCGTGTATGTCCTGTTCGAGGCTTCCGTCGGCGAATTTCAGGTCGTGGTAGGCGACAAGTTCCTCTAAGCTGCTGACGGAGAACGGCACGCGAACCGCGATGCTGATTGCACCGATACTAAAGAGCTTGACAGTTCGCTTGACGGGGACTATTTGACCGTCGGATAGTTGTTTTGTCTGGGCGGGAAAATCAGCGACCTGAGGCCGATGGAAGAACATCTGTCTCGGGCTGCGTTTGCTCGGCTCGATGAAGTAATTCCTTGCAGGCTGAGATAAGATGCGCTCGACAGGCCGGCGTTTCATATCATAGGCAAGGTCGTAAGCATAGATGTAGGCGACCTCGCCGCGGTAAAGTTTTTTCATTTTGGTGTTTCATATTCGGCCATTTTTAATCCGATTTTCAGATACTGCATCAACTGAAAAGCTCATGGAATTTGTCTTCGATGCTCGGGCTTTCGCACAGCGTCTGGCCGATTAGCACAGCTTTTACGCCGAGAGCTTTAAGCCGTTCAACGTCGGCGCGTGTCTTTACGCCGCTTTCGGCGACAAGTTCGTCTTTGTTATCGACAAGCTCAGCTAATCGGCTGGCTTGTATTCAGGTCAACCTCCATTGTTCTGAGGTTTCGATTGTTGATTCCGAGAACGCTGTAACCTTTGTTGGGAAAGCCTATAAGGCTGCGAACGGCAAGTAGAGTGTCCGCGTCGTGAACTTCCAAAAGAGCTGTCAGTGTTAGTTCGGCTGCGGTTATCATCAAGTCCATCAGTTTGCCGCGGCTTCGAGGGCCTCCGCTATCAAAAGTATCGCATCGGCACCGGCGGCGCGGGATTCATAAACCTGCCACGGGTCGATGATAAAATCCTTTCGCAGGACCGGCAGGTCCACGGCCTGTTTGATTTGTTCAATGTATTCGAGCCTGCCCTGAAAGTATTTCTCGTCGGTAAGAACGCTGATGGCATCGGCGCCGCATTTCTGATAAGTTTGCGCAATCGCCACCGGGTCGAAATTTTCACAGATGACGCCGGCTGATGGCGATGCCTTTTTGACTTCGGCGATGACATTTATTCCGCGGGCACCGCGTTTTGTAACAGCCTTGTAGAAGTTACGGCACCTGTGCATCGGGCGTATTCGTTCCTTGAGCTGTTCGAGACTCAATTGGGATTTGCGATAGCTTACTTCAGCAGTTTTATCAGCAATTATTTTGTCTAATATGTCCGCCAAGGTCGTTACCCCGCAATTTTTACGTAAGCCATGCGAATCTGGTTGAGAGTATCTTCGAGAACCTTCTTTTCTTCTTTGGTCAGATTGCCTTTGGTCTTTTCTTCGAGTGTTTCGAGCATATCGATATTGTATTTTGCCATCTCAAGGTCAGGCTCTCTCTCCTGTCCTTCGATTTTGAGTATGCCCAGGGCAAATAGTGCCTGCGTGGTAAGCATACTGATAAGCGCAGCGAAATTGCCCTTCGGCAGGGGGGCTCGTTCGGTTTTGTCTTCGTCTGGTTTTTTCTTTTCAGTTTTTTCCTGGGCGGCTAATATCTTTTTTTCTTTCTGGGCCTGCTGCTTCCAGTCCTCATCGACTATGATTTTTTTCTCCTCTTTTTTTTCTTCTTCAGCCATTTTTCGCAACTCCATAAAAATCCCAAAGCCGTTGGTTAATATAGTATGAATTTTATAAGCCTGTGGCTTATTATCTGCGATACTTTTTCATATCCCTGTCGATGCCCTTTTTTTGCTCACGTTCGGCGATTTTTCTTCGTTTGTCGTACTTTTTTTTGCCTCTGGCCAGTGCCAGCTCAACCTTTGCCAGGCCCCTGTCGTTAAAGTAAATCCGTAGCGGAATAATAGTAAAGCCTCGCTGGTCGAGCTTTGTTTGTATCCTGCGAAGCTCGTTTTTATGCAGCAGCAATTTTCTTTTTCTTGTCGGCTCGTGACCGGCTGCACCGGCTTTTTCGTACCTTGATATGTTGGCGCCGATGAGCCAGCCCTGTCTGTTTTCGACCCTCGCATACGAGCCTGCCAAATCAGCCTGACCGGCCCGCAGCGACTTTACCTCCGTACCCAATAGCGACAGACCCGCTTCAAACTTCTCCGTAAGTTCATAGTTGTGATAGGCCTTTTTATTGACCACCACAGGGCTTCGGTCGGCATTTTCCTTGCGCGATTTCGCTGCCATTTAGGCTATGATAGCCGGCAGCTACAGGTTTTGCAAGGGACAACCCCTCAAACCGTATGTAACGAAGTATTATGCTTGTGTAATCGCAGACCCGATGAGTCCGGTTCTTTATTTGATGAACCTTATACTTACCGGATATCGATACGCCTCGCCGCTGTTTGCCTTTACCGAAGCAATGATGCAAAAGACTAGGTCCACAATCGAGACCGCAATTCCCAAGAAGACTCCGATACAAATAATTGCCAGCAGGCCGGACACAATCCCATGCGATGGCCACGGTAATCTGAAAGTTCAGGGCCTCTTTGCCCTGGTTGTCGATAAACGGGTCTTCATCCTTTTTTATCAGCCAGATAATCAATGGGCCAATAAAGCAGGTAAAAAATCCCAGCAGGTGACACAACATCGCCCACATACGGGCATCTTTGCTGATTTCTGTGCTCGGCTGGGCCTGTTGTTTGCTCTGTTCAGTACCGCCTGTTCCTTGCGGCTTTTGATTTGCCTCTGCCATAATTTAACTCCTTCCTAATTTGAGTTATATCCGATTCGACGGCTTAATTATCTATTCGCCGATGATTTTTACAAGAACTCTTTTTTTCCTTTTGCCGTCGAATTCGCCGTAGAAGATTTGCTCCCACGGGCCGAAGTCAAGCCGGCCGTCAGTTACCGCCACCACCACTTCGCGACCCATAATGGTACGTTTGAGGTGGGCGTCGGCATTGTCTTCGGCGCCATTATGGCGGTACTGCGAATATGGTTTTTCAGGCGCTAATTTTTCCAGCCAGACCTCAAAATCCTGATGCAGGCCGGATTCGTCATCATTGATAAAAACACTTGCGGTTATGTGCATAGCGTTTACCAGAACCAGTCCTTCAGCAATGCCGCTCTCACTCAAACATTCTTGGAGGAGACCTTCTTTGATGCCGCTTTCCTCAAGGCACTCTTCGACCTGCGGCGTAATATTAATAAACTCCCGTCTTGTTTTCGTATTAAACCACAATTCTTTTCTATAGCTTTTCATAATCGCTTTCACTCCAGTAATTTTTGATAGACTGCTTCGATGGTGTCGACCATAGTTTGCGGTGCGAATTTTCTTTTTACGGATTCCCGGCCGGCTGCGCCGAGTTTGTCTCTGAGGTCTTTATTTTCTATCAATTCCGCGCAGGCCTTTGTCAATTGCTCGACGTTCTTCGGCTCGATAAGTCGGCCGGTATTTTCATTTACAACCTCGCGCGCCCCGTCGACGTCGAAAGATATGGCAGGTTTGCCGCAGAGCATCGCCTGAGGTAGCGCTCTCGCAAGGCCTTCCCGCAGAGAACAATGAACAAGAATATCCGAGGAGGCAATCGCAAGTGGAATTTCTTTTGGCGAAAGCAAACCCGTGAATTTGATTCTGTCGGCGAGACCTAACTGACAAACCTGCTTCTTATAATGCTCTGATAAATTTCCGTCTCCGACAAAAAGCCAGACTGCGTTTTTGTATTGCTTCGAGAGCGTTTTAGCTGATTCGATAATATAGTCGTGGCCTTTCAGCATAAAAAGCCGCGCAATAGTAATAAGCACAACAGCATCTTCAGAGATTCCGTATCTTTGTCGAAATTGCCTTTTCTGCTCGCCGGATACTGGGCGAAGAAAATCATCTTCCTCGACAGCCGAGTAGGCAGTAACAAACTTATCAGGCTCTCCTATTCCCGCCGCCAGCGCCTGATTAGTCATTGCATCGGCGACGCTGATAAAAAAATCCGTTCGTTTTGCAGCCGATTTTTCAACAGCAATATAGAATTTATTCAGCAGTTGTTCTGATATGGATGAAACGCCAGGCCGTGTATTGTATGCACTATTTTCGTATTGCGTGTTCGTATTCGTCTTGTCTATGCGTATGCTGCGAATCTGCCTAATATTCCTGCTTTGGCTGAATGGGTATGAACGATGTCAGGCTGAAGCTGCCGAAGGTGTTTTTTGATTTGGAAATAACTTATGGAATCATAAAGAGGACATATTGGCCGTATGAGTTTATCAATGACGATTGTCTTATATTTTTGATTTTTCGTCTGCTCGAATAGCTCACCCTCAGGCCCTATGGCTGGGCCTGTGATGAGCGTAACATCGTGTCCGCGCTCTGCCAGCAGTTTGCAGGTAATCAGAGTATTTTCCTGCGCCCCGCCTAAAATCAATCGTGTTATTATATGAACGATTTTTCAATATTTAATCCACATCAGGCAAAGACCTGCGGCGGGGCGATAGGCCCTGCTGCGGTTCGGTTTTTTGCTTCGAGAATTTCGTTTATCTTTTCAGGTTTCCATTTGCCTCTGCCGATTTCGACGAGAGTGCCGACGATATTTCTGACCATATTATACAAAAATCTGTCGGCTTCGATATCTATATAGACCCATTTGTCTTCCTGCGTAACCTCGCATTGCATTACGGTGCGAATCGAGCTTTCGCGTTTGTCTGCGGCTGATGCGAAGGATTTGAAGTCCTTTTTGCCGATTAGCATTTTTGCAGCGGCGTCCATCGCAGCAATATCGAGGGCTGCAGGTCGGTGCCAGCAATTTCGGGTTTTCAGGACGTTCCGGTTTTTGCCGGTGAAAATCGTGTATCGGTATAGTTTGCTTTTTGCTGAGCCGGAAGCGTCGAAATCCTGCGTCGACCTCAACCGCCTCGGTAACGACAATGTCCTGCGGCAGCCGGTGATTGATTGCCTTGACAAAATTTTCGGTTGGTATCGGCGAATCGATAAGGAAGTTTGCGACCTGGCCGAGGGCGCTGACACCTGCATCGGTTCGGCTGGCACCGTTTACTTTGATGAAAACGCCGGTCAGTTCACCGAGTGCTCGTTCGAGTTCGCCCTGGATGGTTCGTTTGCCCCGCTGGTTCTGCCAGCCGCTGTAGTTTAGACCATCGTAGCTGATTGTTAATTTTATGTTGCGAATCGCCATCGAGGCCGATTATAGCAGCCTTTCCGCTATCTGAACAGCGTTCAGAGCTGCGCCTTTTCGCAGCTGGTCGCCGGCAACCCAGATATTGATGCCGCGGTTGTCGGGTATGGATTCATCCTGGCGTATTCGGCCGACAAAGATATCGTCCTTATCGGTGGCGTCGATGGGCATCGGGAAGCGATTGTTTTTGCGGTCATCCAGCACCGAAACGCCCGGCGCAGTACTTAAAAGGTCTCTGACCTGGTCCGGCGTAATCGGGTCGGTAAATTCAAGATTGATGCTTTCACAGTGGGTCCGAAAAACAGGGACGCGAATGCAGGTGCAGGTAATCGCGATGCTCGGGCAGTCGAAAATCTTGCGGGTCTCAAGGACCATCTTTCTCTCTTCGAGGTTGTAGCCGCTGGCATCGAGCGCAGAATTATGGCTGAAGATATTAAACGCGATTTGATGAGGGAAAGCCTTGCAGGTCGGATTTTTGCCTTCGAGTATTTCGCGACTCTGGTTCTCCAGTTCGAGCATTGCCTGCATTCCCGCTCCGCTGACGGCCTGGTAGGTGCTGACAACCATCCGCTTGACGGGGTTTGCCTTGTGCAGAGGCCAGACCGGCACAATCCCGATTATCGTCGAGCAGTTCGGATTGGCGATGATTCCTTTGTGTTCGGCGATTTTCTGCGGATTGATTTCCGGAATGACAAGAGGGACGTCCGGCTCCATTCTAAAGGCTGAGGAATTATCTACGACAACCGCACCGGCCTTGACGGCGGCAGGCGCAAATTCCTTGCTTCTGTCTCCGCCGGCACTGAATAACGCAATATCAACCCGCTCGAAACTGTCCGCTGTCAGTTGCTCAATGATATACTGTTTACCTTTGAACTCGATTTTTTTGCCGGCCGACCGGCTGCTGGCAAGCATTTTGATTGAATCAAATGGAAAATCCCGCTGCTGCAGAACCTTCAAAAACTCCTGGCCGACAGCGCCGGTTACTCCTGCTATCGCTAAATTACAGGCCATAACTAAAGCTCCTGAAAAATCTTCTATAACCAAACAAAAGGCAGCCCGACAACGACTGCCCATCTAAAACCTGACAAAACCTGAATATTTACGGCTGATTATAATGTTCTCGCCGGCAGAATGCAAGAGGCGAATATAAAAATCCTCGCCGACAGCCTAACGTTGAATACAGCCAATAAAAAGCCCCGCTTTTTCAGGCGGGGCTAAGGCATTTACATAAAGACTTTACTGTCTCAGTATCCTATTCTTTTTCTTTGGGCAGTTTCAAAATCACATAGCGTGCGAATTGGCCGTCTGTAAGCAGGAGCAGAATTGACCTGTCTTTGCCGGTTTTTTCCACCGCCTTCTCGAACTCTTTGACATTGGCAACAGGCTCACGATTGACTTCCGTAATCAACATACCGTCTCTAATACCACTAAGTTCTGCCAGTGAGCCGGACTCAACCTCAGTAACCACAACGCCCTTTAGTCCCTTATAGCCCAGGCGCTCGGCTAAATCATCGGTCAGGTTCTGGACGGTAAGACCCAATTTTTCAATGGTCTGTGACCCACGCCGCTGCGACTTTTTCTTCCGGCGGACGCTCGGCGAGTGTGACGGTAAAGGTCTTGCGTTCGCCATTCCGCAGCACGACAAGCTTGACCTCGGTGCCGGGCTTTAGCATCGCGACGCGGTTGCGGAATTCATTGTCACTTTCAACCGGCTCACCTTCGAATTCTACGATAACATCGTTATGCTTAATGCCGGCTTTTTCAGCAGGGGAACCTTCGAAGACCTGCGACACAGCCACGCCCTTGGTGTCCTTGGCAAGTCCGAGGCCTTCAGCCAGTTCAGGTGTCAGCTGCGTCATAGCTATTCCCACCCATCCTCGAACGACCTTACCCGTACCAATAAGCTGCTGCTGAACGCCCTTTGCTATGTTTATTGGAATGGCTAGGCCGATGCCTATATTGCCGCCTGGGCCGATTATCGCCGTATTGATGCCCACCGCCTTTCCGTCGAGGTTTATCAGCGGTCCGCCGGAATTGCCGGGGTTAATGGCAGCATCGGTCTGGATGAAATCCTGATAGCTGATTCCTTCGAGGGGCAGACCGCTTCTTCCCTTGGCACTTACGATACCGGCTGTTACGGTATGGCTCAGGCCGAATGGATTGCCGATAGCAATTACCCATTCACCGACCTGCAGTTTATCGGAGTCGGCAAGTTTCAGGTATGGCAAATCGTTGCCATCGATTTTTACCACAGCCACGTCGGTGTCAGCATCGGTGCCGACAACCTTTGCCTCTATCTCTGTGCTGCGTCCGGCCATCTTGACCAGAACCTTGTCTGCGCCGCCTACGAGATGATTATTGGTGAGGATATAACCGTCTGGCGAGATAAGAAAGCCGGAGGCCTGTGCGGTCTGAATGGACTTTTGCTGACGCTGCTGTGAGGTGCGGGGAACGTGATTGCCTGCCGAAGAACCGCTCGAAAAACTCGTCATCAAACGGGTTGGACCCCTCGCCAAAGGGCCAATCCGGTATTGTGTAGTACTGGCGGGTAACGGTCTTTTCGACCCTTATACCGACTACCGCAGGCGAGGCCTTTTCGGCGACTTCAGCAAAAGCCTTACCCATCTCCCGCAGCACAGCAATGCTGTTGGTATCCTGCGCAAAGGCCGGCCGTGCACCAGCAGATAACACCAACACCAGAAAAATCGAAACAACAAGATGAAATGACAGCCTCTTACTTCGGTTGAAACTTAAAATCCGCATTGGTAACCTCCTATTTCCGCAAAATAATCAAACTTGTACGCCTGTGGCGTAATAACAGCAAAGACCATTAAATCGACAGCAACAGAAAAAGTTTAATTTCTATACGATTTTATTGCCCCTCGGTTCGCAACGTCAAAGATTTTTTCATACGATTTCTTCGTCAATCCAGCCGACTAATTCTTTGAGTTCATCGAGAGTAATATCACCCATATGAGCGATCCGGAAGGTCTTTTCTTTTAGTTTGCCGTAGCCGTTTCCGAAGACCGTATTGTGTTTTCGCTGGATGGCACTTATTGTCTCAGCGACGTTGATACCTCTGGTGTTTTCGACCGCTGTGAGCGTGTTCGAGGCATACTTTTCTTCGCAGAACAGGTCGAATTTTTCTTTGGCCCAGCCCCTTACAAAGTCGGCCATTTGTTTGTGCCGGGCCCAGACGTTTTTCATACCCTCTGCCAGAAATCTTTTACACTGGTAGTTCACGGCCATAATATGGGGGATATTGGGCGTAACAAGCGTCTGGTTCTTGGCATCGGATTCCGCCCACAGCTCAAAGTTAAAGTAATAGCCGCGCTCCGGAACATTTTTGCTCTTTTCTACAGCGCGATTGCTTACAGCAGCTATCGCCAGTCCCGGCGGAATCGCAAAGGCCTTCTGCACCGACGCAAATGCCACGTCCCAGCAAAGCTCATCAAAATGCAAGGGCATAGCTATCATCGCACTGACCGCATCGACAAAGATAAGGATATCCGGGTATTTTTCCTTCATCATTTCGCTTATTTCATAAACCGGATTCATCAGGCCCGTGCTTGTCTCGCTATAGACAATGGTAACAGCAGCATATCTTCCGTCGGCCAGTTTCTTATCAATCAACTCAGCGGTGGTGGCGTTGCCCCACTCAACTTTCAGCCGCTCGACTTTTTTGCCGCACTGTTCCGCCACTTGTGCCCATTTGTCGCTGAAGGCTCCGCAGCACGTGCAGAGGACGGTTTCATCCGGAGCGACGCAGTTCCGAATGGCAGCTTCCCAGATTCCGGAGGCCGACGACGTGGACAAAAATACATATTGTTTGGTAAAAAGAATTTTCTTTAGCATCTCGACGGTCTCAGCGTGAAGCTGAGCGTATTCTTTGCCGCGATGTCCCAGTGTCGGACGTGCAAGCTGTTGCAGGACGTCTTCATTGACCTTGACCGGCCCCGGAATGAATAATCTCGGCGGGTTTTTCCAATCTGCCATTTCACCTTCTCCCATAAAAAAGTTACGGGCCCTGTTTTGCAGTACACAGCAAAACGGCAGCCTTACAATTTGTTAATTGTCAGACCTGTGTACATTTTCGGATAAAAGTAAGTCGATTTTTGCGGCATTCTCTCGCCGGCTTCGACCACCATTTGTATCTGCTGCATTTTCGGCGGATTCATAAAAAACGCCGCCTGCTTTTGGCCGCTATCAACCTTTCCAATCAGCTCATCGATTTTATCGCCGGTGTCTTTAACATATTCAATATTGGCACCCTCAGCCAGCTTCTTTTCGTCAATACCCAGAATCCCCTCCAGAATCAATTTATGCAGCACGGAAACGTCGAGCGACTTCCAGGCTGAACTCATATCGGACGCCGCAGAATCCATCAGGCTGCTGTCTTTTAATACCGCTACATAAAAGCTGCCTGCCGCCGGCAAAGATACCGAACGCATTTCTGCCGCGGTCCTGCTCATCATTCATTTGCGCAAGCATCTTTCGGCCGGCCTGCGTTCCGGTCTGCGGTGAATCAAAACGGTATTCGGTAATCTCGAACTTTTGCATCAGTTTACCGAGCAATTTCTTAAAATCAAACTTTTCAAGATTACCCACAAGGCGATGTGTGGCAAGTATGACCAGCCCTTCGCGCTGTGTGTTGACAAAGGCCGTCATCTGATATTGTGCCGCAGGGTTGCCGGTTTCCCTGTAATAGCTTAAAGCCGCCTCATAGCGATGATGGCCGTCTGCTATTATACAGCTCTTATCGAGCATCATTTTCGAAATTGCCTTGATGTCGCTTTTGGCGGTTACTGCGAAGAGCCGATGACGGACATTCTGCTCGTCGAAAAAATCAACAAGTGGTTTTTGCCGGGCAGCGTTTTCAATAATCCTGTCTGCAATCTTGCGTTCATCGCTGTAAAGCATAAACACAAGGCCGAACTCGGCCAAAGTCGCTCTTTTAAGATTCAGCCGGTCAATCTTCGGCTTATCTAAGGTGTACTCGTGAGGTCTGACTCGTCCCTGCGGCCCGAATTCCTCGAGCCTGGAAAGGGCTATAAAACCAAGGCGTTGAAAGATAACCCCAGCCCAATTCAAAATCCTGAACATAAGGATAGATGGCCTCGTCGGCATCCTGTTTCAGGACGCCTTTTTCTATCCAGCTGTTAAGACACTCAGCGGCCCTTGTGTACTGATTGTCGCCTTCGGTGTCGGATGCGGTAGTTTTTCCTTTCGTTATATGTACAATGTTGTACAGACTTTTTTCGTAAAGCTGCTGTTGCTGGGCCTCGCTGATAACATCGTAAGGCGGAGCAATACAACTGCCCACATCGCCGACTACATCGGCGTTGAACCTGAATGCCCTGAAAGGCTTAATTTCCATTTTTATAGTGAGCCTGTCGAATCTAACCGCTGCCTTCGAATCCTTCTTGTACGCCTGTGGCGATTCTGTTTTTATGCTGATATTAATCTTCAAGTTCCCGCACAATGATTTTCAAAAATCACGAAGGGCACAAATAATACTAAAAAACCCCGCCGCTTGTCAAATCTCAAGTTCTCAACAGACAAAAGGCGAAGATACAAGGGGCTGTTGTTTTAGCAGGCTTAGTCTGCCGGATTTTTTCTTTTCTGCAAGGTATTTGTTTATTGCAGCGGCGGCGGTTCGGCCCTGGCCCATCGCCAGAATTACAGTGGCATCGCCTAAAACTATATCTCCGCCGGCATAAACTCCTTCCAGCGAGGTCTTGCAGTTTTCATCAACAACGATATTACCCCACTTGTTAAACTCCAGGCCCGGCGTGGTCTGGCGAATCAGCGGATTAGCAACATTGCCGATAGCGATTACTACAGCATCGACTTCGATTTGGAATTCCGACCCTTCTATTGGGACGGGTCTGCGGCGGCCTGATTCGTCCGGCTCGCCAAGCTGGTACTTCAGGCATTCAATGGCGGTTACCCGGCTGTCTTTATCGCCGATGATTCGTTTGGGATTCTGCAGTATGTGGAACTCAACGCCTTCTTCCTTTGCGTGCTGGACTTCTTCGATACGGGCGGGCATCTCCTGTTCGCTCCTTCGATAGACAAGATAAACCTTCTCAGCACCGAGGCGGACGGCTGTTCTCGCTACGTCCATAGCAACGTTGCCGCCGCCGATGACAGCGACTTTTTTTGAAAGCGCAATCGGCGTATCGGCGCCTTTGCCGAATTTGTAAGCCTTCATAAGATTGGCGCGTGTCAGGTATTCGTTGGCACTGTATACGCCGACTAAGCGATTCGCCTTCGATGTCCATAAATCTCGGCAGGCCTGCGCCGACGCCGATATAGACCGCATCAAAACCATCCTCTTTCATCAACTGTTCGATGGTCCTCGTTCTGCCGACCACAAAGTTGCAGACGATTTTGACGCCCATTTTGGCAAGGACGTCTATTTCTTTTTGCACAATTGTTCTTTGGCAGACGGAATTCCGGGATGCCATAAACCATCACGCCGCCCGGCTTATGAAATGCCTCGAATATGGTAACGTCGTGTCCTGCCCTTCGGGTATCAGCGGCTGCCACGATACTGCCGGGCCCTGAGCCGATAACCGCAACCTTCATCCCTGTCGGCGGCCCGACGGCGGGAACGCTGTCATTGTCCCGGTCTAAGTCGGCGACGAACCTTTCAAGTCGGCCGATTGAAACGGCCTTGCCGATGTCCTCGAATTTCAGGCCGACCGTGCACTTTTCCTGGCACTGCACCTCCTGCGGACAAACCCGTCCGCAAACAGCCGGCAGCAGTGAGTTTTCCTTGATGATTTCCAGCGACTCCTTAAACTCACCTCTGACAATGGCAGCTATAAAGTCCCGTATCCTTATTCGCACAGGGCATCCTTCAACGCACGGAGCATTTTTGCACTGCAGACATCGCAAAGCCTCCAGCCTGCGCGTGCATTTCGGTATAGCCGGTCGCCACCTCATTGACGTTGCTTCTTCTTTTGACGGCGTCCTGAGCAGGCATTTCCTGCGGAGGGATTTCGTATCTGTCTTTGGGTTTAAGCCCCCCAGCCTTTTGCTTTTCCAAAAGCCGATGTAATAGTTCTTGTCTTTCTTTCTCAGTCATCAAAAATAGTCGATAGTCAATTTATCTTATCCAGCCCTATTTTGCACCTGTATTCTTTATACATTTCGCGTGCCTTTTGTTCGGCGTTTTTATAGGCTTCCAATCTTTTCATCATCAGGTCGAAGTTGACCTTGTGCCCGTCGAATTCCGGCCCGTCAACGCATACGAACTTCGGCTTGCCGTCATATTCGATTCGACAGCCGCCGCACATTCCGGTGCCGTCAACCATAATCGTGTTGAGTGAGACCTGCGTGGGTATGTTAAATTGTTTTGTTACCTCGCAGCAGAACTTCATCATAATCGCAGGGCCTATCGCAAAGACCTGGTCCGGCTTTGGCTGTCGCTTACATACCTCTTTTAGCGGCTCGGTTACCAGTGCTTTTCGACCGTAGGAGCCGTCGTCGGTTGTTACTATCAGTTCGTCGCTTATTTGAGAGAACTCATCTTCGAGGATAAGCAGTTCCTTCGTTCTTGCTCCTAAGATGCTGATGATTGTATTGCCGGCTTGTTTGAGGGCTTTTGCGATGGGTAGCAGGGGGGCAGCGCCTATTCCGCCGCCGATGCACACGCACGTGCCGAAATTTTCTATATGCGTGGGCCTGCCTAACGGCCCGACAACAGCTGGCGATTTTCTGCCCGGGCCTTTAAGTCAGCCAACTCAGCGGTGGTTTTGCCGACACGCTGCCAGATTAGACGGATGGTGCCTTTTTCAGCATCAGCGTCGGCAATCGTCAATGGAATCCGTTCACTGTAGTCATTGCTGATGCATATAATGACAAATTGGCCCGGCTTTCCCGCCCGCGCAACAAGAGGCGCTTCTATATCCGCGGCGAATACATTTTCTGAAAGCTGCTTTTTGGATACAATTACGTGAGGCACACCTTACTTCCTTTCAGGACCTTTTCCCGGATGTATTTGACGGCGTTGGTAAAGATTGTCATCCCATCAGCTTCGTCTCTGTTTTTCAAACGCGACCACTGCGGATGCTGCGTGTGCCGAACGTGCCTTTCAGGATGCGGCATAAGGCCCAGTACCCGCCCCGTGGAATCCGTCAGGCCCGCTATCGAATCAACCGAGCCGTTCGGATTAATCGGATAGCCTCCTTCTTTGCCGTTGCGGTCGACATATTTGAACGCAATGTATCCTTCGGACTTCAATTTGTCTAATGTGGCTGTGTCTTTGGTTA
>CAVXEF010000017.1:0-30666 GCA_963760535.1 uncultured Phycisphaerales bacterium
ATAAGCAAGCAAATCGCTAAAGTGCAAAAGAAGGTCGAAGAACGAAACTTCGAGATACGCAAGAGCCTGCTCGAATACGATGAGGTGATGGACTATCAGCGGAAAATCTTTTACTCACGCAGACGTGAGATTCTGGCGGGAAAAAGGTTAAAGAAGACCATCGAAGAAATGATAGATTCAGCGATTGTGAAGAATTGCAGGACGATTCTCAGCGCGGATTACCCTGTTAAGTACATAGTCGAGTGGGCGCGGGCGAATTTTGATGTTGATTTGAAGCTGGCTGATATCGCAGATACAAGCGCAGGTGAGATTGAAGAATTAATCAAGAACCAGGCGAAAGATGATGTTGCGAGTGAGATATCCCTTACAATCGGGGAATATCTGGAAGATTATTCAGACCCGCAAAGCTGGGATGTAGAAGGACTATCCAAGTGGGCGATGAGCGCATTTCGGGTCAGTTTAAGCCCCGCTAAAACTAGGCAGCAGCAGCCGGAAGAAATCGAAAAACAATTAATTTCGGCGTCGGCTGAACAAATAGACAAGAAGGACTGTTCGCAATTGGTTGAATTTCTAAAGAAAGATTTCGGATTGTACAGGTTCATCGAATGGGCGCGTGCCAAGTTTGACATAAAACTGGAAACAGGCGAGCTGGCCGACTTAAACGCTGAACAAATCAGCAAACTCGTTCGCGACAGAACCGCAGCCAAATACAAACAAAAAGAGATTGAATATCCGGTTGAATTTGCGATGAATATGGTTTACGGGCCGCAGGGACCTAATGTATACGCATTCGAGGCACTTGCGGAGTGGGCGAAGAAAAAATATAATGCCGAAATTCCGGCTGAGCAAATCGCAAATACCAAACCAGGCAGCCTTCACAAGCAATTGCTCGAATTGAGTGAGAGCTTCAACAACGGTCAGCTTGAACGGGAACTCGACGACAGAATCGGTCGGCTGGATACCGCTGAGTTAGTCAGATGGGCCAATGAAAGATTCGAGGCTTCTCTAAGTGAAAGCGACATCGGGCAGGGGGCGCAGTGCAGAGAAAAACTTTGCGAAGCAGGACGAGAGTTCCTGCGCAAAGAGCTGAGCGACCTTGAGAAATACGTTCTGCTGCAGGTTTATGACAGCACCTGGAAAGACCATCTTTACTCGATGGACCGTCTGAAAGACAGCATCTGGACACGGTCCTTAGCCGAAAAAGACCCCAAAGTCGAATACAAGCGAGAGGGCTTCAAGATGTTCAACGAGATGCTCGAAGCAATTGAGGACCGGGTTACAGATATAATCTTCAGGGTTCACCTGGAGGCCGGCGCCAGGGCCAGAAGCGTCTGGCGGGTGAGCCAAGTTGCGCACGACGAGGTTGGTCAGTTTGCGATGGCGGAACGTCAACGAGCCGCTGCCCAGGCACCGCAGGGCGAGCTAAAGGTAAAACAAATTCGGCTCCAGCAGCCCAAGGTCGGCCGAAACGACCCCTGTCCGTGCGGCAGCGGCAAAAAATACAAAAAATGCTGCGGGGCAAAAGGGTGATATTAGGGAAGGGTATCAGGACATCAGGGTATCAGGGGGCAGACTATCAGGAAATCAGGGTATCAGGAGAACGGGGATTAGCGAATCAGAGGATTAGAGAATTGGGGTATTCCGATTTTTGATTTATGATTTTCGAAGCCATCTGAATCGAAAGACATTGCGAATCCGCTCGGTGAATCGAACTCCCAAACGCTGAGTGCTTGTTTTGAATTCAGCCTGCCGCAGGTTTTCAGAGTGGGTTTGATGGGGGATTTGGTAAAGGACAAAAAGAACGCTGCGAGCCGGCCAAAAAATGAATGTTTTTTTGAATAGGTGGGCATTTCTGCTACCGTTGGACAGCTAATTTTAAGTTTGCGAGGAGTTCGCTGCCGCTGCGACTTTGATATTCGGATTTGCTGAATAACTGGTGTCTATCTAAAATCTGCGGCTTGTAATCATAAATCTTTGCACCGCTTCTATCCCGGCTTCGGCGGCGCCGGTTGTTCTATAATTGCCATCTAAAAGCCAGGTGCTTATCTCCTCATCATACTCAGCAGGATAAATTAAGGCGGTAGCGAATTTTTCGTCGGAGTATTTTGCCAGATGTACTTTGGCCCGGCAGGGGGGCGCAATTTTGACAGCCAAATTGACAAGGGCCTTTGAAATTGCCGTTTGGCGGTTTCGGGATTGTCCGAATAGAAAAACATTCCTGCTTCGAGCTGAAAGATTTCGGGGCGGATACCCTTTAGTTCCAGCCGGCCGTCAGGATAGGCGTTGTGTATCTTGTAGGCCTTGCAGTTTTTGTACCGCTCGCTTTCGAAAAGCTCAGCGACTTCCTCGGCGGTAAAGCCGACGCCGCAATGGTCGCCGAAGTCAAAGATATACAGGCCGACATACTTTTCACTATTTTCAAGTTCCGGCAATTTCATTAATTTATTAATTTTCACGTTACTTTTAGTTTTGCGAATTTTCGTTTGCCGACCTGAATGACCATTCCATCGGCGGGCGTGATTTCGGCATTAGGGTCAGTGATTTTTTCGCCGTTAATGCTGACGGCAGACTGCACTTTTATCATTCGTTTTGCCTCGCTGCTGCTTTCGACCAGTTTGCAGTGCACCAGCAGTTTGCTTGCCATAATCGGCTCAGCGGATATTTTGACCTGCGGTAGGCAATCAGGCAATTGGCCCTGTGCGAAGACCTTGTCAAATTGGGAGGCGGCTAGCTGAGCAGCTGCATCGTTATAAAATTCCGATACAATTGTTTTGCCTAAAAGGACCTTTGCTTGTTTGGGGTGGGTCTTGTCGGGGTTGGTCAATTCCGCAATTTTTTCGGTCGGCAGGTCGGTTAAAAGCGTAAAGTAATTTTCCATCATATCATCGGAAATGCTCATAACTTTGCCGAACATATCGTTTGGCTCATCGGTTACGCCGATGTAGTTGCCTTTTGATTTGCTCATTTTTTCTTTGCCGTCGAGGCCGACAAGAATGGGCGTAGTGATTACGACCTGCGGCGTCTGGCCATAAGCACGCTGGATGTCCCTGCCGACGAGGTTATTGAACGTCTGGTCGGTGCCGCCAAGCTCGACGTCGCTTTCGACCATAACCGAGTCGTAGCCCTGCATAAGAGGATACAGGAATTCGTGGATGCCGACGGAATCGCCTTTTTTGTAACGCAATTCAAAGGTATCTCTTTCGAGCATACGCGCAACGGTCATATTGCTTGTGAGCTTGATGATGTCAGCAAGGTTCAGGCTGGTGAGCCATTCGCTGTTATACCGTATCTGAAGTTTATCTTTGGAGGTATCGAGGATTTTGCCAGCCTGTTTGAAATATGTCTTCGCATTCTGTTCGATTTGCTCGGCACTCAGCATTGGTCTTGTTGCGTTCTGGCCTGAAGGGTCGCCGATGCGTGCGGTATAGTCGCCGATGATGAGGACGGCCTTGTGGCCGAGGTCCTGAAACTGGCGGAGCTTGCGCAGCACGACGGTGTGGCCGAGATGAATATCGGGACTGGTGGGGTCCAGGCCGAGCTTGATGCGAAGCGGTCTTTCTTTTTTGGCTGCGTCGGTGAGTTTGTCGGCCAGCTCCTGCTCGGTGAAAATCTCGACTGTGCCGCGAGTTAACAGCTTAACCTGTTCTGCGATTTTGGCTTTCATAGCAAGGGGAATTATAAAGAGAAAGGAGATTTTTGGCAAGTACCGCACCTATTTTTTGAGATACGATGATTTTGGAACCTTTGATGATTGACCGATTGTCGCCGCTAAAAATAGGTGCGGCATCACCATTTGTTGCCGAGCAAATCCACATCGCCGGGTGGGAAGTCCTTAACAGCGAGCGGGTAGTACATTTTGATGCTTTCGGTCGGCATTTCGATATTGATGCTGTCTTCGGTGCGTATAAATTTGCGATTTTTTATCTGGAGCCAGCCGTTGCGGGCATAAACCTTCTTTATTTTTTCCTGCGTAAAGAGCAGGCCGAAATCGAATCTTTGTATCTGTGCCTCTTTCATTGCGGCTTTTAATACGGCGTCACTCAATTGCCGGCCACGGTACTTCGGCAGGACGCCGATGTTTTGAACGCCGGCGACTCGATACTTTTTGCCGCCGACCTTTATGGTCCTGTCGATTACGCCGACATAGGCGACCACATCGTTACCATCTTCGATAATCACAGAAAACAGAGGTTTGAGGTCACTTAGATAGTGAGTTTTTGAGAATTCGTCTTTATGGTGCGGAAAGCAGATGGCTAAAGTTTTTCTAATGGCGGAGCTGAGCTTTTCGGTGATTTCCGTTTCATTTATTATTCGAGACTGCATGGATTTCATCAGACACCTGACCTCAGACCTCAGACCCCAGACCCTGTGTTTGCTTCAAATATGATTTGACGGCAAATGCATAAGGGATAAGAGCTGCGAAGAAGAAAGCAACACATACAGGTTTTATCCAGCCGTGAGGCACAATGTTGAACAGCAGCTTTGCTCTGCTCGGCCAAAACACCTGTGTGTCCCAGTGATAGATGCCGTCTATAAGTATGTGAAGCCAGATGCCGAGTATGCCGGAGATGAGCATTTTCCAAAGATTGGTTTTGTAAGGGATGCGCAGTAACTGCATTAGCTTTGCGAATAATGGGCGGGCGTGGTATGCAGCCAGTGCCCAGATGATACCGACGACAGCGCCACCCAAGAATGTGTGAGCATATCTGTGTCTTGGCCAGCCAAGCCCAAACGCCACTATCACCGGCACCTCGATATCAACGATGACGTTGGCGAGGACGAATACGGGTATATCGAGCCACTTTCTAAAGGTAAGCCCGAAAAACGCGCTCGGCCCAAAATGATATGGCGTAAATGGCATAAAGTATCTTGCTCGAACGGATAGAACCAGCTAAGAGCAAGTCAAATAACCTTTCTTTTGAAGATAGTTTTGGACGTAGTCTTTGACGGCTTCTTCGATGGGTGTGGTTGGTTTTTTGTAGCCGGTTTTGCGAAGTTTATTTATATCAGCTTCTGTGAAATACTGATACTGGTTGCGAATCGAAGCAGGCATTTCGATGTATTCGATATTCGGCGATTTACCCATCGCAGCAAAGACAGCCTTTACTAAACGAATCCAGGTACAGGCCTTGCCGGTACCGATGTTAAACAGGCCGTTTATTTTTGGGTTGTCATAAAAAAAGAGCGTCATATCGACGGCGTCTTTTATGTAAAGAAAATCCCGCTTATATTCGCCATCGGCGTAATCAGGGTTGCAGCTTTTGAACAGGCGGACTTTGCCGGTGTCTTGAATCTGCTCAAAGGCCTTTAAGACGAAACTACGCATATCGGCTTTGTGATATTCGTTGGGCCCAAAGACATTGAAGTATTTTAAGCCGACGATTTTTTTCAGTAATCCTGTCTTTTTTGCCCACAGGTCGAAAAGCTGTTTGGAATGGGCGTACATATTCAAAGGTTTTAACTGGTGGATTTTTTCTTCGTCGTCGGAGAAGCCTTTGGTTCGACCTCGCTCACCACAGGTTGAGCCGTCACCGTATGTGGCGGCGCTCGATGCGTAGATGAAGCGGATGCCGGCGTCGGTGGATTCGACACTTCGACAAAGCTCAGTGCAGGCAGGCTCACCACGAGTCGCCCACTTGGCCAGGGTTTTGGAGTATTCGTAGTTGTTTTTTATCAGGTATGAGGCGTCTGTTTCGGTGGTGCTGGTGCAGGCACCCATATGGAAAACAGCCTCGATGGGTGGTGTGATTTTATTTTCGACGACCATCTCGAGAAAGTTGTCTTTTTCGACATAGTCGGCAAAGGACAGGTTCGTGAGGTTCTGTCTCTGTTCGCAACCAGGCTGGTCAACGACGAGAATATCGGTGATGCCTCGGGAGTTTAGCGCGGCGATTATTGCTGAACCGATGAAGCCGGCTCCGCCGGTAACTATTATCATTAGCGAGCCTTTCTAAAAGGCATTTATTTTTTCCAAAGGATAATTTGCTGGTGCTGGCGTGTCAAATGTTAAAAGCGACTCGGGGGGTATAAAAAAACCGCCCAGAGACGGGCGGTAAGGAAAAAACAAAAAAGAATTTCGTTTGCGTCTAACACAAGGCGATATAACTTGCAATCGCCAGAAGCAAAATGCGCTTCTTGTTAAACGTAAACGGAAGCCAAAAATTGTAATAAAGTCTTTTCATCGCCGTTTTACTAAACCACCCTCCGAAGCATTTTTGTAGCAACTTTTATGATGGTATTATACCTAAAAGGGGTTCTAAAGTCAAGAAAAAACCGGCTTTTTAGAAGTGTAAGTATATGGGAATTAAGCACTTAGGCAGTAGAGAACCGGCATTTTTTTTGCGGGCGGTGCAGAGCTGGTTTTGGGCTGCAAATCAGGCTAACTTGCGTACCGCCTCGGCGACAAGCTTGGCTATGGGCAGATGCTGCGGACAACGAGCCTCAGCGAGGCTGTAATCAGCGGCTGGCAGCCTGCTTCTTATGCCGGCAGGTATCTGAGCGAAAAGCTCCCTCGCTTTGTCGTGGTCACCATAGCTGTTGTAGTACATCAGGTAACGCATAATGTCACTGACGCAGGGCGTATCCGGCAGAGCACGGTCACAGATGTATCCACAGCCGGTACAGTAACCGGTGGAGACAGCCTGCGCGTAACTATTTAACACAAGCCTATCCTGCTTTGTGAGTTTTGTTTTGTCGAGTACGGCAGCTACATTTGAGCGAAGCAGCGTAACATTTTCCATTCTCACACAGGCGGCGGTGATTCGTTTATCTTCGAGGACGGCTTTTATTAGGGCCTGCTCGCGGGTGTAACCTTTATTAAGGAAATGAGTAACCATTTTGTCTTCTGCCTCAGGTTATTTTTTTCTGGACTCCGAGCAATACCTTCATTGCGATAAGGCCGATGCCGGCTTCGTGACAGGCCTGGACGGCTTCCTGCATTTGCGGATTTTGCATCAGGGCGACATTGTATTTTGTCATTATCGCATCAATCCAATTGAGCTTGGATGCAGCCATCAAGCATTTTTCCATATTTTTATGCGTGCTGAACCCGAAAAAGCGTATGAGTTTGCGTTTCTTTGCGTCCTCGGCCCATTTTTGCATCTGCTCTGTGAGCTGAGAATCCGGGTTGTCACAGCCGTGAACACCATAGTACAGGTCGATGTAATCGATGTTCATTCTTTTCAGCGATTCCTGCAGTCGCTGTTCGAGCTGTTCGGCGACAGTGTCTTTTCCACCTTTTACCCCCGATGCTTTGGTAACAATGAAAAGTTTTTGTCGGATTTCGGGGTTTTTCCTGAGAAATGTTCCTATGGCAATTTCGCTGTTTCCGCCGGCGTAACTATGAGCGGTGTCCCAATAGGTAAGGTTGTGCTGGATATTAGCCCTTAAGATGACCTGGTTCTCAGTAACGTCGAACATCAAGCCATTGGCCAGGACAGGAAGCTCAATACCTGTTTTGCCGAGTTTTCGCCGGGGAAGTTCGGGAAATTTTGCCTCTTCCATTTTCTGAGCTGTGTTTGGCTCATTTGTATCAGCCTTTGCTTTCACAGAGGCAATTGCAGAGCCGATTCCTAAAACTCCGACTGTCTTTAGGAAGTTTCTTCTGTCGATTTTATTTTGTTTTTTCCCCATTATACTATTCTCCGAATAGGTTCGACTTCGCTCACTACAAGACCGTTCAGATTTTAAGCGACAAGTAGGTTCGACTTCGCTCACTACAAGTAGGTTCGACTTCGCTCACTATAAAAAAGTTTTGTCGGCGCTTCTTGTCTGACCTTCTGCAGAAACCCTTACAGCCTTTCTACCGCTGACAGGGCATTCGTGTTCGCAGACTCCGCAGCCGATACATTTTTCAACGTCGATGTAAGGCCTCTGGAGGCGAACCTGAACCGCTATTGTATCACCCTCGGCGGGCTTTTTTGCAAAATTTTCAGAGATTTCTATTGAATTTTCGGAGTTTGCCGCGATTTTCACGGGTTTTTCGCCGGCAAGCGCACAATAATAATCACCGGTAGCGAATCTGTCCGCCGGCATTGTGCTTTCAACCATCTCTATTATTTTACCCTTAACCTGCTTAACGGTCATCAGGCCGTTTCTGACGGTATTAAAATATTCCCGCGTATAAATTGCCTTTGGGCTGACAGGGCAGTTCTCCTGGCATACAATGCAGGGCTTATCCAATAGACCACGGCAGACATCTGTTGTGGTCAATAAAAGCCGTGCCTAATTTAATTGGGCCTGCATCGGCAAATTTTCCGATTCCCAGTTTTTCATCGAGGGTTATTGGCCTGATAGCAGAAGTGGGGCAGACCTGTCCGCAGGCTACACAGTTCAACTGGCAGCCGCTTGAGCCGATGCGATTGTTCAGGACAGGCGTCCAGAGATTTTCCAACCCCGTCTCGATGCCGGCAGGCTGGATAACGTTTGTTGGGCAGATGCGCATACACTGGCCGCACTTGATACATCGTTCGAGGAACTGCTCTTCGGCAAGTGCGCCGGGCGGCCGAATGACTTTGTGGTTCCAGTTTCTGCTTAGTCTTCCGCTGAGCCGAATGGCTGGAACGGCAAAGACGCCGCCGACAAGCGAAAGCACAAAGCCTCTGCGGGAAATGTCCGGGCCGGTGATTTCGCCCGCTGAGGATGGTTTTGTTTGGTAAGCGATGACATCGTCCTTACAGTAGTCGAGGCAGTTGAAACAGAGGACGCATTCGCTTATTCTTATTTTGCCGGCGGGTTCACAGCCGCCTTCGCAATTTCGCTCGCACAGTTTACAGTCGGAGCAGCGGTTTTGATTTTTGCCGATTCGCCAAATGGCAAACCTGCCAAGAATTCCGAACAGTGCTCCCAGCGGACATACAAATCGGCAATAAAACCTCGGAATAACCAGATTGAGCAAAACCGCTGAGATGAAAACTACAAATATCAGCCAGGCATCCCTCATAAAAGCGCTCGGTTTGCAGAGAGCAAAGTTGACGGGGCCGTCGAGGATGGGCAGTAACAATAAATTGAACGAACGGCTGAGCAGGGGTATCGGGTCGAGCAGACCGGTTTGCAGGGATGCGCCAACCGGCGGGAAGGCGGCCATCGCGAGGAATACTATCAGGATGAGATATTTTACGCACTGGGCCTTTCGGTATTTATTAAGCTGGATTTTCTGTGGTGTTGGTTTTCTTCGATTGCCTAAGAAACCCGCAAAGTGATGCAATGAGCCGAAAGGACAGACCCAGCCACAAAAAAATCGCCCGAAGACTATCGTCAATACTATAGTGGGCAATGCCCATAGAAGCGGTGCGTACAGCGTGTGCGTTGTCAGTGTTGTGCCGATTGCCGCGAGGGGGTCAAGCTGCAGGAACCAGTTGACCGGCCAATTTCTTATCTGCCAGGGTTTGCTGCCGATGGTGCTGACGACGCAGAACCAGACAAAAAGCGAGAAAAAGAAAATCTGACTTATTCGTCTTGCTGTTACAATTTTCATACTTGACGTCGGGTAATCAAACTTTTAACTTACTGTAGCGAATTTTGGTTCAAGCGATTCGTAATCAGTTGTGCCCGCGCCGGCACCGGCTGCCTTTACCAGGTACGGCAGGTCGGATACTTTCAGGTTCAGCAGGCCACAGCCGAAAGAATCGGCGGCTACCATATCGGTGCTTGCGATAAGGGTATTTGCCCGCTTCAAGTCCGAAGCTGAGCCGCCGGTGGGCCCATTTGTTATCATAACTTCGGTGCCGTCGAGTATGACCAGAGTAGGTTTTACCATCATTGCCAGTTCGGCGATTATTGTATTTATATCCTGATGAAAAGAGCTTCGACGGCCGCCCAAAAGTCCATACCAGTTTTTCATCGACATAGAGGCACCGCTTCTGTGATGGTCTTTAAGCGGTGCGATGCCAATCAGTTTGTCAACTTTTGCGAACGGCTCATAGAAAACAGGCCAATCCTTAAGGAGTCTGCCGCCTTTCAATGTTGTGTTTTTGAAAAGATTAGGTTTCGGCAGTATAACTTTTGCACCGGCGGCTTCGGCGGCCTTGCCGATACCGCTCAGCATAAAGCAGCTTGCGGGGTCGTTAATTGGATTGTCGGTTACAATAACTTTTTTAGCCTGTCCTCTGCTGTAGCACAACCGAACCACCTCGGCTACGAGCTGCGGATTGGTCGTTGCTCCGAGTATCGGCGGTGAGGCAAATGCGACATTTGGTTTTATAGCGACCGTTTCGCCGGGCTTGACGAATCTTTCTATACCGCCGAGCAATTCTACGGCCTTATCGACAGTTTTGACACGGTCCGTACCTTTGACAATGCTTATTGTGCGGCCGGGCTGCTGTTTTATCGAGAAGCCCGGCAGCGTAATGAGGTCCTCGGCAGGATGGCGTGCCTGTGGGCCGACGGTGTCGTAAAATAGATATGATATAATGCCTGCGGCGCCGACGGAGATGCCGGCTTTGGCAGCACGTGCGAGAAACTGCCTTCGCCCGAAATTTTTGTCATTCTGCCTGTTCATCGCTCTGTGCTTTTGCTGCCTCGTTGAGTTTGTTGATAAGTTTGACAGCTAATTCTTCGGCAAGCTGCTGACTTTGCGCTTCGTGGATTCCGGCGATGAAAGGTCCTGTTGTGAACACGATTTCTGTTGAGCCGTAGAATTCCACAACCTTAGCTTCGATGTTTTTGTTGAGCAGAGGCTTGTCCTCGCCGCCATTTTCAATCAGAAATTTATAGAAACTATCGGCGACTGCGTGTGCATCCTGCGCGTCGCGGCGTCTGCTAAAGAATGCGGTGAGACTATTATCGCCGAACATATACCGAGCGGTGAAGGTGTTGGTCAATCCCTCGAATCCAAAGACGCCGGTCAGATGAAGCTTGTAACTGGCGGGGACGATGTTTTCCTGAGGGAATAACCGCAGCTCAGGTATTTCCGTATCCTTATCGACAGCGAGGCGAGATAGGATTTTTTCGGCGACGGCCAACATCGCTTCGAGCAGTTCCTGTGATTCGGCTGAGCCGACCAATTCAACATAGTATCCGTCGAAAGCAAAGTATGAGGCATTTGTTGTTTTGTATGCGAATCGCATAGTCTGTAATGTTTCGGCATCAGGTCTTTTCTGGACGCTGTAAACGGCAAAGGCGTTTTTGGCGGTGCCCATATCGAATAAGAAAAGCTCCATCCAGAGGTCCTTGTCTTTTTTACTTACGAATCGCTGGGCAAACAGTTTTCTAAATCCTGATTCGATGTAAAGGGGGGCTTTGCCATCAATTTTTTCGTAGAGATTTTCCTCGGTGTACGTTTCGGATTTTGAAAGTGTCTCGAATCCTGTCGGAGTCAGAGAATCCAAGGTAATCTCCGCGATATTTACCTGCGATTTTTGTGATGACAGGGCTGAGTCAGCGGCAGTGTATATGCCGAATCGGCTCATATCGAAATTGGACTGCTTCAGAAAGATTCCGATGGCAATAAGCACAAGAACGGCCAATAAGCAGAAACCAATCGCAGATTCGAGGCGTCTTTGGCGGCTATGCATCGAGACCATAGCTAAATCCTATAACGGCGAATTCAATTACCAAAAGGCTCAAACACATTATAGGCTCAGTCGGCATCTTTGTCAAAAACATAGGATTGACAGATAAGCCGGTCGACAATTCACTTGACCCGCAGCTTTCGACGCATTATAATTTGCGTGGACAACAGTTTGAAAAAGCATTTGCCGGCTCGGCTAAGCAGGCGGGAAAACATTACGATACCTCAGCAAAATAAAAGGAGGCCGAAATGATTGAACAGGTACAAAATATTCTATCCGTGGGATGGCCGGAGGGGATTGATTGGCTGTGGATATTTTTAATTGCTCTGCTGGTATTTGGCGGTAAACGGCTGCCGGAAATTGCCCGCAGCATAGGCAAGAGTCTATCCGAATTCAAAAAAGGCATCAAAGAAGCTGAGGAAAGCAAGGATGAAGCGGTCGATGAGGTCAAAAAGGTCAAGGATGACTTAGTGAAAGAGACCAAAAAAACCTCCGGTCTGGACGAACCCGGCACCAGCGATTAATCACAGAGTCTCCCTCTCTTTTTTGAAATTCCACCGAACCTGTCGAAATGGGCAAAACCAAAAAGAACCAAGACCACCTTCATACCACTATGAGTCTGGGAGACCACCTTGAGGAACTGCGTACTCGGCTAATCTTCGCCATAATTGGGGTGGCGGTCGGAGCAATCGTTTGTTTTATTTTCGGGCCGCATCTCCTTCACTTCATCGAGATACCATACAACAATCTGAAAGCTGAGTACGGCCTGAGCGACCTGAAGGTTCTTGCGCCGGCAGATGCCTTTACGATGTATATGAAAATATCCCTGATTGGGGGTCTGATACTATCATCACCGTGGGTCTTTTATCAGTTGTGGATGTTTGTCGCAACAGGTCTCTATGAGCACGAAAAACGATACGTTCGTACGGCTGTGCCTTTTTCGGCGATACTGTTCATGACAGGGGCGATGTTTTTTCTATTTGTAATAGCGCCAGTTACTCTAATATTTTTCCTGAAGTTCGGCAGAGCAATTAATGTAGAAGTGGCGTGGACGCTGAGGGAATACGTGTCGTTTATGACTACTTTGACGCTTATTTTCGGGCTGGCCTTTCAGACGCCGATAGCTATTTTTATTTTGAACAAGATGGGACTGGTCTCACTCGAGGTTTTGTGCAGGTCAAGAAAATACGTTGTGCTGGGTGTTATTATCGTAGCGTCTATGGTTATTCCCGGCTCTGATACGTTTTCTTTATTTGCTCTGGCAATTCCGCTGTATATGCTCTTCGAGCTGGGGATTCTGCTGTGCTATGTTGCGCAACGAAAGAAAAAATCACCTAATTGAGAATAAACTCATCCTGATATGCAGGGACAGCGACGTCCCAAGTGGTTTGTTGTCTGATGTAATCACCGAACGATTTTGCGCTTTCGGACTCGCCGTGAACAACAAAAACTTTCCTCGGGGGGACTTCGAGTTTTTTTAGCCAGGCCAAAAGCTCGTTTTTGTCGGCGTGTGCGGAGAAGCCGTGCAGTTGTACTACCTTTGCTTTAACGGGGTACGTCTGACCGAGTATCCTGACCCGCTTTTGCCCATCAACGATTTGTCTGCCGAGCGTTCCCAATGCCTGATAGCCGACGAACATTATCGTACTCTCCGGTCTGGTGATGTTGTTGACAAGATGGTGCTTTATTCTGCCGCCGGTGCACATACCGGAACCTGCTATAATCATAATCGGCTCCTTTAAACAATTGATTGCTTTCGACTCGTCTGCGGTGCCGGCAAAATGCAGCGTCGGCAGGTCAAACAGCGACTGATGGTGTTTTACAGACTCAGCCATTTTTTTTCCGAATAGCTCGGAGTGCTTTTTGAAAACCGCGGTAATTTCTGAAGCCAGTGGGCTGTCCAGGAAGATTTTTATAGGCGCAGTTGTACCGTCTCGAAGCAGCTCATTTATGTAGTACAGAACCTCCTGCGCCCTTTCGAGCGCAAAACTCGGCACAACGATGTTACCGCCGGCGTTTTTTGTCGAATTTATCACCTGGCCAATCATTTTTTTTATATCCTCGGTGTCCTCGTGTTCTCTATCGCCGTAGGTTGACTCGATAAGGATGTAATCAGCCTTGTCGAAGACGGTGGGGTCGCAAACGATGGGTCTATGAGGTCGGCCCATATCCCCTGAAAACAGGATAATTCTTTCCTGACCGTTTTGCCGAACCTTGGCTCTTATAATTGATGAGCCGAGGACGTGACCTGCATCATAGAATGTTGCCTCGACCCCATTTCCGAAATTCACGACCTCTCTGTATGGCACAGGTTCGAAATGGTCGAAACATGCCTCGGCGTCTTCCGTGGTGTAGAGCGGTATTTCGGGATACGGGCCTTTTCGGCCTTGCTTTTTGTGGCGTTTGCGTTTGCGTTCAGCATCTTCCTCTTGTATCTTGGCTGAGTCCAGCAGGATAATTTTCGAGATATCAGCGGTAGCTTCGGTGCAGTATATTCTGCCGGTGAATCCATCATGGACCAGTTTCGGCAATAAGCCGCAGTGGTCCAGATGCGCATGGGTCAAAAGGACAGCGTTAATTGTGGCCGGCGGCACAGGGAAGGGGTCCCAGTTTCTTTCTCTAAACTGTCTTTCCTGATAGAGCCCACAATCGACGAGCAGACCGGCACCATTGGCGAGCAGAAAATGTCTGGAGCCGGTAACGTTCTGAGCGGCGCCGAGGAACTTCAGCTTTATTTGCATATCTTACCTTAATGATGATAAAGCAGGCGTTAAGGTGCAGATTTTATGGAGCTTCGGGGAAGGTGTCAAGTGAGGAACAGAGTTGATAGGTCTGCAACCTGATTTTTTAATTGAGTTGTATTTTGCGCATAGTATGGTAGAATTTGCCTTGCTCGCCGGCTCTCGCGCCTTTTAGAAAGGTTTGGTAATGGATTATGCAGTGGTAATGGCAGGGGGGACTGGCAAGAGATTGTGGCCCCTTAGCCGCCGGAACAGACCCAAGCAGGTTCTGAAACTGTTCGACGGCCAAACCCTCCTTCAGCAATGCTTGCGACGATTATCCCCTGTATTTGATGCCGAGAACATTATTGTCCTCACCAATGCTGACTATGCGGACCTCATTCGTGAAGACGCGGCGGAACTACCTTTTGATAATGTCATTGCTGAGCCGGTTGTGCGTGACACAGCAGGTGCCATCGGCCTTGCTGCAGCCATTCTATCGAAGCGTGACCCGCAGGCAACAATGGCCGTCGTTACAGCCGACCAGCTCATTGAGCCGGCGGATGTGTTCCGGCAGGCCATTAAAGATGCCCTGGCGTTTGTCGATAAAAACCCCGATGGTTTGGTTACTTTCGGCATCCAGCCGACTTTCCCAAGTACCGAGCTCGGCTATATAAAATGCACCGCCCCGCGCAAATGCTCCGGTTGTGAGAGTGAAATCTATTCTGTGCAGGCCTTCGTAGAAAAGCCGGATGAAAAGACCGCAAAGCGGTACGTCGATACCGGACGGTATTTCTGGAACTCAGGGATGTTCGTCTGGAAAGTCCAGACTATTCTAACAAATCTGGAAAGGTTTTTGCCCGAAGCAACAGAGCCGCTTATGAGAATCCGAAGTGCCTGGGACGGTCCCGACCGGCAGTCAATCCTCGAGCAGTGGTTCCCGAAGCTGCCGAAAATCAGCATAGACTATGCCGTTATGGAAAAGGCAAAGGGCGTCTACGCAATAAGATTGGATTGTCGCTGGCTTGATGTTGGCTGCTTTGCCGCCCTTGCCGATTGTTTAAGCCTCGATGAGAACAACAATGTAATCGTGGCCGGTGCCAGTGAGCTTCTTGACTGTAAGAACAATATCATAGTCACAGAGGACAAGGGACATTTCATCGCCGCTGTGGGCGCAAAGGATATGGTCGTCGCACACACGCCTGATGTAACCCTCGTATGTCATGTTGACCATGCCCACAGGCTGAAAGAATTGCTCGAGCTTATAGAGCGGCACGGCGGCCAAAAATTCCTGTAATCCACCACGGGCGGATAAATTAGATGCGATATTTGGCCATAGATTACGGCACTAAGCGCACGGGTGCGGCAATCTGCGACCCATCCGAGACGATTGTTTCGCCTTTGGCGGTCATCGAAGGCCAGAAGGATTTGCTCGACCGAATTGTTAAGCTCGTCGAGACCGAAAACGTCGGAGCCATTGTGCTGGGGCTGCCTTTGAATATGGATGATTCGATTGGCCCGCAGGCGAAGCTTGTCTTTCAATTTGCCGAGCAGCTAAAGAGTCGTCTTAGTATTCCCATCTACTTTCAGGATGAGCGTTTGACGAGCTTTGCCGCCGAGCAAAAGTCGGCTCATCTTGAATCGGCGAAGAAAAAGAAGCGAAAGCGCCTCGACGCCATCGCCGCAGCTGCAATACTTGAAGCGTTTCTCGAACACAAAGGTAAGTAATTATCGAATAGGCCGTTGTTAAACAAACCGTGAGGCAATTCGCAGAGGGAGAAAAATATGTCTGCCAGAACTTATATTAAGTCAATATTGCTTATCGGCCTTTTGACACTTTCCATCGGGGGATTGTTGCTACACAGTCGAATCCATCCTGTTGGAGCCAATTACTCAAACCTCGTCCCTGCCGTTTCGGGCCTCCTGGCTGTTTTGGTTGTGCCCCTTCTTTTTTGTTTCAGGAAGACAATTGCTTATGGGTATGTTTTAAACGGATTCCTGGTTATTACAGGCACTATTACAATGTCCCATTTTTCAATTGCTCACTGGCCTAATCCGACGACGGTACAGGCGGTTCTTTTGAACACGACATTGGCTGATATATTGATTTTGTGGAGTAAATTTTTTGTTGGAAAGTCTCTCTTTGATTTGGAATTCTTCGGCTATGAAGCAGCCAGAGAGAAAAAAGGCAAAACATTTCGTTATCCCAATATGGGATGGTGGTTTGTCCACCTGGCGACAGTAAGCATTGTATATTATCTCGGCCATATTTTGTGGAGGTAAATATGAATCAGTTCAGGATGTTCACATTGAATTGGTGGATACTTCACATTTTGGCAATAATATTTTTCTTTTACCTTGGCCATGCGGTTCACTTTTGATTTGCCTATTTTTTGCCGGGATAAAAGACACTTGGTGATTCTTAGCGGACAAACCAGCAACCGATTCGCAGCAGGAGTTTTTTGCCAAGGCCTTCAATTGCGTAAGAAGTTGCTTTCATTGTCGCTTTTATTGCCTTGCGTATATCGCCGGCTGCTGAATTTGAGCCGATGATACTGTTTGCGATATTGGCTGTTTCGTTGATTTCGTACTCGTAGCCTCTAACCACCGCAGCGGGAATGCCGGCGTTTACCTGCCCGAACACAAGAGCTGAAGCGGCGGTTAATTCGTACGCTACAAGGTCCATCCCGCCGAACTTCGGCCTGCCGAACAAATCCTTTTTGGCGAACATTTTTGCCCTCGGCTCAATGCCGGATGAGCCGACCGCAAAATCCATCGTTCCAAAAGGTATCATCTCCGTATCAGCTAAGATTACCGCCACCTGCCTGCCGCAGAGTTGTTGAATTTGTTCTCGTATTTCTTTCGCTGCTCTGGTCCGGGTCTTCCGGCAAAAAGCTGACTACACCCGGCGGATGGTTCGAGCCGTCTATGCCTGCATCGCAGGTATGAATTCGGCCGTCTTTGCCGAGGGTTATGCAAAGGGCCTGCTCGTGCTCGACAAGCTCTCTGCAGATTTCCATATCTTCGGTCGAATTCATCAATGTGCTGTTCAACAATTCCTTTGAGCGGCATAATCGCCAGTATTTTGTGGCCGGCATCGAAAATCATCTGAACCCATACTGGGTCTTTGCCGGTTTTTTTTGAGATTTTCAGTGCTTTTTTGCTTACCTTTACATCTGTCTTTTTTCTCGTAAGGCCCAGGGCCTTCGAGACTATTTTGCTGGTAAGCACGACAATGTCTTTTTCCTGCAGACCTCCGATTTCATTGTCTGCACATTTGACGATAATCTCCGCAAGATTATCTCCCTGCTTAATCTCCGGCACGCTCTGCAAGCCTAATACTTCTATCTTTTTCATTGCTTATCCCCGACAGTTAAAAGCTCATCAACTGTTTTCTCCGGCAAACCGGTTATCCGAATATCATCACCAAAACGCTTGGTATCAACATAATACAAACCGACAGCTCCGCTCAATTCCGCCATAGGTTTTGTTATATTGGCGGTTCCCCGTGAGCCGAGTATTTTTGGGGCGATATAAACACAGATTTCGTCAGCCAGACCCTGCTTCAAAAATGATGTTATAATCGTTGGTCCGCCTTCAATAAGTACCTGCTGGATGTCCCTTTGAGCAAGTTTGGCAAGGACTGTTTTAAGGTTGCATTTACCTTTGGCAGATGGGATGGCGATAATTTCTGCTCCTTTTTTTTTGAGCAGTGAAGTCTTTTTATTGTTTTTATTCGTTGTGAATACAAGCACAGGAGCTTTTTTAGCTGTCCTGATTATTTTGCAATCGATTGGGATTTTTAACAGGCTGTCGAGCACGACCCTTAAAGGCCGTTTATCTTTGTGTGGTCTTGCCCGTTGCGACGCGGTCACACCGCGGCGAGCGGTAAGCATCGGGTCGTCGACAAGGACTGTATTTATGCCGACCAGGATTGCCTGTACTTTTCTTCGCAGTTTGTGTGCATCTTTTCTGCTCGCCGAATTGGTTATCCATCGTTTTTTGTCGGTTCGAGCCAGAAACCCATCGGCACTTTGTGCCCATTTGATAATTACCCAGGGTTTTTTTGTTCTGGTGAATTTGAAAAAAGGTGCGTTTAGATTTTGTGCTTCATTTTTGCAGATGCCCGTTACGATTTTTATACCTGTTTTTTTTAGGATTTTTAAACCTTTGCCGTTGACCTTTTTTGTTGGGTCTTTGGTTGCTGCTATGACTTTTTTTATGCCTGATTTTATGATTGCATTTGTACAAGGCGGGGTTTTGCCGAGATGGCAGCAGGGTTCAAGCGTAACATACATTGTTGCGCCATAAGCGGTTGTCCCTTTGTTTTTGCAATCTTCGAGGGCGTTTATCTCAGCGTGCGGGCCGCCGAATTTTTTGTGCCAGCCTCGGCCAATGATTTTGTTATTTTTTACTATGACGCAGCCGACAGCAGGATTTGGCTCAACTGAGCCGATGCCTCGGCTGCGCCAGCTTCAGCGCCCAATTCATAAACTGTTTGTGGGCCTGTTTTGTCGTCTTATGTGTCCTTATGTGATAATTCTATTGTTTTAACTTGTTCAAAATCACATTTTCTAAATTTTTCTTTGCTTTTTCTACATTTCTCTTTGCTTCTTCTAAAAGGTCTTCGGATTTATTCTATTTCCGATAAAAGCAAAGGGATTTGTGTCTTCTGCAAATGATTGCTGATTTTTTCCAATTCATTTTTCTGATTTCTGTCATAGAGAATTGAGTCATCACCAGCTATAATCTTCCTTACATGCTTACATAGCATTCGGTTATCCCCAGCAGGGCAGGAACAAAAAACCGATATTTTATTTTCTTCAAGGTAGCATCTGACAGTATATGGTGTGTCGGAAGAACTACTTTTAGCTAATATCTCAATATGTCTTTTTGCACCCATAAATCAACTCTCTTTCTCTGACTAAGGTTTTTTCTGAATGAGGTTGGAGAAATTCATTCTCGTCAATCACTTTGACTTGTAACTGGCGTGCTTTATCCAGTTTCGATCCTGGGTCTTCGCCAGCAACCACAAAACTGGTCTTTTTACTGACCGACGAACTGACCTTTCCGCCGTTATCTTTTATCGATTGTTCGATTTGGCTACGGGTAAATTTTTCAAGTGAGCCGGTAACAACGATTGTTTTGCCAGCGAGAACATTGGATGATTTTTGCTTCGGCTTCTGGAGTTTTAGGCCTGCATCAATAAGTTGATCTATAACCGAACAATTGCGATTGTCGTGGAAATAGTCATAGACGCTTTGAGGTATTATTTTTTTAGACAATCGTTTTTTGAGATTTTCTAAATCCGATGCGGCACTCAAAAAATCGTCTATTGAACTCAAACTTTTCAGCTATATTTCTTGTTGTCTTTTCAGCAATTTTCTTAATTCCAAGTTCTTTAATAAACATCCAGAGGGGGTGATCCTTATGTTTATTGATGCTATCCGGATTACTTCTTTGTTTTCTGAGTTGTTCATATATTCGTAAATAGTTTTAATGTACTTGGGTTCATCAGCCACAGTTAACGCTTTTTTAAGTTCTTCCAATGTAGCATTTCTTATTTTATCAAGGTTCACTAAACTCGTCAGCCAGTACCTGCGCGGTCTCAGTACCAATATTGGGGATGCCAAGTGCCGCAATGAATCGCCATAGCGGTTGAGTTTTACTTTTTTCTATGGAAGCCAGAATATTTTCAGCGCTTTTAGTTCCCATTCGTTCAAGCTTTGAGAGTTTAAAGATGTCGAGTTTGTAAATATCGGCAAAAGTCTTAACCATTCCTTTTTCGACAAGCTGTTCTATCAGTGCTGGGCCAATATTTTCAATATCCATCTGATTCCTACCAACAAAATATTCCAATTTTTCCTTGAGTTTGGCAGGGCAGTTTGGATTAACACAGACAAATGTGTGCGTAAATTCACTTTTACCTTCTGATAGGGATTCCTTGTCCAGTCTTTTTCTTTTAATGATCTTGACTTTTTGCATGCAGGCAGGGCAAATCTTAGGTGGGGCGACCTTTTTGCCTCGTAACCTCGATTTCTGTGATACTTGTACAACTTGTGGGATGATCTCTCCGGCTTTTTCAATAATGACCGTATCGCCGACGCGGACATCAAGCGGTCTAATCTGGTCGAAGTTATGCAGACTTGCCCTTTTAACGGTTGTGCCCGCCAAAAATACGGGCGTCAGATTGGCAACAGGCGTCAACGTGCCGCCTTTACCTACCTGAACATCGATTGATTCGACGATTGTCTCGGCCTGCTCAGCGGCGAATTTGTAACTTATGCACCATCGCGGCGCCCGGCCGGTATAACCCAAAATCTCGTGCTGGTCCAAGCGATTGACCTTAACGACCATTCCATCGATTTGATAATCGAGCTCCGCCCGTCTGTTGTCCCAGCTATTACATATCTCGATAACTTCGTCGATGTCTTTAGCGCGTTTAATATGAGGATTGACGGGAAGCCCCAGTTTTTTAAAAACCTGCAGCGTCTCATAGTGGTCTTTCGCCAACGGCTGGGAAATCTCGCCGGTTGCATAAGCGAAAAACGCCAGGTTCCTTTGAGCGGTGATTCTCGAATCGAAAAGTTTTAACGAGCCGGCCGTCGCATTTCGCGGATTGGCAAACAGGGTTTCACCGCCTTTCTCACGCTGTTTATTCAGTTCGACAAACGCCTTTGTCGGCATATACACCTCACCGCGGACTTCAAGGACATCGGGGATTTTTACCTTGTCGCTTATCAGCACAAGAGGAACGGCCTTTATAGTCCGAACGTTCGCAGTAATATCATCACCGACCCGCCCGTCGCCGCGAGTCGCGCCGCTGGCAAGTAAGCCGCGTTCATATCGCAAACTCGACGCAACGCCATCGATTTTCAGTTCGACAACGTAATCATAATCCCTGCTGCCAAGCCCCTTTGCCACTCTTTCGTCAAACGCCCGCAATTCCTCAGCGTTGTAGGTATTGTCCATACTCAGCATAGGCACGGCGTGACGAACAGCAGCGAATCCTTCTAACGGCCTTTCCGATACCCGTTGCGTGGGCGAATCAGGCGTGATAAATTGCGGATGCTTTTCCTCGAGCGCCTTTAATTCGGCGAAGAGCTTGTCATATTGCTGGTCGGAAATTTGCGGCTGATTGAGCACATAATAGAGATAGTCGTGCCTTCGAATTTCCGCTCGCAATTTTTCGATTCGTTTTTTTGCTTCTGCGGCCATACAGGCCCAATTTATACGCCGTTTTGAGCCATTTTGCAAGTGTACGTTTGCCGCTAAGCTATGGGTTTGGCGTGAAGCCGCCGTCGATTGGTTTAGAAGATTGAACTGCTAAAGACCATCTGCTTTGGCAGCGGTACCGTAAGGGTCTGTGAATCTTTCCACTATCTTGCACTTTCTGTACAAGGTAGGATATTTATCTTTTATCAGCTCTATATTATTTCGCCTCAGATAGCAGTGGGTCTCGGCGAAATCTTCGAAATGATTAACACCGCCATTAGAACTCGACATCGAAACCGGCCCGGTCAAAAATGTCCGGCTCAGAAAAACTGTTTTACTGTAATCTTCGGCCTGAACGCCGTCGAACTTTTTGTAGAACGCCTCCCACTTATCGCTGAAATTGTCTTTTATGTTAAGCTCGAAACTATGACTGGCCTCGTGCAGAAAAACATTATTTTCCCGAGGCACAGGAAACAGTATCTTTTCAAGAACAGACCTGTTTTTTATATGTATTGGGTAATTTTCGCCGCGTATCAGCCATATTTACATAGCCGACCAGAGACATCCCTTCGGAGCCAAGTTCATCGAAAGATTTTTCTATAAATATCGGGCCGATGTTATCCTTGAAGTATTGCGGGCATTTTTCCAGGTCTTCGTCTATTATCCCGAGCAATTCACAAAGACCGCTTTGGTTCGAGAAGTCCTTAATTTCTATTACAACGCCGTGCTTGTGTTCTATCTCGGCAAGGCGTCCCAACATCGTTTGTTTATCGCAGACAAGTGCAGGGGCACAGCCCGAAATGAACAAAACCAATGTTAAAATCACCCTTCTCATTTTAACTCCGACCACAAATGAATGCTTGTTCCATCACCCCGTTGGCATATATTGTATCTGTTTAGGAGACAAATGTCAAGAAAGCTGCAGGCTCACCCTCGCACTTGTCCCTTGAAGTCCGTAAAAACACCGAATATTCTTGCATAAAAGGGGGCTATATCTTTAGGGGAGGATAGTACGACCGCCTGACATGCCTAAAATTTGACCAGATAAACTAATGGAGTTCACCGCAAAGGGAGAGGTTTCGTCCCTGCGCAAATAGTGACCTGTGGCTTTCCCACGACCTTTACCATAGGTATGACGGGTTAGTACTTTGATACGTTTATACCATACATAGAGCCGGTAACAAGGTAAACCGTTCGTTCGCAGATATTGGTTACACGGTCTGCAATCCGCTCAAGATTGTGTGCTACCCAGATAAGCGGCGTTGCTTTAGATATGGTTTTGGGGTCTGCAATCATAAAGTTCAGTAATTCGTGATAAACCTTGTCGTAAAGCTTGTCAACCTGGTCATCTTCGTTGCAGATTGCTGCAGCCGCCCTGGCATCACGATTTACGAATGACTCAAGGCTTCTTTTGAGCATACTTGCAGCTTTTTCTGCCATCAAGGGGATATTGACCAGAGGTTTTACCGGCAATTCGTTGCCGAGCATAACTACGATTTTTGCGATACCTTCGGCGTGGTCGCCGATACGTTCCAAATCGGTAGTAACATAGAGGATTGCTATAATCTCCCGCAGGTCGGCGGCTACCGGCTGCTGCAAAGCGATAAGGTGAATACACTCTTCCTCAATTTCACCACGTCTTTTATTTATAAGCTCGTCGTTCTCAATAATCCGATTGGCCCGGTCCATATCCCGCTCTTTCAAGGCCTGCACCGATTGGTTAACGGCATCAATAACCGTTTGCCCCATGCTCATAAGGTCATTTTCAAGGTCTTTGATATGTTTGACGAAAGTTTCTCTTGTCATAAGTAATCTCCTTTGATTAGCCGAAACGGCCGCTAATATAATTTTCCGTAAGTTTTTCTTTAGGGTTTGTAAATACCATATCTGTGACTCCAAACTCAATGAGCCGACCCAGATACATAAAACCAGTGTAATCAGATACTCTGGCGGCCTGCTGCATATTATGAGTTACGATAACAAGGGCAAATTCCTTTTTCAGCACTCGCAGAAGTTCTTCGATTTTAAGTGTGGAAATCGGGTCAAGCGCAGAGCATGGCTCATCGAGCAGAATTATATCAGGTTTTAATATCAGCACTCTGGCGATGCAAAGTCTTTGCTGCTGTTCGAGTGAGAGCGAACGAGCGTTGTTTTTCAACTTGTCTTTAAGCTCATCCCAGAGTCCAACGTGTTCGAGACCGTTCTGAATAGTGTGTATCAGTTCATTTTTTCCGTTGAGCATTCGGTGTATTCGAAGTCCAAACTCAAGATTATGGTAGATTGAAAGGTCAAAGACATTAGGCCTTTGAAAAACCATGCCGACTTTTCTTCGCAGGAGAATCAGGTCGGTGTCAGGCTCAAGAATATCTTTATTTTCGATTAATACCCTGCCTTCGGTTCTGACATTTTCGACCAGGTCATTCATTCTGTTGAAGCACCGCAGCAGCGTTGACTTGCCGCATCCGGACGGTCCGATGATTGCGGTTATATTTTGCGCAGGAATAGTTATATTGACGTTGCTGAGTGCCAGAAAATCGTCGTAATACAGATTCAGGTTCTGTGTTTCAATAACTGGTATAAATTCCATATAATTATCCAAATCTGCCGGTAACATAATCCTCGGTGCGTTTATCTTTCGGGTTGGAGAACACATCAGCTGTCTGGTCGATTTCAACCAGTTCGCCCATAAGAAAGAAACCACACCGGCTGCTTACCCGGGCTGCCTGTTTGGTATTATTAGTTACAAGTACCTGCGTATAATTGTTCTTAAGCTGCTGCATGGCGTCTTCGATTTTTGCGGTGGAAATGGGGTCAAGGCCTGAACAAGGCTCGTCGTAAAGGATTACATCCGGTTCACAGGCAAGCGTTCTGGCGATGCAAAGGCGTTGCTGTTGTCCGCCTGAAAGTTTTGTCGCCATCATATCGAGTCTGTCCTTGACTTCATCCCAGAGATAGGCTTTCTGCAAAGCATCTTTTACAATTTCATCAACAGTGTTCTTTCTGGTGATGCCGTGCACTTTAGGGCCGTAAGCAACATTGTTATAGATACTTATTGGCAAAACCTGAGGCATGGCAAAAATCATGCCGACCTTTTTGCGTAAGATGCTATCGCTAATCTCTGTGATATTCTGGTTTTCAAAAATAATCCGGCCGTTCTGTAAATAAGCGGCATCAAGATAATTAAGTCTATTCAGTGCGAGCAGAAATGTTGTTTTACCGCTGTTGGCAGGGCCAATAATTCCGAGTATCTCATTTTTGTATATATCCACATTAATGTTTTTCAATGCCTGTAATGGGCCGAAGTAAGAATTTAAATTTATAACCTTTATAACGGCTCTGCTACCATTGCTTTTTCTTTCTGAAATGCGTACGCAATATTATGCTTATCAGATTCATCAGAAACACAAGTGTTATAAGTACAAATGCAGTAGCAAAACTTATTTTCATTGGCATATTTGGCACCTGAGTTGAAATAACATAAAGATGATAAGGCAAAGCCATAACCTGGTCGAAAACGGAATGCGGAAGGCGGGGCAGATAAAAAGCTGCAACGGTAAAAAGGATGGGAGCAGTTTCGCCTGCAGCTCTGCTTAAACTTAAAACAGTTCCCGTAAGAATTCCCGGTATCGCATAGGGCAGTACGCAATATCGGACAGTCTGCCATTTTGTTGCTCCGAGGGACAGACTGATTCTTCTGAAACTATCGGGTACCGCTTCAAGGGCTTCTTTCGATGCGGTGATTATCACAGGCAGACTCATAATTGCCAAAGTCAATGAGCCTGCAAGAATGGATGTGCCAAGTTTCAAAAACAGGACGAATAACGTAAAACCAAACAAGCCGTAAATGATGGACGGGACGCCCGAAAGATTTACGACGGATAGTTTAATCATTCGTGTAAAAGCATTATCTTTCGCATACTCGACCAGATATACAGCAGATAATATTCCCAAGGGCAGTGAAAATAACATTGTGCCGACGACCAGCAGAATTGTGCCGACGATTGCAGGGAAAATACCTCCCTCTTTCATTCCGTTACGAGGCGATTGCGAAATGAATTCCCAGCTTATTGCGCTGAAACCATTTTTAACAATATACAGGATGGTCAATATTATGGGCGTTACAACAAGCAGAGTAATAATTCCGAGAACGGCAAAAGCAACTTTTTCGCGGATTTTGGCTGCGTTCATCTTCTTGCCCTTCGTAAAAAGAACTCGGCGAAAAAGTTTATTATGAACGTTATCGTAAAGAGTATCAAACCTACCGCAAAAAGCGCAAAGTAATGGTCTGAGCCGCGGACTGTTTCGCCCATTTCACCAGCAATAGTAGCGGTGAGTGTTCTTAACGGCTGGAGAATTGATGTGGGCATAACAGGGGCATTGCCTGTGACCATCATCACAACCATTGTTTCGCCGATGACCCTGCCTATACCAAGCATGATGGCCGCGATGATTCCAGATGAAGCTGATGGTACGATAATACGCCAGAGGGTTTGCCACCTCGTGGCACCGAGTCCGAAAGCAGCTTCCTTAAAACTCTTCGGAACGCCTGTCAGAGCATCTTCGGAAATACTGATTATTGTAGGTAGTGCCATAAATGCCAGCAACAGGCTTCCGGTCAGGCCGCACATACCGGTTTTCAGGTTAAAAAGATTTTTAAGAAATGGCCCCAGCCAAACTATTCCGATAAATCCGAGGACGACACTTGGTATTGCAGCAAGAATTTCTATCAGTGATTTCAGGATGTGTTTCAAGTGCTTGGGTGCAATTTCAGCGATGAACATTGCTGATACCACCCCTGCGGGGACGCAGATTATAATGGCTCCGGCTGTAACATATATTGAACCGAGCAGAAGCGGTACCATGCCGAATGTTGGAGGTTCTGAAACGGGAAGCCAGTTTTTGCTGAATAAAAACTTGCCAATGGGATATATGCTGAACAAAGAAAGAGAGTCTTTGAGCAGGAACAGAAAAATAAGAAAAACAAAAACGATGACCAGCAGGCCGCTCAGCCTTATGCACGATTCAATAATATATTCTTTAATTTTTCGCAGGAAAGGCTGCTCCCAGTGGTACAAAACCCGTCTCTTTAAATTGCTGCTGTCCTTTAACAGACAGTGTAAAATCGATAAACAGCTTTATTGCGCCCTGGGGTTCACCATCTGTATAGAAATAAAGGGGCCTGGACAGTGGATACGTGCCGTTGAGGACGTTGTTGACGTCAGGGGGATAGAACAGGTTATCTTTGCCCAGCAACAGTGTTTTTGTTCTGTCGCAAATGTAACCCATACCTAAATACCCTATGGATGCTTCGTTGGTTGCCACTTCTTCGACGATTGCCTGCGAGGAGGACAGCAGTAAGGTCTGGGGCGAAAATTCTTCAGTACTTTCTTTATTGCCTAAATGTATCACCTGTTCTTTGAAGTAAGCATAGGTGCCGGAACTGACTTCACGCGAAAGTGTTACAATTGCAAGGTCTTTTCCACCAAATTGTTTCCAGTTGTCTGCCTTTCCGGTGAATATCCGGTGTAAATCCTCGATTGTCAGTTTATCAACAGGATTATTTTTGTTTACTATTACCGCCACGCCGTCATGGGCAACAATAAATTCCTTCGGGTAAACACCTTGTTTTTCTGCTAATTCCATTTCCTTTGGTTTTATCTCCCGGGAAGCAGTTGCAACGTCGCACGTTTTGTTTATTAGTGAAGCAATTCCGACACCACTGCCGCCGCCAGTTATTGCCACAAACACATAGGGATACTCTTTCATAAACTCTTCAGCAACCTTCTGTGCAGCATTGACAACCGTGTCCGAACCTTTTACCTGAACAAAACCCTGCGGTTGATTCGGGTCATTCTGTCTTCTACTGCAGCCGGTGATAAGAAATACTACCAGCGTTACTATTAATAGAAGTTCTAATTTCATAGTCGCAAGTATCTAACACATATATGCTGTTTGTCAAGACAGTTTACACTACAGCACAATTTACGCGGGACACCACTGTTCGGGTCGGGAAAAACAAAAAGTCCCACTAATAGTGGGACTTTGTTAATAGCTCCCCGAGCTGGACTCGAACCAGCAACCTAGCGGTTAACAGCCGCTCGCTCTACCAATTGAGCTATCGGGGAAGCAAAAATTGGTTATCTACCGGTTTTCTTTTGAGTATTTTTAATAAGTTTGTTTATTGTTGACTATTGGTAATCAAAAATCAATCCTATTTTCCTTTTTTGCGGTCGATGCCCTGAAAATCTCTGTAATGCTGGACAACCAGCCGATTATATTGTAAAATATGGGTTTTATGAAACTTGGTTAAATCTGTTTGCGACTTAGTATAAAAACGTCTTCTTGCGTACTATCGCGGTTCTATATGGCTAAGGACATACTCGATATAGGTGGTTTTACCATACTAAAGCGCATCGGCACCGGTGCACGCAGCACGATTTATCTGGCAACCGATGAGCAAAGCGGCTCAAATGTCGCCTTAAAACGAGTAATCTTTGAAAGGCCCGAAGACGCCAGAATATTCGAACAGGTAGAGACTGAGTACAAAGTAGCACGCCGAATGGACCATCCTTACGTCCGCAAGTGTTACAAGCTCAGGAAAATCCGCAACATAGTTAAAGCAAAAGAGCTGCTGCTTTCTATGGAGTATTTTGATGGTTTGTCGCTTGAGGATAGCCCGACTTTGAGTTTAATCGACGTGCTGCTCGTATTCAGGATGGTCGCGGACGGCCTTAACGCAATGCACAGAGAAGGCTTTGTGCACTGTGATATCAAGCCAAATAACATCCTTCTAAGCAAAGCAGGAGCCATCAGAATCATAGACCTCGGCCAAAGCTGTAAAATCGGAACAATAAAGCAGCGAATCCAGGGCACACCTGACTACATCGCGCCGGAGCAGGTCCATCGCAAGCCGCTCGGACCGAAAACCGATGTTTTCAACCTCGGTGCTACGATGTACTGGGCCATTACGGGCCATAATGTCCCCACCCTTATACCGAAAAAGGATAAATACGGCCTGCCGATACCCCAGCAGCTAAAAGCGCCGCACGAACTCAAAGACAAATTACCTCTTGGTGTCTCGAAACTTGTAATGGATTGTGTAGAGAACGAACCTTCCCTGCGTCCGCGCGACATGGCGACCGTCATATCCAGACTGGACCTGTTGATACATAGTATATTGGTCCGCAAAACGAAACCAAATAAAGAAGATGCCTCACACAATAGTTGATTTGCTTGACAGAGCCGCACAAGCCAATCACACCGACCAGTTTCGGCACGGCAGTTTAATCTCCCTGCCTGCCCGCGGCAGCCTGATTGCAGCCGGCGATATTCACGGCCACCGGCGAAATTTCGAAAGGCTCGTTGCTTTTGCCGACCTCGACAACAATCCCGACCGGCACGTCGTCCTCCAGGAAATCATACACGGAGGCCCTACGGATTCCGAGATGGGCTGCCTGTCTTACGAGTTGCTTTTTGATGTCGCCCGCTACAAGTTAAAATACCCCAACCGTGTTCATATTATTATGGGTAATCACGACATCGCTTTTATAAGCAACTGCGAAGTAATCAAAGACAGCAGAGAAATGAATCGTTCGATGCGGCTGGCTCTGGCTCGCCGGTTCGCAGACGACAGCCCGCAAATCGAGCAGGCAATGAGCCGGTTCCTGTTATCGCAGCCGTTGGCTGTCAGATGCGATAACAGAATTTGGCTGTCGCATTCGCTCCCCAGCGACCGATACCTCGACAAATTTGACCATCAGATTATCCACAGAAAGCTTGAGGCCAAGGACTGTGAAAAACCGGGCTCGGCGTATCTGTTGACCTGGGGCAGAAATTTTAGCGAAGCAGCGTTGGATAAACTCGCACAGCTATTTGACGTCGATATTTTTATCCTCGGCCATCAATCACAACCGCAGGGATGGACTAAGCTCGGCAAAAATTGCATAATTATTGCTTCTGACCACAGCCACGGTTGTCTATTGCCGATTGACCTCGCCGAATCCTGCACCGTTGACAGGCTGGTCGAGTCTATAGTACCTTTGGCCTCTGTCTCTTGAGCTAAGATATGCGCTGGTATTTCTATATAGCCCTGGCTGCGATACTGTCCCAGTTGGTCTTTCTTGCCCAGATGTATCGTAACTACCGGTACGCACTGTCCAGATACAAAAGAAAACATTCGTCTTATCAGCCGAAGGTTGTTTTGATAGTGCCCTGTAAGGGGCTTGACCAGGATTTCACAACAAACATCACTTCACTTTTTAATCAGGATTATAAAAATTATCTGCTGTGGTTTGTCGTTGCTGACGAGTCGGACCCTGCTTATGCCGAATTGTTCAGATTAAAAAATTCCCTCAGCCGAACCGCCAGAGCTAAGGATGTCCAGATTCACATCGCAGGTCAGGCGCAATCCTGCGGCCAGAAAAATCATAACCTGCTTCACTGCTATAGTAAAATCAGTGATGACGTCGAAGTAATGGTTTTCGCCGATTCGGACATTCGTGTCAACAGCGATTGGTTGAATTACCTTGTTTACCCTCTTAGAAAACCAAAAAACGGTGTCGCCAGCGGTTACCGCTGGTTCGTGCCGCAAAGAAATAATCTTGCAACGCTGGCGCTTTCAGCCGTCAATGCCAAAGTCGCTCAATTGCTTGGCGACACCATTTTCAACCAGGCCTGGGGCGGCTCGATGGCTGTCCGCGTCGATGTCTTTCGGCGATTGGGCATCGATAAAATCTGGGCAAATTCTTTAAGTGATGACCTGTCGCTCAGCACCGCTGTTAAAAGGGCCGGCCTGAAAGTCGCCTTTGTCCCAGCCTGCCTCGTTGCTTCCTATGAATCCACCACTTGGCGCCAGCTTTTTGAGTTCGGCCGACGGGAGTTTCTCATCACCCGTGTAAACGCTCCGAAGACCTGGTGGTTCGGATTGTGCAGCAGTCTCTATTCGATACTTGGCCTGTGGGCTGGTGCCGCGCTGGCCTATTTACGCCGCAGGCATCGCAGATAAAAATCTGTTGCTTTTTGCCGCCGTTCCTGTCCTGTTTTTCACGAGCCAGTTGATTCGAGCAATTCTTCGACAAAAGATGGTTGGCAAATTGCTTGAGACTGATGCACCGCAAATGAAAGCCGCTGCCGCTGCTGACATTCTTTTTTTCTGGGTATGGTCGTTTCTGCTGCTGTTCTTTATTATCTCTTCAGCGTTTGGCAGAACTATCCGCTGGCGG
>CAVXEF010000018.1:0-33337 GCA_963760535.1 uncultured Phycisphaerales bacterium
CCGATTTGGTCACAAGCGAATAGTCCTTGACAAAGTGTTCATTGCCTGGTCTATCAATGTTGGTCGGCTTCCATTGTATTTTTCCCGCCGCAAGGTCATCGGCAAAATACGCATCGAGTGCTTCTTTGGCATAATCTTCAAGTTTGTGGCAGGTCGGGCAGCGGACATCGCCGTGAAAATAGTAAACTATGAGTTGCTGATTTGGTTGTTTGCTCGATGTCGGACAACGGGACAGTTTGTGGTTGCACAGCAGCCGGCGGAGCATCCTGTCGTGGTACAGAACAAACGCAATTCTCGCGGGCAATCATATAGCCCAAACTGCCGGCAACGAAGATCAGCAAGGCTGCCGTAATGATTTTCTTTCCATTCATTTGTTGGTCTCCTGATTACATCAGTAATTGTTTGATTTGTTCGGGCGATGGAACCTTTCCGACGACTTTTACCTGGCCGTCAACGACCAGAGCCGGCGTCATCATTATACCGAATTTCATAATCTCGTTAATGTCAGTAACTTTTTCGATTTGGTATTCGATACCGAGCTGTCGCCGTGGAAGTAGTAAACTATGAGTTGTTGGTTTGGCTCGGCTTGTCCGGTGTCGGACAAGGGGACGGCTTGTGGTTGCACAGCAGCCGGCGGGGCATCCTGTCGCGGTACAGAACAAACGCAATTCTCGCGGGCAACCATATAGCCCACGCTTGCGGCAACAAAGACCAGCAATGCCGTCGTAATGATTTTCTTTACATTCATTTGTCGGTCTCCTGATTACATCAGTAATTGTTTGATTTGTTCGGGCGAAAGAACTTTGCCAACGACTTTTACCTGGCCGTCAACGACCAAAGCCGGCGTCATCATTACACCGAATTTCATAATCTCGTTGATGTCGGTAACTTTTTCGATTTGGTATTCGATACCCAGCTCTTTTGCGGCAGCTTCTGCGTTTTCGGTCAAGGTCTTGCACTTTGGACAGCCGGTGCCGAGGATTTGAATTTTCTTCATAACTAACTCCTGACTCTGTAAGGAACAAACCAGTTTTGGGTCCTCAGGGAGATTTTGACCAGCATAAGCATCACGGGGACCTCTACGAGCGGCCCTATGACGGCTGCAAAGGCCTGACCTGAGTTAATACCAAAGACCGTCACGGCCACGGCGATGGCCAGTTCAAAATTGTTGCTGGCTGCCGTAAATGACAAAGTGGCTGACTGGGCATAATTGGCACCTGCTTTTGCGCTGATGAAAAAGGTAATAAAGAACATCGCCACAAAATAAATCAGCAACGGCACAGCAATACGAAGCACATCAACCGGCAGAGAAACTATAAACTTCCCTTTGAGACTGAACATCACCACGATTGTAAAAAGAAGGGCAATCAATGTAATGGGGCTGATTCTGGGAATGAATTTGTCTTGAAACCAGTCCCTGTCTTTAATTTTTATCAGGCTGAACCTTGTAACGATGCCGGCTATGAACGGTATTCCCAAATAGACGAAAACGCTTTTGGCAATCTGGGAAATAGACACGTTAACAACACTGCTGCTCAATCCGAAAACCGGCGGCAGGACGGTTACGAATATGTAGGCGTAAACGGAAAAGAACAATACCTGGAAAATAGAATTAAACGCCACAAGGCCGGCGGCATACTCCGTATCGCCTCTGGCAAGCTCATTCCAGACAATAACCATCGCAATACATCTGGCAAGCCCGATGATTATTAAGCCGACCATATATTCCGGATAGCCCCTTAAAAACACTATCGCCAGAACAAACATCAGAATCGGCCCGATTATCCAGTTCTGGACCAGCGAAAGACCCAATATCTTATAATTGCGAAAGACTCTGCCAAGCTCCTCATATTTGACCTTCGCCAAAGGCGGATACATCATCAGAATCAGCCCGATTGCGATGGGCACATTTGTCGTCCCGCCTGAAACTTATTCCAGAAACCGGCTATTGATGGATACAGATAGCCGGAGGCGACGCCGATACCCATCGCCAGGAAAATCCACAAGGTCAGAAACCTGTCTAAAAAAGAAAGTTGTTTTGTGATTCCCTGAGACATTTGATTCCTTCAATCAAAAGAAATGTCCGAAGAACATCCCGACAATCGTTGACATTACAATTACAAGCGAAACAAAGACAACCGTTTTCAGCGTTGCCCATAATCTTTCGGAGGACGAGCATGCTCGGCAGAGACAATGCCGGGCCGGCCAACAGCAAGGCCAGCACCGGGCCTTTGTGCATGCCGAGATTCATCAGTGCCTGAGTGATGGGAATCTCAGTGAGCGTCGCAAAATACCAAAATGCCCCGATGACGCTGGCGACAAGATTGGTACGCAGAGAATTATCGCCGACCCATTGAGCAACCTGCTTTTCAGGCAGCAGAACGCTGACAAAACCGACGACAAAAACTCCGCCGTAAAGCAATGGCACAAGCATCTTGTGCAAAGTCCCAGGTATTCGACATCCACAGGCGAAGTTCATCTTTTGCGAACCATCGCCATGCCATAATGAGCACCACAAGGCCGCACAGACCGGCCAGATACCAGCGAATGTGATAAACCGTCATCACCCAGCTCTCGCGGTCAACTGTTTTTGCAATATCGGGTTTCGACAAAGTTATCTTATCGCCGGCCTTCAAATCGCCCAAATCCTGCTCAAGCTGAAAACGCACAGCGTCCTTTGTTTCGTTCAGCACTACCGCATTAAAAGTCCGGCCATCAGTGGTCGTCACGGTAACATTGCCGGGATTGAACCAGTCGGAAAAGATAAGGAATAAAATCATCGTTGCCAGGAACAGGCCGTTTTTTGTTATCGAGCGCGAAGGTTTCTCCGGCTGAGGCATTTGCATCGTCGCTTCATTTTTGGCCTTTTCGGTTTTTCGGAATATCACCGCCATCAGCACGCCGATTATAACAGCAAACAGAACTGAGCCGACCGCACGCGCAAAACCGATTGAAAAGCCCAGAACGCGAGCGGTTAGAAATATCGCCAAGACATTTATGGCAGGCCCCGAATACAGAAACGCCGTCGCAGGGCCAAGACCTGCGCCCAGCTGATATATCCCCGCGAACATAGGCAGAACGCTGCACGAACACACGGCTAAGATACAGCCCGATACCGATGCCACGCCGTATGCGAGTATGGGATTTGCCTTTGGCCCCAAATACCTCATCACGGATTCCTGCGAGAGGAATGTGATGATTGCGCCGGCGATAAACAATGCGGGGACAATGCACGCAAGAGTATGGTTGCGTGCATACCACTGAAGCAGTCGAAATGCTTCGTAAATCGCCTGCTGGATTTTCGGGTTGCCCAGCGGCAGAGAATATACGCCACAAGAAAAACCGCTGACAAGTGCAGCCGAATATTTTCCATTCTTTTTTCATAACATGTTACCTCCAGTGGTTTTCGTTACAGAACCTGCAGCAATGCAGTGTTGTCTTTTGCTTGTTGTTTCAGAATGGCGGTGATACAGGAAAAGAAATCGAGGATGCAGGGACATTTGAGCTTATATATCACCCAAAGTCCTTCTTTCCTGTGTTCAAGCACGCCTGCTGAAACCATTACCGAAAGATGGCGGGAAACGTTGGATTGTTCTGACCCGATGTGTTCAGCAATGTCGCAGACGCACTGCTCGCCATCTTTAAGAAAATCCACAATCGCAATCCGTATCGGGTGGGCTATCGCCTTTACAATCTCTGCCTGTTTTTCAAATAACAGTTGTTTTTTCTTACTTAACATTTGAGTCTCCACTAAATTACTATATGATTATTTACTCATATAGTATAATAATTGTTCGCGCGGAAGCAATTTTTCCCAAATTTTTTGTTGTCAGATGGGCCTGATAATTGTTAAGAGTCTCGCCATAATAAAAAAGACAGCCTTAAAGGCGGCCTTATTTATTAATAGCGGGGGCAGGATTCGAACCTGCGACCTCCGGGTTATGGGCCCGACGAGCTACCAGACTGCTCTACCCCGCGATCATTCGGTTACTGAGTATAATAGCACAAAAAACACCCTTTATCAACAGCAGAATGCAAAATTAAAGATTTTTGTGAATCTTGGCTGCGGTTGCTTCGATTTGTCCTTTTGGATACTTGGAGGCTGGCCAGCGGTCAAAGACGCCGTCGCCGGTGCTGCGGGGAATTATATGAAAGTGCAAATGCTCAACTAACTGGCCTGCCGCTGTGCCATTATTGCACAACACATTATAGCCGTCGGCATTCATTGCACCGGCCACAGCTTTGGCAATTCTGCCAAGTCGTGAACAAACCTTGCCTAAAAGCTCAGAAGGACAATCGTGTAATTTTTCAAAGTGCTCTTTTGGAATCAGCAGGGTATGCCCTTTGCTTAGTGGGCCGATATCCAAAAAGGCCAGCACTATTTCATCCTCGTAAATCTTTGTTACCGGAATCTCGCCGGCTACCATTTTACAAAAGATGCAATCGCTGTTCCTCATCATCGCAACCAATTCCCAAGAGTAAAGTTACTGCTGCTTTTTTGATTTAGTTTTCTTTTCTTTGGTTTTGTTTGGTTGTTTATCGGCTGTTTTGTCCTGGCGGCTTGCAACTTTGGCAGCTTTTTTGGTTTTTTCAGGAGTTTTTTTACGAGCGGAGGTTTTGGTTTTCTTTTGCGCAGCTTCTTCTTTGCCTACCAGCTGTAGCAAGACAACTCGGCCGTTATCACCCAGCCTTCTAAGTGATAAACGTATGATTCTCGTATAGCCGCCGGTTCTGTCGAGGTATCGAGGGGCTATTTCGCTGAACAGTTTGCCGATAATAGTACCTTTGTTGACTATCTTATCATCTTCTTCAGCTGTTATCCGGCGGTTGCCGAGAAGGGCGATGGTCCGACGCCTGGCTGCCAAAGTACCTTTTTTAGCGAGCGTTATCAGCTTCTCGGCAAAGGGTTTTACTTCTTTGGCTTTTTCGATTGTTGTCGAGATTGTCTCATGTTCGAAAAGCGATGAGACCAGATTTCTGCGCAGAGCCACGCGATGCGCGCTTGTCCGACTCAATATTCGTCCTGCTACTCTGTGACGCATATTTTCAAACCCTTTTACCTGGTGTCAATGTCGGCAACCTTTATTGGGGCGGTTGCATTTTCTCGTCTATATCTGTCATACCCAGTGACAAACCCATGTCAGCAAGTTTTCTTTTGACTTCACGCAAAGAAGTTTTGCCGAAGCTGCGAATCCTCAGCAGGTCAGCTTCTGTCATTTTGACCAGTTGTGCAATAGTTTCGATTTTTTCTGATTCAAGACAGTTGGCTGCTCTTACCGACAGTTCCAGTTCCTGAACAGGAGAATTCAATTTTTGCGCCAATTGTTCATCGAAGGCTTTTTTCTCAACCTCTTCTTTGATTTCTCCGATGACGGTTTCTTCGCCAAGCTCGGAGTATTGTGTAAACGGGTTGACGTGCTTTCGCAGAATCTTAGCGGCCTCAACTAAGGCCATTTCCGGCGTAATAGTTCCGTTTGTCCAGATTTCCAGTATCAGTCTGTCATAATTGGTGCGCTGACCTACCCGTGTGTCTTCGGTTGTGTAGCGGACTCTTGTGACCGGCGAATATACCGCGTCGAGCTGGATTCTTCCTATTTCCTGGTCGAATCTATCCATCTCCAGGATTCGTTCGGAAGCCGGCACATAGCCTCGGCCGTTCTCGACCACCATTTCCATTTCGAATGTCACATCCTTGGTTAAAGTAGCCAGAACAACGCTTTTGTCTATCACCTCTATCGCAGGGTCTGCGGCGATATCTGCTGCCGTTATAGTCCCGGCTTTGTTTGCGGAGACCTTCATAGTCTTTGGCCCATCGCCTCGCAGGCGAATCACCAGACTTTTAACATTTAAAACGATATCGGTGACGTCCTCCAGCACACCTTTTATCGAGGTGAATTCATGGTCGACCCCCGCTATCTTGATGCTGGTTACAGCACTTCCTTCCAAAGAGGAAAGCAATACGCGTCTGAGGCTGTTACCAATGGTAGTGCCGAAACCCCGCTCGAAGGGCTCAATAGAGAACCGGCCATATTTATCGTTTGAAACCGTCGTGTCTTTTTTGACACGCTCCGGCAATTCGAAACCTCTCCACGTAACTCGCATATAAACCTCCCGAAACTTACACCAATTAGCTATTTGCCACCGCTACTCAAGGCCAAAAGCAATCCATCCTTCGCCATCTGCCTACCGAGAGCAGAACTCCACGACCAGATGTTCCTCAACCGGAATCTGAACATCCTCTCGGCTGGGCAGCGCAGCGACCAAAGCTGAGGGTACGTCCCTATCCAGTTGCAACCAGCTTTGAGTGGTAAAATTAGGATTGCTTTCCAGCTGCTGTTTTATTTTTTTGATGCTTTTTTCCGAGCCTTTAGTTGTTATTTTGTCTCCAACTTTTGTGGTGTAATCGCCGACATCGACCTTCCGACCGTTTACGCGGATATGGCCGTGAGCGATTAACAGTCTTGCAGCTTTGCGCGACGGTGCAAAATTCAGTTTGTATACCACGTTGTCCAGGCGCCTTTCCAGTAACTGCAGCAGCGCCAAGCCGGTATTTCCCTTTGTGCGTTTTGCCTGACGGTAAATCCTGTCGAACTGTCTGTCGAAGAGCCCATAGTATCTTTTTACCTTTTGCTTTTCGCGCAGCCGGGCGGCATATTCGCTTGTTCTGCCTCTTCGCCAGCCGTGCATACCCGGTCCTAAGTTACGCTCTTTCTTTTCTATGGGGCACTTAGCCGTCTCGCATCTGATACCTTTAAGCATCAGCTTGACCCCTTCGCGGCGACAGAGCTTGCAGGATGAATCAAGATAACGTCCCATTCTTTAGTCTCCAAAGTATTAGTAGCTGGTCACGGTTGATTATTTGTTCAATTACCAATTACCCATTTAACCGATTATCAGGTTTATACTCGTCTTCGTTTTGGAGGTCGGCAGCCGTTATGCGGAAGCGGCGTTACATCTTCTATCGATGAAATACGCAGACCTGCCTGTTCGAGGGCGGAGATTGCAGACTCGCGTCCCGAACCGGGTCCTTTGACTCTGATTTCGACCTCTCGCACGCCGTTGCGCATCGCAGCGGCGGCGCATCGCTGGGCCGCCTGCTGGGCAGCAAAGGGCGTACTCTTGCGAGTCCCTTTGAAGCCGACACAGCCAGCCGAACCGGCGCAGATTGTGTCACCATCCAAATCTGTGATTGTAATCAGCGTGTTGTTAAATGTCGCCTTTATGTGCGCAACAGCCTTGACAACGTTTTTTCTTACTTTTCGTTTTGCGCCTTTTGCCATTACTTCAAAAACCTCAAATGACGAAACTGTCGTTTCTATTTAGAACGATTCGATTTTTATCGTGTTTCCTTTACACCTTTCTTACCTGCGACTGTTTTTCTTGGGCCTTTGCGTGTTCGCGCATTCCTTCGTGTGGACTGGCCTCGTACCGGCAGGCCCCTCCTGTGGCGAACGCCGCGGTAACAGTTTATGTCGCGCAGCCGGGCTATGTTTTGAGAAACCTGTCTTCGAAGCTGGCCGCCGGTGATGTAGTTGCGTTCTATAATCTGGGTTATCCGGCTGAGCTCATCTTCGGTGAGCTTGTTAGCCTTTACGCCCTTATCGACCTTGGCCTCTTTCAGGACCTGCTGCGAAGTATATCTGCCCATACCATAGATATAGGTCAATGCAATCCAAATGGATTTCTCATTTGGGATGTCAACGCCGACTATACGAGGCATATTAGTTCCTCTAACTATGAACCCGGTTATCCCTGCCGCTGTTTGTGTCGCGGATTCGTACAGATTACCCGCACGACGCCTTTGCGGCGAACAATCTTACAGTTTTCACATATACGTCTTACAGAACTTCTGACTTTCATTTGCTTCTGTTTCCTATAGCCTGTCCGATTTTTTTTGCCGGATGCAATCAGCTGCGCAGGATTATTCTGCCTCTGTTAAGGTCGTACGGCGACATCTCGATGGTCACGGTATCGCCCGGCAGAATTCGAATAAAATGCATTCGCATCTTGCCTGAAACATGTGCCAAAATCTCGTGGCCGTTCTCCAGTTCCACCTTAAACATCGCGTTTGGCAATGCTTCTTTCACCTTGGCCTGCACTCTTATTGCATCCTTCTTTACCATAGGCATTATTTTTTTACCGTCAGCACCTCACAGCCGTTTTTCGTTATTGCAATCGTATGCTCAAAATGGGCCGAGCATTTTCCGTCTTTCGTCACCACGGTCCATCCATCTTTTAGTGTTTGCACATCAGCAGTACCGGCATTAACCATCGGCTCAACCGCCAGAACCATTCCTTCGGCCAGGACAATGTCATTTGCCAGCAGCTCTTCGCTGACAAAGTTGGGCACCTTCGGCTCTTCGTGCATTCTGGTCCCGATGCCGTGTCCGACGAACTCTTTCACTACTGAAAAGCCTGCTGATTCGACATAGTTTTGCATCTGGGCTGCTATTGTGCTCCACTTTGTGCCGGCAGATGCCTTTTCTATCGCTATTTCCAAAGCACACCTGGTTACCTCTACCAGTCTGCGCTTGTGTTGTGGGATTTCACCTATGCAAATCGTAATCGCCGCGTCTCCACAATAGCCAGCGAGCTTTGCGCCGAAATCGATGCTCAAAATATCGCCGCCTTTGAGCACAACCGACTCAGATGGAATACCGTGCACGACCTGCTCGTTTACCGATGTGCAAATCGCCCCGGGAAACGGATTCGTACCGTAAGGGCCACGCACACCCTTAAACAAAGCCTCGGCTCCAGCCTGGGCGGTCATTTGTGAAGCAATGCTGTTGAGGTACCCGGTGGTTATCCCCGGCTTCGAAAACTCTTGTAATTTTGAAAGAACATCTGCTACCACACTGCCTGCATGGCGCATTAACTCGATTTCCCTGCGGGTGCGAAGCTTTATCGCCATTTTATACGCCTCAGGCGTATTAATTTCGTATCTCGTACCTTACCTCATAACCCAGTCTAAGCCGACACAAGCGCATCTAAACTCTCGAATATAGAGGCATTTACCATATGCCAGCTTCCCTGTTTGCGTCAATGTGATAAAATGCCGGTCCATCTGGGCTGCTTTTATAGTAGTTTACCACCGGCTTCGGTCTGCTGGTGATAGGTCTTAAGGCGATTCTGCACCACTTCAAGGCTGTCATCGCGCCTTTGAATCAGCTCGGCACCGTCACGGTCGCATTTTCCCTCAACCTTCGGCTTTAGGTTCTCGATGTGGTAAACTGCGCCGCATTTCGGGCAGCTTCTTCTGCCGGTCATTCTCTCAGCCACTACTCTGTCGTCAATCTCCAGGTTCAAAACAGCATCTATCTTTCGGTCCTTGCGTGCCAGCGATTTATCGAGTTCTACAGCCTGATTGACTGTTCGCGGGAAACCATCCAGCACAAAACCTGCTGCCGGGGCTTTGCTTATCGCGCCAGCCATCATTTCAACTATCAATTTGTCCGGCACAAGTGCACCTGAATCCATGAAACTTTGGGCCTTTTTTCCTAATTTTGTGCCCGCTGCCCTTTCCTGTCGGAGGATGTCTCCGCTCGAGAGGTGCAGCAGACCGTATCTTTCGACAATGCGTTTACATTGTGTTCCTTTGCCGGCGCCGGGTGCGCCCAGCAGGATTATTCTCATGCATACGCTCCTTTTATCCTGCCGGTTTCACTGAAGCCTTCGTAGCTGCGCATCAGGAGGTTTGCCTCAATCTTCTGAACCAAATCCAGCGAGACGCTGACAACTATCAGCAGGCCCGTGCCGCCTAAAAAGCTTGCTATTCGCCAGTTAACTCCCAGTAGTATGGAGGTTACCGACGGCACAATGGCAATTATGGCCAAAAAGGCCGCTCCAAAGTAAGTGATTCTGCTCATCACCGTTTCGAGGTATTCAGCGGTTCTGCGCCCGGGCCGCAAGCCGGGTACAAAGCTTCCCCAGTCACGCAGGTTCTTGGCCATATCTTGCGGCTGAAACTGCACCGTTACCCAGAAGTATGTGAACAGGAATATAAACAGCATGTACAGCACATTATAGGTATAAGCACCCGGCCCCAAAGCTCTCTGCAGCGTATCAAGGAATGCCCAATCCTTGACGTTGCTCAGCCAGCCTATTATTGCTGTCGGGAATATCATAAAACTTGATGCGAAGATTAACGGCATTACTCCTCCGTGATTGACCCGCAGCGGCACATAATGTCTTGCGCCGCCGTACATCCGTCGGCCTCTCATTTGTTTGGCCTGCTGAATTGGTATTCGCCGCTGGCCCTGTGTTATCAGTATGGCCCCGGCCACAACGAATACAAACGCCCCAACCAGAAACATCAGCTTCGCCGGGCCTATCGAACCGGCAGCGGCACCAACTCTTAAATCCACGTTCTCCAAAAGGCTTCTGATTGCCCATGGCATTCGTGCGATAATACCCGCCATGATTATCAGGCTGATGCCGTTGCCCACGCCGTACTCATCTATTTGCTCTCCCAGCCACATCAGGAAGATTGTACCGGCCGTCATAGCAATAGTGCCGATTATCATCGCCTGCGGTTGCATACCCGGATAGGCATAGCCTGCTACAAATACCTTCAGAAACATAATTGACTGAATAATGCACACTAAGACCGTCAGATAGCGTGTGTACTCCTGTATCTTTTTATAGCCGGTTTGTCCTTCCTGTCGCAGTTTCTTCAAGGTGGGAATGACTTCGCCCAGCAGCATAAGGATAATCGATGCGGTAATATAAGGCATAATTCCCAGGCCGAAGACGCTGCTTGTCTCGAAGTTGCCGCCGGTAAACATCTGCATATATTCAGCAGCTCTTCCTAATGGGCTGCCCGTGTCTCTGTGCTCAACAGCCGCTTTCATCTTCGAGTGGTCGATACACGGCAGGGAAATATGATAACCAATCCTGTATATCATCAGCAGCGCAATGGTGAAGAGTATCTTGTTGCGAAGGTCCGGAATTTTGAAAATGTTAAATACTGTCCCAAGCATATTTCGCATCTCCTACTGCATATTGTGTATTTTTACCGTTGAATATATCAGTCATAACACCTAAATAACTTTTGCCGTACCGCCTGAAGCAACAATCTTTTGTTCCGCCGCTTTGCTGAATTTATGGGCTGTTACCTGGAGTTTCTTGGTTAGGTCGCCGTTGCCGAGAATTTTGACTCTGCTTTGACTGCTGGCGACAAGCCTGGCGTCGGATAGCTGCTCGGTGCTGACGTCATCGCCGTCGTCAAATCTTTCTAATTGTGATACGTTGACTATCTCGTAGCGTCTGGCAAAGTTATAATTACTGAAACCTCGTTTGGGCAGTCGTCTAAATAGTGGCATCTGGCCGCCTTCATACAGGCTGGTGCCCATTGCACCGCTCCTGCTTTTGCTGCCCTTGTGTCCTCGTCCGCAGGTCTTGCCGTGTCCTGTGCCCCTGCCTCGTCCAACGCGCCGGCGGGCCTTGGCTTTGCCGACTATAGCGGTTACTTCATGACTGAGCATCTGTATCATCACCACCTTTTTTTTTATCGCTTCTCGATTACTTCGACCTTTACCCCGCGAATGGCTTCAACCTTTTCTTTGTTTCGCAGTTTAAGCAGCCCATCCAGTGTGGCTTTTACGACGTTTTTGGCTGAAGTGCTTCCATAGACTTTAGTGAGAACGTCCTGCACGCCGGCCAACTCGAGCACCGCTCGGGCGCTGGAGCCGGCAATGACTCCGGTGCCGGGGCCGGCCGGTACAAGTATTATCCTCGTTGCCCCGTATTTGCCGGTAACCCGGTGTGGAATTGTTCGGCCGGCCAGGGGTATCTTGTACAGGGACTTTTTGGCATCTTTAATGCCTTTGTCAACTGCTGCCGGCACCTCGTTGGCCTTGCCGTAACCGATGCCTACCATTCCTGTGCGGTCGCCGACTACGACCAGACCTCCAAAGCTAAAACGTCGACCGCCTTTGACCACCTTGGCGCAGCGAAATATCTTTACCACCGTTTCTTCCAACAGCTTTTCTTCTTGTTCGTATCGTGTAACTGCTTCTGGTGCCAATTTTTACCTCTTGAGTTTTCTCAATTTATCCTAAAAAACCAGGCCGGTCTTTCTTGCTGCCTCAGCGAGAGCCTTTATCCTGCCGTGAAACTTACAACTGCCCCTGTCGAAGCAGACACATTTAATGCCGACGCTGAGTCCTTGTTTGGCGATTGCCTCTCCGACTGTTTCAGCTGCTTTTATATCGCCGCTTGTGGATAATTGCTCTCTGAGTCCTTTGGCTCTCGTGCTTGCCGAGACGAGTGTTGCCCCGGCAGTGTCATCTATAATCTGGGCGTAAATGTGTTTGTTCGAACGAAACACCGAGAGTCTGGGTCTGTCCGGCGTGCCGAAGATTTTTTTTCGCACGTGGAGTTTGCGTCTGACCGCCGCATTTTTCGCCCTGTTAATCTTCATATAGTTCGATTCTCAGTTATACTATACTGTTCCCGAAGTAAATGTCTTGCCCATTTTGTGCTTTACGTGTTCGTCGGCATAACGGATACCCTTTCCCTTGTAAGGTTCAGGTGGTCTTACCCCTCGCACGTCAGCGGCGAACTGTCCTAAAACAAATTTGTCTATTCCTGAGATGGTAAACTTGGCCGGTGCTTCATCGCCCTTTGTTACGCCTGTCTCAATTTTAACTTTTATACCATTCGGCACCTTCACCTCTACGGGATTGCAGAAGCCGACCTGAAGAACGAGTTTTCCACCCTGTTCTTTCACGTTGTAACCGGTGCCGTATACTTCCATCTTTTTTTCATATCCTTTACTGACGCCGGCTACCATATTCGCAATCAGCGCACGCATTGTTCCGTGTAGCTGCTTGGCCTGGCGGTCTTCAGGATGCTCGTTTTCGACCACTACCTGTCCGCCTGCACCGTCAATATTCACTTTAATTTGTGGATGACAGTCCATCTCCAGTGTACCGAGGGGCCCGGAAACCTTAACACACCGGCCGCTCTGCTCGACCTTAACTCCCTGCGGGATAACAATTGGTTTTTTTCCGATACGGCTCATTAGTTCACCGTACAAAGTATTTCGCCGCCGACCTTGGCTGCCCGGCACTCTTTATCGCTCATTATGCCCCTGCTTGTCGAAATAATTGCTATACCCATACCATCTAAAACATGCGGCAGCTTTTCAACAGATGAGTAGATTCTTCTGCCTGGTTTGCTTGTCCTTGTTATTTCACGGATAACCGGCTGACCCTCGACATCATATTTAAGGGTAACTCTTAGTATTCCCTGTTTGCCGTCGTCGATTCGGTCAAAATCCTCGATATAGCCTTCTTTTTTGAGGACAGTCGCTATGCCTTCGCATATCTTCGATGCTCTAACAGGAACCTGTTTTCTGTTTATCCGCGATGCATTGCGAATTCTTGTCAGCATGTCTGCTATTGGGTCACTCAAACTCATAATTTAATCCAGACTCAATCTTATAGTCAGCCTACCAGCTGGCTTTTCTAACTCCCGGAATCTTCCCTTCGTTTGCTAATGTTCTAAAGCAAATCCGGCAAACCTTGAACTTACGGTAAACAGCGTGGCTCCTTCCGCAGAGCTGGCAGCGTGTATACCCTCTGACGCGAAACTTCGGTTTACTTGCTGCCTTGTTTTCCAGTGCTTTAGTTGACATTCACATACTCCAGACCAACCCCGATTCTGCGGGGCTGAATATCAGTCGTTATCTTTCGGCGAATCTCTGAACGGCATGCCGAATAGTGACAGCATTTTCCGTGCCTCTTCATTGCTCTTGGCTGTTGTCACAAAGGTTATGTTCATACCGTGCTGAGACTCTACCTTGCCTGGGTCGATTTCCGGAAAGACGGTTTGTTCTGCCAGGCCTATTGAATAATTGCCTCTGCCGTCGAAGCTGTTCGGGTTCAGTCCTCTGAAATCCCTGATTCGGGGGACGGCAAGATTTATCAGCCTGTCCATAAATTCGTACATTCGCACGCCCCGCAGCGTAACTTTCAGGCCTATCTCATTACCCTCTCGGAGCTTGAAGTTCGACACGCTTTTCTTGGCTTTGCATATTAGAGGCAGCTGGCCCGTAATTATCATCAGGTCGTTTTTGGCTGATTCGAGAAATTTCTTCTCTTGTGTCGCTTTGCCCACGCCCATAGACACAATGACCTTTTCCATCCGTGGAACCGCCATAGCATTCTTATAGTCGAACTCCTTCGTCATTTCCGGGATTATCTTGGACTTATATAAGTCTTTCAAACGCGCCATCTCTCCTGCCACCTCATTTTTGAACCGCTTTTTTGATGGTTCCAATCTCCGTCCCATCAGTTGCGACTCGTTTTTTACTGCCGTCGCTGCCCACCTGATAACGAACTCTGCTGCCTTTTGAACTTTTCGGAGTTACCGGCAGCACATTGCTTATGTGGATTGGCTGCTCGACGTTTATTCTGCCTCCCTGCGGATTTTTCCGCGACGGCCGAACGTGCTTCTTGGCTGTGTTCTGGCCTTGGACCACTACTTTACTGTCTTTGGGTATGACACGCAGAACTCTGCCGGTGGCGCCTTTGTAGTCGCCGGCTATGACCTCAACCATATCACCTTTTTTAATGTGCAGCGCCATAGAATTTTAAGTCCTTAGTTTTTAGTTTTAAGTTTTTTAGACCACCTCGGCTGCCAGCGAGATGATTTTCATATAGTTTTTCTCACGAAGTTCGCGGGCAACGGCGCCAAAAATCCGCGTCCCTATCGGATTGCCTTCATTATCAATCATAACCGCGGCATTGCTGTCGAATTTTACGTAACTGCCGTCGGCTCTTTTGACGGGCTTTTTGGTGCGGATAATAACACACTTGTGCACCTTTTTATCGTCCAGCGGACAGGTTGGCAGAGTCTTCTTTATTGCAACGCACACAATATCCCCTAATGTGGCCACCACACGCCTGAATTTGCCGTGGGCGCCGGATTTGCCGAGAACCCTGATACACTGGGCCGACTTGACGCCCGAGTTGTCAGCTATATCCAACATTGTTTCCTGCTGAATCACCGCCGTTTATCCTTCACATCCTGTCGCCCGTAGGGAATATTTTTGCATCATTGCTGCGCAGCCTTTTCCAGAATACCGACAAGCCGCCAGCTTTTGGTTTTGCTGTAGGGCCTGCACTGCGAAATCTCAACAACGTCACCTACGCTTGCCTGGTTATGTTCATCGTGAACGCCGAGTTTGGTTCTGCGCTTAATGTATTTGCCGTATTTTGGATGTTTAACCTTGTGAACAATGGCAACAATGATGCTTTTGTTGCCGCTCTTGCCTATTACCACGCCGCTTATGGTTTTCACAACTTGCATTTTTAATTCCTGATATAATCAGGCTTACCTGCTGTTGGCAGCGAGGCTCAGCCTTTTTCATGTATTATCGTCTTAATCCTCGCGATATCACGCCTGATATTCCTTATGGCCTTCGAGTTCTCCAGCTTCTCCGTAACAGCTTGTGCCTGAAGGTCAAATAGATTTCTCTGCAGCTCCTTGAGCCTGTCGCCAAGCTCATCCATGCCCATCTCGCGATAGTCCTTAGCTTTCATCTTTGCTTTTTACTTTCGGCTTTGTCAGTTACCGTCATATTCTCACAGTGAATGTCTTCGTTTAACGAACCTGCACTTAATTGGCATCTTCTGTGCTGCTCTGATCAGTGCCCGCTTTGCCACGTCCTCGTTTACGCCGCCAATCTCAAACATCATCTGTCCGGGCCTTACTCTGGCGACCCAAAAGGCCGGTTCACCTTTGCCTTTGCCCATTCTTGTTTCCAGGGGTTTGGCGCTTACCGACTTGTGCGGAAATATCCTCAGATATACCTTGCCTTCACGATGCAAAAAGTGTGTCGCCGCGACTCGACCTGCTTCAATCTGTTTGGCGCTTATCCAGCTTATCGCCAGCGCCTGCAGGCCGTACTCACCGAACGCTACAAAGTTGGTCCTCGAGGCATTGCCCTTCATTTTGCCGCGCTGGCTCTTGCGGTACTTGACTCTTTTCGGCATCAGTGCCATTTTCTTAAATCCTCAAAAACTGCACTAAAAACTGATTATTTTCAAAAGAAATTATTCGGTTCCTTTTTCTTTACTGTCTGGTTTTTCCTGCCGGTTCTGCTCTGGTGGTGCAACAGGGGCAGCGTCCGCCGCTTTTGCTCGGCCCTGTGTCCCTGTGCCTTCGGCTGGTTTAGTTTTGGATGCACTGCCCCGCCGCTCATCTTGGCGACGGTGTGCCGGAGGACGACGCCGACGTGCAGGTTCTGTAAGTCTTGGCCCGGCTTCCTCACCGAATTTACCCTTGTAAATCCAAACTTTAATGCCAATCATACCGTAGGTTGTCCTTGCTCCCCTCACGGCATAGTCCACATCGGCATCGAGTGTATGCAGTGGGATACTGCCCGTTTTCTGCGTTTCGCTGCGGGCTATTTCCGCGCCCGCCAGCCGTCCGCTGCAGATGATTTTAACTCCCCTGGCTCCAGCGTTCATCACTATCTCACAATACTGCTTCATTGTTCGCCTGAACGCTGCTCGTTTGCATAGCTGTTCGGCAATCGCCTCAGCTACCAACATAGCGTTGAGGTCGGGCTCTTTTATCTCAACAACATTTACGCTGATTTTGTGCTTGGTTATTGCTTCGAGTTCTTCTCTGAGCTTGTCAACCTCGCCGCCTCTGGGCCCAATAACGATGCCGGGACGGGCGCTATGCAGTGTAACCTGCAATTCGTTGCGCGTCCGGATTATTTCAACCTTCGCCACCGCACCTTTCGGTATCTGGCGGTTATACTTGTTGTCTATGTACCTGCGAATCTTCTGGTCCTCGACGAGAAAATCACCGTAGTTAGCCTTTGGAGCAAACCATGTGCTCTGCCACCCACGTGTTATTCCAGTTCTGAAACCTATTGGCGAAGTCTTCTGACCCATTTTTATATCTTTTTTTCTGTTCGGTCTTCCGTTATCTGCTTAAAGTTGTGTCACTGTAACATATATATGAGAGGCTTTTTTGCCGATGCGATGTGCCTTGCCTCTGTCCTTTGCTATCCATCTCTTTGTGCCGATACGTATTCCGGCCTCGTCCACACGGGCGCAGCTTACATAAAGGTTATCAACATCGGCCTGCTGCTCATCAGCATCTGCGACCGCGTTTTTTAATATCTTGCTGATAAACGACGCGGCTCGCTTCCTCGTGAACTTCAATATATCCAGAGCGTCCTGGACGCCTCTGCCGGCTATTAATTCCGTCACTAATCTTGCCTTGCGAGGTGAAATTGGAGCAAACCTGTATGACGACCGCCAGTCCGCAAGGTCGTTGACCTCCGTGGATAGTGCGGTCGCCAGGTTTCGGACATCCTCGCTGCGTGGTATGGGCTTAAAAAGTCCTTTTTGCCAGTTCTTGACTGCTTTCGCCGCTGTTTTTTTGTCCAGACCGCCTCTGACAAGTTGGCCGGCTAATTGCTCGGCACTTATATTTCGCTGTTCACAAATCTTCTTTAATTTATTAGCGCTTAACATTATGGAAATCTTTATCGTTTAGCAGACTACGTAGTAGTTGTCGTAGTAGGAGCGGCAATCCTTCTGGTTGAATGGCCTCTGAAGGTCCTTGTCGGTGAAAATTCGCCTAACTTATGCCCGACCATATCTTCTGTCACGAAGACCTTATGGAACATCTTGCCGTTATGAACCATGAAGGTAAAACCAACAAACTCAGGGATGATTGTGCATCTTCGCGACCAGGTTTTTATTGGTTCGCGCGAGCCTTCTTTGATTCGTTTTTCGACCTTCGCGAACAGTTTGTCATCAACATACGGCCCTTTTTTAAGAGATCTTCCCATTCGAATTTACTCAACCTTCAAACTTTAATAATTACGCGACCAGTTCTTTTTGCCCTCTACACGCTAATTACGCCACGAATTGAAAACGTCCGCTTTTTCGTCTTCGAATAATTCTCTTGTTGCTCGTATTTCGTGGATTTCTTGTTTTACCGCCTTTTGCCAGCACGCCGGTAGGTGAGCATGGATGCCGTCCGCCGTTTGCTCGGCCTTCGCCGCCGCCCATCGGGTGAGAAACTGGATTTTGTGCCTTGCCTCTGACATGAGGCCTTTTACCATAGTAACGTGTTCGTCCTGCCTTGCCCCAGCTGATATTCTGGTAGTCGGGATTGCTGAGCTGGCCAATCGTGGCCCGGCACTCTTTGCGGAGCATCCTCATCTCGCCGCTGGGTAGAACAACGGTAACCCAGTTACCTTCTTTAGCCATTATCTTCGCAGCGCCGCCGGCTCCTCTGACTAATTTGCCGCCCTGGCCGGCTGTCATCTCGATATTATGAATCTCGATGCCGGCCGGGATGGCATCCAGCGGCATCGCATTGCCGAGCTTCGGCTCGCACGAAGCGCCGCTCTCCACTGTATCTCCCGCCTTTATACCTAATGGCGCCAGTATGTACCTTTTTTCGCCGTCGGCATAATAAAGCAGCGATATGAAGCAGTTCCTGTTGGGGTCGTATTCGACCGTTGCTACCTTTGCCGGCACCCCGTCTTTATCTCGTTTGAAGTCAATCATGCGATAAATCTTTTTTGCTCCGCCGCCCCTGAAGCGTGTGGTTGTAACGCCGTAATGGTTTCTTCCGCCGTTCTTTTTTATCCGGTTGCAGAGCGACTTCTCGCGTATTTCAGTTGTCAGCTCCGCGTAGTCGTTCACCGAGCTGTTTCTGCGGCCCGCACTTGTTGGTTTATAAATTCGAATGCCCATAGTTTCGCTCTCTCGCCTTCTATCTTTAGAACAAATCTATATGATAATCGGGTTCTAAGAACACAACCGCTTTCTTCCAGGACGCCGTCACCCCGGCAGTTCTGCCTCTGCGGCGGTACTTGCCTTTGCGATTGGCCGTTCTTACCTTGTTCACTTTCACACTGTATATATTCTCTACCGCCTTTTTTATCTGCTGTTTGTTGGCCTTTCTGTTTACCTCGAAAGAGTACATACCTTTCACATTCGCAAAGTGCATCCCCTGCTCTGTAATCAAAGGCCGAATTATTATGTTGTAGTCGTCCATCTTTGCGCCTGTTTATCCGCCTATGGCAGATTAATTCTTACTTGTCTTTTCTTTATTTAGAAGCGACAGAAACGCCTCTTTCGTAAATAATAACTTTTTATGATTGCATATATCGCCGGCGTTCAGCTCAGCCACAGGCATAACAGCTATGCGCGGCACGTTTCTCGCCGACCTGTAAAGGTTGTTATCGTAATCGCTGATGGTCACCAGGCAGCTGCCTGTTGAGAGAATCTTCAAATTTCCCAGAACCGTTACAAAATCCCGTGTTCGCGGCTTCGCAAATTCCAGTTGGTCAACCACCACAACGTTATTGCTCAGCAGCTTTTCCAATATGGCCGAGTCTCTTGCCAGTCTTTTTTGTTTTCTCGGCATACGTTTGCTGAAGTCCCTCGCAATCTTGGCAAAGGTAACGCCGCCGCCCACGCGTTTGCCGGTTCTGATAGTGCCGGCACGCGCGTTGCCGGTGTGCTTTTGCGCATACAGCTTTCTTGTCGAGCCTTCGACCATCCCTCTGCTTTTTGTCGCAGCCGTTCCTACTCTCTTGTTGGCGTGATACATAACAATCGCCTGCTTGAGCAGCGGATACCTCACAAAATCGCCAAAGGCTGCCTCATCAACCTCCAGGCTGTCCACTTCCTGACCATCTCTGTTATATATTGTTAGGTTAATCATTTCTTTGCACTGCGGACGATAACATAACCGCCGCTTGGGCCCGGCACGGAGCCTTTGACCACCAACAGGTTGTTTTTTTCATCTATCGCCGCTAATTTATGGTTTTTCATAGTAGCTCGGCAGTGGCCCATATGCCCCCCCATTTTTTTACCCTTTTTGATATTGCCGCCGTGGCCGCGGTCGGTGCCGTAGCCCGCCTGTGAGCCCGGCGACCTGTGTTTGCGCTCGGTGCCGTGCGAGTCGGGCATACCCTTAAAATGGTACCGCTTCATCGGACCGGCAAAGCCTTTGCCCTTGCTGGTTCCGACAACGTCAACGTACTTATCTTTCTCGAAAGCCGAAACCGTTACAAAATCGCCGACCTTGTATGGCGGTTCAGTATTGGCCGGCAGTCGCATTTCCCTGATGAATCTCTTCGGTGCCGTATTAGCTTTCTTGGCGTGTCCGACTTGTGAATTCTTTCTTCGCGACTTCTTGATATCGTCGAGGCCGAGCTGAATAGCGCTGTAGCCGTCCGTCTTAGCCGTCTTGACCTGCATAATGGTGCACGGGCCGGCCTGAATCACCGTAACGGGCAGTATCTTGCCCGATTCGTCGTAAATCTGCGTCATCCCAACTTTTTTCCCCAGTAACATTGCCATAACTCATCCACGCATCAACTCGTTCACGCCTTTATTTTTACAAAAATGCCGGCCGGCACAACCAAACGGTTCAACACCTCGATAGTTCGCGCGTTGGCATCGTAGATGTCAATCAGTCGTTTATGTGTCCTCATCTCGAATTGCTCACGTGATTTCTTATCGACGTGGGGACTTCGCAAAACAGTGTATCTTTCGATGCGCGTAGGCAGCGGCACCGGCCCGCTCACACGGGCGTTGCTTCGCCGCGCATGCTCAACGATTTCCTTTGCGGAAGCATCGAGTGCCTTGTGGTCGTATGCCTCCATTCTGATTCTTATTTTTTCCGTTTCACTGGCCAAATTACACCTTAAAGTACGTAAGAGCCTGCGCTGTATATTAGGCAACTACGGAATAAAAATATCCTCTCTAAGCATACAGTTTCTCGCTGTCTGCTAAAAAATTCTGTTTGCTTTGGCAGGAAAGTCTGTTGAATTGACTACGTTACTTCAATTGTCGGCAGTCAATTATTAAAACTCACTTTCCTTAAAGAATCGGGATTCGGGCCGGCAACTACGACCCTCCCAAAGCTGCTTGTCCGCCTGCGGCGGGTTTGCTTTGGTGTCCCCTGTACCTAAACAGTCCTTAATATACCTCCCTGTTTATTTATCCGCCGTAGGCGGACAAAACCAGATGTGTCACAGCCCAACTGGTAACGCAAAGCCGTCCTTGGCCGTGCTCGCTACGGCTGAAAACCTTACAGTTTAATGTGTAATTTAAGCCTTGTCAAAAAAAATATTAAAAAAAATTGGGATATCCTAAGATGGGTTGTCGTTATATTTAGCCCCCAGGTTTATCCTGAGCATTGCCGAAGGGCCTGCCTGGGGGTCGTCTTTTCCTGCAATTGTCGAAAAATCACGCTTTTTTCGGACCTTAGAAGGGATTTTGTGAAAATACTTAGCCCCCCGGCCTGCCGAGGGTCATTGCGAGGCCTTTAGGCCGAAGCAATCTCATTCTGCTAACGACTATTCACTATTCACTAACGACTAACTGCTTGTCCGCCTTCAGTCGTCCTACACGCTGTACGCTGCACGCTATTTCTCGCGTTCCTGCCTGCCCTGAGCCAAGCCTGCGGTGAGCGAACCTGTCCTGAGTGAAATCGAAGGAGTCGAACCGTCGAAGGGCCTCGCGCGTTATTTCCGACCACGACTTGGCACCGCCATTTGCTCAAGAATCAAGCAACGCCTTTTCTATTCGGCGTGAAATTTTATCCGGCTGTCGAAGACTGCATTGCCAGATTGTCAATATATGCCATCCTTGCTTGCGTAGAAGCCGATTTTTACGTTGGTCCCGACGCTTGTTGTCTATTGCCTTCCGAACCCAGAACGCCTTATTAGTTCTGGGGCGTCTTGCTAACTTACAATTATTGTGAGCGTGCCAAAAGCATCCGTGCACGAAAATCACTGTTCTCGCGGATTTTATCACGAAATCAGGCTGGCCAGTCAGGGATTCTACATTGCGACGATATTTTATTCCGAGTTTTTTTAAAAGCCCAGCAACTTTTTCTTCGGGAACGGTGCGAGCATGTTTGACGCAAGCCATTATTTCACTGCGTTTGGACTTGTTATATATATCTACCATGCGTATTTGATAAGGTCTGTTATAACAGTTTTATATTCGTTTGATTAGCTTGGATATTCTTCCAACATCCGTTTTTTTGCTAAGAAATGATTTGTATGAATTATAAGCATCTTCAATTAGTTTTTTGTACATCACAATGCTAATATCTCTTTTTTCTAGCATTTCCCTTGATTGTTTTTCACTCATTTCAGTCGTCCAATCGTCACATCGTTTACCTAACAAGCATACGACTTCTACTGGTTCATTCTCTCTCCCAGTTGCCTTCAAGATTTTTTCAAGTGCTCTTTTGTACCTGTCGGCTTGTTTCCCCAAATCAAAACTATTAATTGTTACATTAGATCTTTTAAGTTCTATGATAATATGTTTACCATAAGGGTTTTTATATTTTATATCATAACGACTCTTCTTTTCTTCTGGTGTTAATTTTGCATCTATTTTTTTAAATTCCGAGTTAACCTGTTTTTCCATCGATGGTGTTTCAGTTGCTCTATCCCAAGAAGGATCTAAAAGCCATAAATGTTCATACAGATGTTGTTGAACAACTTTCTCCAAAGCATTGTCTTCGACATGGGATTGAAGTTTTTCTATTACCAAAAGTCTTTCCGTGACTATCTGATGATACAAGGTCGCTTCAATATCGTCTAAATCGGAAAAAATTTCTTTTAATCCTCTAATGTTATCCGGTGTTAACGAATCTAGGGCTTCTAAATTATCTTTATATCTAAGGCTTTCAAAGGCCATGACTGAATATTTAAAAAGCTCTTTCCTCTCTTCTTCAGAGTTAATAGTCAGTTGGTTTATTTTCCCAAATAAGTTTTCTGCTCGTCTCTTGCTCTTGGGGGGTAAACTATCGAACCACTCGTTTATTGCCGGATTTTCTAAAGCTTTGTCCGTCCCAGCTTTAATTCTAAGTTCTGTCCAAGAAGCTTCAATATTTTTTAACTCAGCTTCTACCCATTCTTTCAACGCGATATATCTAGGGTCGTCTTTTCGAATTTCCTGTCGATTACTGGTCGCTATATCTTCTTTGTTATCAATATCCAAAAAATTTGCATGTAATTCACCAAGCAAATACTTCGTATACAACCCACCTTCTGAAAAGTCCTCTAAAATATCTTCTTGAGCTAACTTGCCACGGACCATTACTACTATCTTGTTCAAATTGTCATGTTCGTCTTTCAGATCACCAGATTTCTCAACTGTGCCGATCCATCCTCCTATTTCATATGTCATTTCTTTTATCTTACCCTTATGTTCTTCTTTAACTTTAATCTGACATTTTCGCTTGAACGATTTTTTGAGTTTGTTTTTATTACAACATTCAACGTATTTCTGGCTTTCGTCCCCGTAATACCAAAGATATTGGAGTTTATGAAAATAATCTCGATCTTCTATACTCATCTGTTGCCCGTTAACTAAGACGCAAAAATCGTATTCGTCTCCGATTATACTAAAACGTCTTGCAAGGCGTTTCTTTAGAGCATCGACAGCAGTACTTGCCCTTTTCTTCAAATCCGTTAAGATGATACATGTTCCTTGTTCTCCATCGAAAGTTATTTCATTCGTTGGCATTGTTTCCGGGTAATACTTGTTTGTGCCAGCCTTTATTGTTTCTTCTATGCCTTCAGCCGACATTCTGAGACCGTGTTTTTCTCCATCCTTTATACTTTGAATCTCAATGATATTCGATATCGAAAACAAAGACAACTTGCCTATACCTTTTCTTCCCATTACTGGGCGGTTATGTTTCTGAGTTATCGGAGATTCTTCCTCTCTTCGTTCGTAACCGACACGCAAATATTTATTATTAGCGTCTTTAACAGTCATTCCACATCCGTTATCTGTGATAATAATTTTATCTTTGCCGATATTTATTTCTACTTTTTCGGCATCGGCATCCCAAGAATTCGCCACCACTTCTGATAGAACGGCTGAAACATTACTATATAATTTGATGCCCAGATGATGGAGGACGTTCAAATCCATTGTCATTACATATTTATGGTCAGCCATTTTCATTCGCCTTTAAATGTTTAAATATACTCCGGCCAATAATTATTCCGAGTCTAACCGGCACTGCATTTCCGATATGTGTCCCCAATACTGTAAACGTGTTTGAGCCATTCGGATTGATAAAATCATAATATTTAGGAAATGTTTGCAAGAGAGATCCTTCTCTGAGTGAAAGTGCCCTATCTTGGTCCGGATGGCCGAATCTTCCTGTCCCGAACGAATAGAATTGAGTAGTAATTGTCGGAGCAGGTTTGTTCCAAGACATCCGTCCGTAAACTGCGCTATAACTTTGGCCACTGTTTTTTTTGTGGCATGTCGCTCGCAGTGTTTTATCCCAGTCAAGCCAAGTCCCGCCAGGTTTCGATTGCTTTATACGCTTCTTGTTGATTGGAGATAAACGAAAAGTTCTATGCAAGAGATCTTTCGAAGAAGTAACCCCGTCTTCTATATCTTCCAAACTACTAATAACATCACGCACTGTTCTATAGCGAGACGGCGGATGGGTTTGGGGGACGATATTAATTTCCCCCAATCTAGATGCTAATAAAACCAAGCGTCTTCTATTTTGGGGTATCCCATAATCCGGACAATAGACAACTGTCTGAAATACCCAATACCCTAATGTCTCAAGATTCTTAACGAAATCTTTGAATACTTTATATTTTCTAATTTCGGCGACATTTTCCATCGAAACCACGTGAGGTTTTACATCTGTTACCAAGCTTGAGAATGAATACAACAATTTCCATTTTTCATCTTTTTTTCTATCTCTATTTTTCTGTGTGTGTTTAGAAAAGCATTGGCAAGGTGCGCAACCTACCAATATCTTAAAGTCCGCTTTTCCCAAAAGAGATTTAATTTTGTTTGCCCTAAGATTTCTTATGTCCTTTTTGATGAACAATGCGCCGTTGTTGGTCTCATAGGCATACTTGCAGGTCTCATCGGAGTCAATACCTGCAACCACCGGGATTCCCGCCTTGATAAGTCCGTGGGTTAACCCGCCAATACCGCAAAAGATATCCACTGCCGAGGCCTTGAAACTCATTCTTTTACCCTCAATTACAAGTCGGCCAGATTATAGTTATCTTATTAACGTATTGATAGCAAAAACCATGCCGTTTTTGCCTTTTTACTTTTTGGATTGACTTATAATTCTCCCCCAAAATCGCCCAATTTTCAACAAATAACCCTAAATTTTTACCCCGAAATCCCGGCGTTGATAGGCCTTATAAAAGTCGAAAATCGTCAATCGAAAACCTTAAATTGAAACGCTGTCCTCTGTCGTCCGTCTTCCGTCATCCGTCGTCTGTTCTCTTGCTCCTCCCGCCCCCTCCCCGTTCCGCCGCTGCCTCTCTTGCTTCGAATCTTTTTCTATCCACAATCTCCACTGACTTGCATCCCGCCTCTGCCGTAGAGCATCGAGTATCGAGCATCCAGCATCTGTCCTCCGTCGTCCGTCTTCCATTCTACGCCACCCTCTCCCCTTCTACCATCATCCTCTCCCATTCCGCCTTTGCCTCTCTTGCCTCGAATCTTTTTCTATCCACAATATCTACTGTATTATATAGGTTGCCCAGTCCTCCCAAATTAACCAATCAACCAATCTCTAATTAACTCAGCTCTGTGCCCCTCATCCCTTTGAGCTTTTGCACCTGCGCACTCATTTGCGCAAGGGGGTACTTCAATCATGGTCCAAAACAGGGTCAAAACGGTACAATTTTTGTCAATTTTTTGTTATTTTTTGCAATTTTTGCAAATTTTTTGCAATTTTTTGCAATTTTTTCACTCAACTTGCGCAGTTTGATGCGAGAATTTTATCCGCCGTAGGCGGATTTATCTTCCCCATTTTGCCCAATCGTTACACATTAACACCACCCCAACTTTACCCGCCTCAGGTGGATTTGCCGGCGAAACTACCACGCCGTCTATTTTGCCGCCTCTTGTGTTGCTTTTTGTAAACACGTAACGAATCCTCCTGTTGCCTAAGAACTTATAGTCCTATATTTGTGAAAGTGGGTTAGCTGAAAAAAGGCGGCGTTGAAAAATGACAACACCTTGGCAAAATGTGCCATCCATTTGTCAGAGGGTAGATAGGGCATTTTAAGAATATAAGTATTTTATGGGCAGATAGTTAAATGAAATCGAAGCGGCCCTGCCGTCTTATAATTTTTTCCTGGCATAGGCTTTGCAGAGTTAAGTCTTATTACTTGGTAAATCTGGGCGGACGTCCCTAAAAATACTATTGGAGGAGGGTGATGTCCGCCCGATTTCCAACAACTTCAAAACCACGGAAATCAGATTAAAAGTCCGATAAAAGTGGTTTTGTTAATCATATTATCCGGTTGGAGCCGCAGGGGAGGAGGAGCGGCTCCTTTTTTTGCGCCGATACCTTTCCCCGCCCAGCGAGAGACATCAGCCCAACTTACCTTCCGCGACTGTCAGGTTAATTCCGCTGTCAAAAGGGGGCTCTGGGCGGTATAATCAAACGCATTATGGAGCGGAGCGTTTATAGAATCATTGATGCCAATTTTAATCGAGCTCGCGAGGCGGTTCGTGTTATAGAGGAGTTTTGCAGGTTTTGCCTGAATTCAGACAGCTTAACTGAGCGGGCAAAACAGCTTCGCCACCAGCTTTCAGCCGCCATTAACAGATTTGATACAGGCCGGCTTATCTCAAGCAGAGATGCGGCAGCCGATGTTGGTGCCGGCAGAACAGTTGATGGGCAGATTCGCCGTGCAGACTTAAGGGATTGTTTTGTTGCCGGTTGTAAACGCCTTACTGAGGCCCTGCGGGCACTTGGCGAGATGGCTCAGATTGTTGAGCCTTCATCTGCCCGGACATTCGAAGAACTGCGGTTTGCTGCTTATACACTTGAAAAGGAAATCGTTGTTTTCAGCGATACCGTTGAAAAATTCAGGCGTGTCAGGCTCTATGTAATTATTAGCAGGGATTTGCCGGCGGATGTTATTTCGTTAGCCCATCGCTGCGTCGCCGGCGGGGCTGATTGTATCCAACTGCGGGCGAAGGCTATTAGCGACGCCGCACTTTTTGCCTTGGCGGCCGAATTCGTGGGAATATGTAGAGACGGCGGCGTTCTTAGTATAATAAACGACCGCGTCGACATCGCAGCCGCTGTGGACGCCGATGGCGTACATCTCGGACAGGATGACCTGCCTGTGGAGCAATCGCGCAGATTGGAGTTTAAGCCTTTAATTATTGGCAAAAGCACCCATTCAATGCAGCAGTTAAGTGCCGCATGCCAGGAGCGTCCCACTTATGTTGCCCTTGGTCCCGTTTTCGCAACGCCCACAAAACCCGCTGTTCAGCCGGTTGGTTTAAGCTATGTCCGCCAGGCAGTGGAGTTTCTGTCGAATACCGCAATTGCTGGTGTGGCTGTCGGAGGTATCACGCTGGGGAATGTCGGAAAGGTTTTAGACGCCGGTGTTTCAGCAGTTGCGGTTTGCTCCGCCGTCACTGAAGCTGATGACCCGGCAGCAGCCTGCCGCACGTTAAAGGAGAAAATCATCGCTTCAGCGAAGAAATAGCCCGTCAGCGGTGCAGTTACGCGTAGCGGTAGCTTGGCGGCGATTGATGAGAATTATCCACTAACAGGGGGGTGATTTTTGGCAGGCAGTTAATTTGGGTAGATTAGTTATGCTGCGACTCGGCGGCACAATGCCTGGCTATAGTTTTTGCATGTAATTTGGGTTGGTGCCGTAACTTCTTTTTCATAAAGTGTTTAGATATAAAACTGTGAAATGAGATGAGGTGCCGATATTGCGATGCAAAAAGGGTTAGTTTTTAATGCGGTATTTTCAAAATAGTTTTAGGGGGACTCTGAGGTAGAGTTTGGGTTATCAACAGATTATCCACACTGCGGAAGTATAGGCTGGAACTGGTACTGTGGTTGCTTTCTGCGGCGATGTGCCACTTGTATAGGCTGTTGACAAAACGGCGATTGTTGAACACGCCCGGCAGGATTCGAACCTGCGACCTACGGATTAGAAATCCGTTGCTCTGTCCAGCTGAGCTACGGGCGCTCAAATTTCAAGCTATTGTAATATAATGACTTGTTGTTCATCCTGTCAACCTTTGAACGGCTCAAAAACGGCCGAGGTTTTGCAAAAAAAGTCCCCTTTGATTTGATTGCGGTGCAGATATAATTAATCCTATGAAGAATCCCATCCTGAGCGAGCTTTTTACCCAAATGGCTGATATCATGGAAATCCTCGGTGAGGACCGTTTCCGCATCAGCGCCTACCGAAAGGTTGGACGAATCATTGGCGATATGCCGACTGATGTTGAGACTATGTTGGCAACCGGAGAGTTAGCGAAAATACTTGGTATTGGAAAATCGAGCATCGCCAAGATTGAGGAGTTTGTGAAAACCGGCAAAATCACCGCCCACAAGCAACTGCTCACTAAAATCCCGCCAACATTATTGGAACTGCTCAATATACCCGGTATGGGGCCGAAAGGCGTAAAGGCAGTTTACGAAAAGCTAAATGTTACAAGCATCGCTGAGTTGAAAAAAGCGATTAAGGTCGGCTCTTTAGCAAAACTGTCCGGCTTCGGCGATAAAAAAGCTGCTGGTATAACCAGAGGCATCGAATTTCTTGAAAAGTCCACCGGCCGGATTCGCCTCGACCAGGCCCTTGAAGCTGCGGATATAGTCACCAGATTTCTCCAGGAGCTTTCCGACATCAGGAAAATTCAGTCTGCTGGCTCGTTGCGTCGCCGTGCAGAGACCATTGGTGATGTTGACATACTCGTTGCCGCTAAAAATGGCAAAAAAATAATAGATGAATTTACCGCCGCAGGATTCGTCAAGGAGGTTCTCGCCGCCGGGCCGACAAAAGGCTCTGCGATTATCCAGACGGAAACCGCCCCCGTCCACGTCGATGTACGTGTTGTGCCGCAGGAGAGTTTTGGTGCCGCATCTCAGTATTTCACAGGGTCGAAGCAGCATAATGTGCGCCTAAGGGAAATCGCCGTAAAAGCAAAGTTGAAATTGAATGAGTATGGTTTGTTCAAAGCAGATAAAATGATTGCAGGGCCTGTCGAAGAGGAAATATATCAAAAGCTCGGCCTTGATTATATCGAGCCGGTCTTGCGGGAGGACCGCGGCGAGATTGAAGCCGCAAAGACACACGCGCTGCCTGAATTGATTAAGCTTGAAGATATAATGGGCGACCTTCACGTCCATACAAATGCCTCTGATGGCGATTGTGACATATCTGAGATTGCCTCGGCAGCGAAGAAGATGGGTTATAAATATATCTGTATCACAGACCACTCCAGGTACTCTGCAATCGCCAATGGTTTATCAAGTAAACAGCTAACCGACCAAATCAAGCAAATCCGCAAACTAAATGAAAAAATAAAAGGTATAACTATCTTCGCAGGAACCGAAGTTGACGTACTTGCTGATGGCTCTTTGGATTTCGACAATAAGTTGCTTGCTGACCTCGATTTTGTGATAGCTGCGATACATTCTGGTCTTGCCGGCTCACGCGAAAAAGTAACAAACCGCACACTAAAGGCAATGGACAATCCCTATGTCCACTGCATCGCACATCCTACAGGTCGGCTGATCGGCCAGCGTGAACCGATGGACATTGATATCTCCGCCGTGATTAGACATGCCGCCCAAACGCACACTGCCCTGGAGGTAAATGCGAATCCCTGGCGGTTAGACCTCAAGGATACTCATTGCAGAATGGCAATCGAGTCGCAGGTTATGCTGGTCATTGGAACTGATGCTCACAGCATTGGTGGTCTCGGCTTGATGGGCTATGGTGTGGCGACCGCTGCACGAGGCTGGGTAACAAAAGCTGATGTCTTAAATACATTCACAGCGTCTAAAATCAAAAGCTGGGCTGCCGGTAAAAGCAAAAGCTAAGCAGAAAACCACGAACAGGTATCAGGTTATGCCATCAAAATCCGACAAAATCTTATTAACCGGCGCTCCGGGCTGTGGCAAAACAACCGCAATAATACAGATTATGGAAAATCTAAAGGGCATAAAAGCAGCTGGCTTTTACACTCAGGAAATTCGGCAGGACAATACCCGCAAAGGCTTCTGCTGGACACGCCTCGATGGTGCTGCCGGCATTCTCGCCCACATAAATACCAAATCTCCCTGCAAAGTCGGCAAATACGGCGTAGATGTTTCTGGATTTGAAAAGTTTGTAGCACCAATCCTGGACATTAACCACAGCGACGCAGAATTATTCATTATCGACGAGATTGGCAAAATGGAATGTTTCTCGAAAAAGTTTGTTACAGCAGTACACCGGCTCTTTGCATCCGACAAATCCGTATTGGCCACTGTGGCACAAAAAGGGGCTGGTCTTATTTCTGAAGTGAAAGATTATCCGGGCACAAAACTTTTTTTTCTGACGCACCGGAATCGTGACAAAACAATTGCTGAAATTTCGCAAATCCTTTCATTTCTTAAAAAGGACTCGTAAATAACAACGTGGTGCAGTGATTCAGTCTAACTGCATAGGGAAGTAGTTTTTGGCATTGTTGAAGCAGATGTTCTGTACCATAGAGCCGAGCAGCTCGTAATCGGCGGGTAACAGTCCCTGTTCGATGTCGCTGCCGAGAAGGTTGCAGAGGACCCGGCGGAAATATTCGTGTCGCGGAAATGACAGAAAGCTCCTCGAGTCGGTGAGCATACCGATAAAGCAACTGAGTAAGCCCAGATTGGAAAGAGCGTTGATTTGTTTTTCCATACCGTCTTTCTGGTCCAGGAACCACCAGCCGGAGCCGTACTGCAATTTGCCGGCGGCCGAACCATCCTGAAAGTTGCCGAGCATAGTAGCTATCAGTTCATTGTCAGCAGGATTGAGATTATAGAGTATGGTTTTGGGTAGCTTGTTTTTGGCATCGAGCGAATCGAGGAACTTTGCGAGCGAGCGTGCCTGCAGAAAATCTCCGATTGAATCGAAGCCGGTCGCGGGGCCAAGATTTTTGAACATGCGAGTATTATTATCTCGCAAAGCGCCGAGGTGAAGCTGCATCACCCAGCCTGCCTCGGCGTCCATTATGCTGCACTCATAGAGCACAGCAGATTTGAACTTGAGACACTCAGCGGGGTCAAGCTCTTTTCGGCCTCTTATTTTTTCGAATATTTTTTTGACTTCGCTTTGTGTGTAACTCTCGGCGTAGGCGGTTTCGAGCCCGTAGTCTGAGAGTCGGCAGCCGTTCTCGTGGAAGTAATCGTGGCGTTTCTTTATCGCTTCGAGCAAATCGGAAAATGACCTAATCTCAAGGCCGGCGACCTCGGCGAGCTTGTCTATCCAGCCGTTCAGGAATTCGAGGTCTTCGACAGCGAGGGCCTTGTCGGGGCGAAAGGCGGTATAGACTTTGATTTCAAAGCCGTCATCAGCAATCTTTTTGTGGTGTTCGAGATTATCAAGCGGGTCTTCGGTGGTGCAGATGAGTTTTACATTGAATTTGCGTAGTAATCCGCGAACGCTGAAATCCGGGCTTTGCAGCAGATTGTTGCAGTGTTCGTAAATCTCGCGGGCGGTGTCCGGGCACAGCAGCTTATTATTTATGCCGAACGGATTTTTCAGCTCCAGATGTGTCCAGTGATAAAGCGGATTGCGCAGGCAGTATGGTACCGTTTGGGCCCAGGCCTGGAATTTTTCCCAGTCGTCGGCATCGCCGGTGCAGTAGCGTTCGGGCACACCGTTGGTTCTCATTGCCCGCCATTTGTAGTGGTCGCCGTAAAGCCAGACCTGCGTCAGGTTTTCAAACTGATGGTCGTCGGCGATTTGCCTGGCCGGCAGGTGACAGTGATAATCGTATATCGGCATCTTCGCCGCATATTCATGGTAAAGGGTCCTCGCCGCTTTTGTTTGGAGGAGAAAATCTTCTGTCATAAATTTGGCAGCCATCGTTAGAGTCCTTTATCTTGTGTTGCTTGTGTTCAACTGTGGTTGCGGTATTCGCAGTAGTAACCACAGTGCAGTTGCACCAATAATGTCAAAAAAAGCAATCATAGTGAAAATGGGCCCGTAACCGAGATGCATCACCAGCCACCCGACCCCCCAGGTAAACAGCATCCCGCCAAAATACCCTATACAGCCTGAAAGACCGTTGGCCGTCGCCACGGTATGTTTTGGAAACAAATCGGCCGGCAGGGTAAGTAACGTAGCTGAAATACAGTTATGGCCAAAAGCGCCAAAGCAAAACCAGAACACCGCCCACTCACCTGATGGGGCCTTAGCAATCAACAAGGCAAACGGCATCAGCAATGCTGCTGTTGTCATCGAGACTCTGCGGGCATTAAGGACACTGAATCCTATTTTCTGGTACATCGGCGACAGTAACCCGCCAACGAAGCTGCCGAGGTCAGCGGCCAGAAACGGTATCCATCCAAATAAGGCTATCTGCTTAAGATTCATCCCTCTCTGAGTTACAAGATACATTGGAATCCAGTACGTAAAGAATTGCCAGGCAGGTTCCGAAAGAAATCTGGCAATGGCAATGCCCAAAAAATTCCGCTGCCCGAGCACTACTTTCCATACGCCTTTTTCGCGGGGTGTTTCTTCTATATACAGTTCTCGCTGGCCCTGCTGGATATGGGCAAGCTCCTCAGGTGTTATCATTGGATGTTTTTCCGGTGGATAGTAAAAGAGCAGCCATAACGCTACCCAGATAAATCCTATCGCACCAGTAATGACAAACGCTGCCTGCCAGCCTAATTTAAGTATGATAAACGCGACAAACGGCATGGCAATAAGGGTCCCGGTGCCTGAACCGATGTTGGCAATGCCGGTGGCCATAGTGCGTTCTCTTGGGCGGGAACCATTCAGAGGCAGTTTTTGCAATGCCGGGGAAATTGCCGGCCTCGCCGACACCAAGTATACCGCGAAAAATACCAAACGTAAGCGGAGTGCGGGCAAAGGCGTGCAGCATATTTGCTATCGACCACCAGACCACTGCCAGTGAAAACCCTCGTCTGATATTGAGATAGTCGATAATGCGACCGCTAATCGGTTGCATAAGCATATAACAAAACTGAAAGCACACGATTATGTAAGCGAACTGCTGCTCGTTGATATGAAGTTGTTCCTTAAGGGTCGGGGCGGCTACTGACAAACTGGTGCGGTCAATGTAGTTAATCGTCGTCACCAGCATCAGCAGGATTGCTATGTACCATCGAAGACCTTTGATTTTTAATCTCATATTATAATCTGGTCTCATTTAACCAGAAAATTCAGGATTTTCGACTTTGTAAATAGCTTAATGGCAGCTTTATCTTGGCCTGGCTTTAGTCGTGGTCTGCACTGCCTGTGGGTTTTGCTCTTTGGCAGCCCCATTATAGAGCTCACCGT